>NZ_JBHIRJ010000004.1:0-215954 GCF_042197045.1 Bartonella sp. AA74HLJMH
TTTAGAATTAGAGACCCTTTGGACCTCTGGTTTTGCTAAAAAACCACCCCGAAAAGAACTCTTGATTCGCAATAATTGAAGAAAATCATAAAAAGATTTGTTAGAATCAGAAGAAATATTTCTTCTCTAATAGGACTTTTTATATGGTTACATCTTTTGGTAAAATTTTACGGAAACTTCGCATTGATCACTCAGAACGCCTTTTAGATATGGCTAAGAAATTAGACATATCTGTAGCATTTTTATCTTCTGTCGAAATTGGCAAAAAATCTGTTCCTGTAGGACTGGAGGAAAAGATCATAGAGCTTTATGGTTTAGATAAAGAGAAGGCTTCTCTCTTAAAAAAAGAAGCCTATTCTTGTCGAAAAAGCATCATCATAAAGCCTTCTACTCCGTTGCAACGTGAAATTGTTGTTGCGTTTATGAGACTTTTAGATGGCTTACATCAAGAAGCGTTAGCAGACTTCAAAGAAATATTAGAAACATTGTGCGAAGCGTGCTTTATAGAGAAATGTTAGAAAATCCTATTCCCTAACTTTTATCCACGTATCCCGTACTTTAAAAAAGATATATAAAATCAATAGATTATGTACAGAAAAAAGAAACATGGTACGCCCAAGGGGAATCGAACCCCTGTTTCCGCCGTGAAAGGGCGATGTCCTAACCGCTAGACGATGGGCGCAAACCAATGATGAGGCTTATAGAGAGGATCTTTTTACTTCGCAAGCCCTCTGTGTCATTTTTTTTGAAAAAAGTGTGTTTTATTGAATAATTTTTGAGCGATTCCTGTTTAGATCATTTTGTTTTCTAAGATTTTTTGTAGAAAAAATATAAAGTTATCATGATTGATAGAAAATTTTGATGTGGGTATCATCTCAGGGAATGATATTTTCAGTTTTGAGGAGTAGGCAAAAATGATCAAAAACAGCATTTTTAATGTATTTATTTTTTGCATATTTTATCGCTTGTTATCTTTGCTCACCACATGAGAATATTATTTAACTTGCTTGAAAGAGCCTTTATACAGAAAGACTTCTCATTTGAGCTTATCATAAAGCAAAAACTGTATAATTTATGAAGTGGAAAGACAATATTTATTACCAAATTAACAAATAATACAAAAGTTTTTCTATGAATAATCCATAGATTATTTGCAGTTTAACAAAATATAAATAGATATCTGTATGATAAAAATGAAAATATTAAAGCAATTTTTATAGAAAATATAAAAAAATATTTTTTCATATTTACTTTTACATGTCTGTAAAATTTTTAAAATTAAAAACCATTCATTTGCTCTTTTACATATTGAGAAGGTTTTTGATTTGAAAATGAATTAGCGTCGATAAAGGGCAGATTGAGATTTTTGTCATTTCAATTCGCTAGTTTTTTAAAGAGGTGGCAATAAGTTGAGATAAAATATTCGAATTTTGCAAATTTATTTTCCATATTTATAATATTTTAGAATTATGGTGTGTGCATATTAAGTCTTGTGTTTTACTTTAATGTAAGGTTCTATTTTGATATATGAGTGCGTTAAGATTTTTGCATTAAAGATTTATAGTTTAAGCTATGGAATGGTAGGAAGGAATGTGTTATTATTGACTGAACTACTTTATTTTATCCATTCTCTTAATTTATCATATGAAAGAATGTTTTTTGTTCCATATTTGTCGATTTAGAAGAGATATTTTTATTCTTTCTTACTAAGTCTTCAATATTCTTTAACTTGTTATTGATTATTTTTTAGAACTTTTCTTTATGGCAACTTGCATTTATCAGTTTTACAGATTTTCATTCTGAATTAAATATTTTATAAGATTCTGAAATCTTTGAAGACAATAAATATTATATTTTTAGGAATGTTGATTGAATAAGCGGGGATAATTCTATTGGAGAAAATAAAGTGAATAGAGCGGGATATTTCTTTTGTTTTTATGGATATAGATATTCTTTGTGTTGATTGGCACATCATTTAAACGATTCTTCAATGAAGATAGGGATCAGTGGTTAGAATATGGCAGAAGCTTTAAAAGTTGGCGTTGCGGGACTTGGTACAGTTGGTACTTCAGTTGTTCGAACTCTATTTGAAAAAGCGAATAGTTTAGCTTGTCAATGTGGGCGATTCATCAAAGTTGTTGCTGTTAGTGCGCGTGATAAAGGTCGCAATCGTGGAATTGATCTTAGTGGTATAAAATGGTTTGATTCACCTGTGGAGTTGGCTGCTTCTGATGAGATTGATGTTTTTGTAGAGTTAATTGGTGGTGAATTGGATGTGGTGTATACCGCTGTTAAGAGAGCGCTTGAGGCGGGACATCATGTTGTAACAGCCAATAAAGCTCTTCTTGCTCAACATGGCGTAGAGCTGGCTATAATTGCAGAAAAAAAAGGTGTTTTTCTTCATTTTGAAGCAGCTGTTGCAGGGGGAATTCCTGTCATCAAAGCGATGAGAGAATCACTTGTCAGTAATCGCATATCGCGAATTTATGGTATTCTCAATGGAACATGTAATTATATATTAACACGCATGTTTACGGAAGGTCTTTCATTTAAAGATTGTTTAGCAGATGCACAGAGACTTGGGTATGCTGAAGCAGATCCAAGTTTTGATATTGAGGGAAATGATACTGCTCATAAATTAGCTTTGTTGACAAGCTTGGCATTTGGAACTGCTGTTTCGTTAGATGATGTTTATGTTGAAGGAATTCATAATATTTCGCAAATTGATATTCGAGCAGCTGATGAATTGGGGTATCGGATTAAGCTTTTAGGGGTTGCATTAAAAACGGATTCTGGAATAGAGCAACGCGTTCATCCAACAATGGTACCAACATCCTCAATGATTGCACAGATAAATGGTGTAACCAATGCTCTTTCTATTCAAAGTGATTTATTAGGTGAATTACTGTTTTCTGGTCCTGGCGCCGGAGGAAAGGCAACAGCATCAGCCGTTATTGGTGATTTGGCTGATATAGCAAAAGCACGTTCTGGTTTTCAGTATGCACCTGTTTTAAGACGCCCAGCATTAGAACTTGCTCCTCATAAAAAAGCACGTATTTCGCATCATGCAGGTGGTTATTTTATTCGTTTAAATGTTCATGATCGTACTGGTGTTTTTGCCGCGGTCGCAAGGCATATGGCTGATAATCACATCTCATTGGAGTCGATTGTTCAAAGATCTTTTGTAGAAGATCAAATTGAAAAAACAATTATTTTAATTACGCATGAAACAACAGAGGTGAATGTACGACAGGCACTTGCAGAAATTGAAAAAGATGGACATCTTGTTGCAAAATCTCAATTTATTCGTATTGAACCTATGACAGAGAATTGATAACTTTCTTGATAATGACAAAAAGGAACGCTTGAGTTCTTTTATCTCTTGTGGAAAATTTTCATCTTTGCCAAAAAACTTTATTCTTAGTATTTAATAAGGACTCATATTTTTTCTGGTATTCATTCGGTAGGATTTTTTCATATGCCCACAACTCAGAAGATTTTAAATGGACTTGATCGTATTTTGACGCTTGAATTGGTACGTGTTACTGAACGTGCTGCTGTTGCTGCTGCACGCTGGCGCGGACGTGGCGATGAAAAGGCAGCGGATCAAGCTGCTGTAGATGCAATGCGGCAGGAACTTAATCGATTGCCTATTGATGGTACAGTGGTGATTGGTGAAGGTGAGCGGGATGAAGCGCCTATGCTTTATATTGGAGAAAAAGTAGGTCTTCAAAGTGGATTGGCGATCGATATTGCACTTGATCCACTAGAGGGTACAACACTTTGTGCTAAAAATATTGCCAATTCTTTGGCAGTAGTTGCAATTGCTGAAAAGGGTAATCTCCTTTATGCCCCTGATGTTTATATGAACAAAATTGCTATTGGTCCTGGTTATCCAAAGGGAGTAGTCGATATAGATGCTTGTCCTACCGATAATATACATGCTCTTGCGAAGGCTAAAGGAGTGACTGTTAATCAGATTGTTGTTTGTATTATGGATAGACCTCGTCATGAAAAATTGGTTAATGAAGTACGAGCGACAGGGGCGTCGATTCGCTTGATTGGGGATGGAGATGTGGCTGCTGTTATTGATACAACTGATCCAGAAGAAACAGGTATTGATATCTATATGGGGATTGGTGGAGCACCTGAAGGTGTCTTAGCTTCTGCTGCTTTGCGCTGCATTGGAGGACAGATGCAAGGTCGTTTGCTGCTTGATACAGAAGAGAAAATTGCTCGTGCAGCTAAAATGGGGATTAGTGATCCCAATAAGGTTTATACAATGGAAGAAATGGCAAAGGGTGATGTTTTGTTTTCAGCAACAGGGGTGACAGATGGCAATATGCTTTCTGGTGTTAAATTTACATCTCGTTACATTCAAACGGAAACTCTCGTAATGCGCTCCCATACGGGTACAGTCCGTAATATTAAAGCAAAGCATAGAAATCATTCGAAATTTGATTAATGCTTTCTTTTTTGTCACTAAAAATAGAGGGAGTTTTTCTAGGAAAAACGCTTCCATGAATCTACTTTCATGGAAGCGTTTATAGATATGAGAATACCTTAAATATTATGAGATCTGGACAGAATGTACCCAGCCATTTTTATCTTCTATGTTCCCTTTTTGAATGCCAACCAATTGTGTACGAAGCTGCTTTGTAACTTCTCCAACTGTTTCATTTCCAATAATAAATTCTCCCCCTTTATATCTAAAACGACCAATTGATGTGACAACGGCAGCTGTACCACAAGCAAAGGCTTCTTTAAGGTGTCCACTCTTTGCATCATCTTGAAGCGCTGTAAAAGAATAAGGACGCTCTTCTATTTTTAATCCCATTTGTTGAGCTAACCTTAAGATTGAATCACGGGTTATCCCTGGAAGGATAGTTCCATTAAGTGGGGGGGTTACAAGTGTATTATTGTCCATAATAAAGCAGACATTCATACCACCAAGTTCTTCAATCCATTTATGTTCAATCATATCAAGGAAGAGTACTTGGCTACAATTATTTTCAGTTGCAGTTTTTTGTGCCAGTAAGCTTGCTGCATAGTTTCCACCACATTTGGCAGCCCCTGTTCCTCTTGGACCGGCACGACTATAATCTGTTTCAATCCAGACGCTGACAGATTTTTCTTCTCCTTTGAAATAGGATTCAACTGGAGAGGCTATGACACAAAAAAGATATTCTTGAGAAGGGCGGACTCCCAAAAAGTTTTCATTGCCAAACATAAATGGACGGATATAGAGGCTAGCGTTGGGCTGATCAGAAACCCATTTTTGATCAATCTTTACTAATTGATGAACGGCATCCAGAAAAATATCTTTTGGCAATTCTGGCATAGCTAAACGTTGTGCTGATTCTATAAAGCGTTGTGCATTGGCATCAGGACGGAAGAGCAAGATGCGTCCATCTTTTGCACGATATGCTTTTAAACCCTCAAAAATTTCCTGTCCGTAATGTAAAACGGTACTTGCAGGGTTAATTTCTAAAGCTTTGTATTGAGAAATGACGGCATTGTGCCAGCCTTTGTCTTCAGTCCATTGAATAGTACACATGTGGTCTGTAAAAAATTGACCAAAACCAGGACTTTTTAAAATTTCTTCATATTTTTCTTCTGACAGAGGAGATGGGTGTTTTTCTATTTTAAAGGGAAGCGATGATATGGGAGATTTCATAAAAAACCTTTTGAGTATGTTTCATTTTTATTAATAAAAATAATGAAATATTTTGATTATAACTCTATTATTAACAAAACCTTTGTGTCAATGTTTTATTATAGAATACAAAGGGGTTTATTATAGAATTCAAAGGCTAGAGTAGGGTAGATATTTTAATTCTATCCTCGCTTCTTTTTCTCAACTTTATGAAGTAAACTGGAACTTTTGTTTATAATTATCGTTTTCTCACAATAAGTATCTGAATAATTTCATATATGCATATTTTCTAGAAATTTAAAGGTAAGGGAATTGAGAAAAGGAATCCACTATGATTGATAAAAATTATCACACATATGAAGAACGTATGGCCGCAGAAAGAAGAGGTCGTGAACAACCTGTTTCAATCGCTAAGGGTATTTTTGCTATTCTTCTTGCGATGGTTATTATCTGGTTTATTTTTGGTTTTTTAGGATCTTTTTTTGCAAAATCTCCTGAACATAGTTCGCGTTATAATACCCCAGAAACAAGCCAAAGTGTAACAACGCCCAAAAAAGATTTAAATTCGCTTCCTCCTGTACCTTATACCTATAAGGGTACGGAGTAATTTTTTCGTAAATATAATCTTTTAGATAGGGCGAAAATCGACGTAGATTAAGGAATAAAGTCAGCACAAAGACATAAAAAAGAGAGGAATGATTTTAATTTCTGAAGTTTTTGATAAGTAATTAAATGGTATGGAAATAAATAATGCAACGGTTGTTAAAACCGTTGCATTATTGGTTTAGCGTGTGATGAAGCAGCTTCCACCAGAACTTTTAATGGATTCACAAAGGATTATGGCTTCATTACGGTCTTGCGCTTGAATCCGAACACGGTAATAAGTACCTTTTCCTGGTATAAAAGCGGATTGAATATTTAAAGAACGGGCACCGATAAGGAATCCAAATTTAGATTTCATATTTTTTAAAGAATTTCTAGCGAGCTCATACGTTGGTTGAGATGCAAGTTGTACGTAATAACTTTCTGAATTTTGTGCTGCGACTCTGTTTGGTGATATGGGGCGAGACGCGGCTGGTGTTTCAACTTGTGTATTTCTTTCTGCATGAGAAGGGATAGGGATAAATTTTTCTTCAATATTTGAGCTAGAATTATTTTCTGCGATTATTTTATCAATATTATTTTTGAGATCATGATCTCTTTCTTGGTCGTTTATATCAGAATCATGCGACGAAACAAGGGACGAATCTTGAAGTTCATTAGAAGTTTGATCAATGCTTTCTTCAGATTGAGCAGCAGTTTTGCTGTTTGTTTGATGCGCAGGGGCTAGTGTAACTGTACCATCTTGATTGACAATAACAGTTTGTACTTCTCGCATTGGAATAGTATGATTTATGGCTTCTGTGACTGCATCTTCAACATCAGATTCATTTAAAGACGATGAGGAAACGCTTGAAGATTCTTCAGGGTTTAATTCTTTTAAATTTTCAGGTTGTTCAGAGTTATCAATAAGAAATTGTTGTGTATTTTCTTGTTTCTCATTTTGTTCAGTTGTTTGTTTATAGATATCTAAATTATGTGCAACATCATTTTTCGTTTCAGTTGTTTCTGGTTTGAATTTAAAAGGCGTATTATCAGCGTGGATAATGACCGTTTCTTCATTTTTTTGTGATGGCATAAAAAAATGAGAATAACCAGCAAACCCAAGTCCTATTAAAATAAGTATAAAAAAAACTTTAATGAAAGTTTTACCAAAAATAAAACTTTTTAAGGGAGGAGGAGCTGATGGAGGTGTGGGAACCTCATCTGAGTTTGTGTATGATGAATTCTCGCTAAAAGAGGGAAAATTATATTCCATATTGGCAGAAGAAAAATAGTCGGAATTTTGTTCTTTAGAGTTTATATAAACACCTTCTTTTGAATTTTGCATAGACTGATGAAAAACTTCACTAAAAACCTCGTTTTTCTGTTTTTTTTGAGAAAAATTATCCGTTGGGACATTCCCTACATTGAGTACATCAGCAAATTCTTCTTCTAAACCACCATTAGTTGGCACATCATATTCTGGCGCTTCATACGGGACTTCTGGAACCATAATAGGACCAGTTTTTTCTACGATTTCCTCTGAAAATTTATAAGTATCAACATTGGGAGGGGGAGTATCTCTGTGCGTATAGTTATGGGCAAAAAAGCCATCCGTTTGTTTTGTATTTAAAGAGGGGGATGAGGAAAGAAACTCATCTAAATTATTTTCATTATATGAAATTTCTCTATTTGGGTTAGAGGCACCTTCGGCGTTATTGATGTATTGGGCTCGAGCCTCATCATATATCGGAACTTTTTCGCCATAAGTTTCTTGTTGTGAGGGGTTTTCTGCAAAAAAATGGGGATAATTGGTTGTATGATCTTCTTGTGAAGCCCCCTTTAAATAAGATTGTCTATCAACTGGTGGAGAATCTAAAGGTGAGGAGAAGGTACTTGTTGTTTGATTTCTTGCAGTGTTTTGTCTTTCTGACACAAGATTAGAAGATGAGAAAAACTCATTTTCCTCTGTAGAAGAGGAGACATCAGGATAATCTTTTTTAATCCAATTTTCTTGATCAGCTGAAATTTTATAGGGATGGTTTATAGGAGTGTCATAGAGGTTTTGATTGTCCTCATAAGTTTTTTGTATATTCGTAGTCTCAGGTTGTTGTGAATTTATTTGTGAAAAACGATTGGTTTGTTCAACATCTTCTGGCGTCTCTCTCTTATTTTCGTGCCTTTCAGATTTATCAAAAAAGAAATTTTCTGATTCTGATTGTGACATAAGATTACTTTTTTCAAGAAAAGGATCAGCATTGGTTGCTGTTTTTTTCTGTTGATGTGATTGATTCTTTGGGATTGGTAATGGAGAAAGCTCATCTAAAATTTGTTCTTCATCATGACTGCTAGGTGAAGAATATTTCTCTTCAGATAAATTATTTTGTTTTGAATGGTTTAAATTATTTTGTTTTGAATGGTTGAAAGAAGAAAATTGTGCAATATCTGAGGCTGTTGCGTTGCTGGTTGCATGCAAGTCCCATTGTTTTTTTTGATCATCAAACGGTAAGTCATGTGCTAAATTTTTTTCAAGTTCCTCTTCTAGAAAGGAGAAATCAAAATCATCATCATGGGATGATGTTTCGGGGTGAGATGTTGATCGTTCTGTTTTTAAAGAAGATTGCTCATTTTGGTTTCCGCTTTGTTTGTGCGGATTAAAAATGCGCGTAAGCCTTTCTAAAGGATCATGGTGTTCATGATCGTGTTTTGTTTCGTGTAGATTTTTGCGATCGTTATCGCTCATAGCTTTTCTCACATGATGGTTTGCACTTACGTGCAATCAATGGTTGATTTTGATTTGTTATATTAAAATTATAAATTTTCCCCCTCTCATGCAAGGATACATGAAAAAGTTTATCAATAGAGTACCTATTGTATGTATTTATAGAACTTTTTCAACGCATTTCTATGGGTGCTTCGACTCCTATGATGGTAAGCCCTGATGATAAAATATTGATAACAGCTTGTATCAATCCTAATCTTGCAAAGGATAACTCTTTATCATCAGGTTGAATAAAGCGTAAATTGAGATTTTCACTCCCTTTATTCCAATGGGTGTGAAAGCTGGAGGCAAGGTCATAAAGGTAAAACGCTAATCGATGCGGTTCTTTATGAATTACGGCCTGTTCAATGATACGTGGATATTCAGAAAGTTTGCGTATTAACAATATTTCATGGTCATCTGTTAATCGATGAAGATGGGCAATCAATGTATTATTTGAAAAGCTTTTAATATGAAGCGCTTCTTGTGCTTGACGAAAGACTGAGTGACAACGTGCACTTGCATATTGTACGTAAAAGATGGGGTTATCTTTTGATTGTTCTGTTACTTTTGCAAAATCAAAATCAAGAGGTGCTTCACACTTACGGTATAGCATCATAAAACGCACAGGATCACGCCCAACCTCTTCGACAACATCCCGTAGAGTGACAAAAGATCCTGCTCTTTTTGACATGCGTACAGGATGACCGTTGCGAAAAAGTTTTACCAATTGACACAAGAAGACACTTAATTTAGCTTTATCCCCAGAAATTGCTTTTGCCATTGCCTCTAGTCGTTTTACATAGCCCGCATGGTCTGCGCCTAGAATATAAATCATTTCATCAAAATGACGATTAAATTTATCCCGAAAATAAGCAACATCAGCAGCAAAATAAGTGTAAGAACCGTCAGATTTGACTAAAACACGGTCTTGGTCATCACCGACATTTGTTGAACGGAACAAAGTTTGTTCGCTTGGTTCCCAGTCTTCTGTATTTTGTCCTTTGGGAGGGGGGAGTTTTCCTTTGTAGATATAACCATTTAAAGTGAGGTCGTTGATGGTGTTACGAATGGCGCGTGCATTATCTGCATAAAGCATTCGCTCAGAGAAAAAGATATCATGATAAATATTAAGAGCAGCCAAATCTTCGCGAATCATGGACATCATTGCATGAATTGCACGTTCTTTCACAAGAGATAAGGCTTCATCTTTATCCATCGTGAGGAGTTGGTCACCAAACTCTTGAGCAAGCGATTGACCCAATGGTATCAAGTATTCTCCAGGATAGAGTCCTTCTGGAATTTCATTAATTTCTTGCCCAAGAGCTTCACGATAGCGCAATAGTACCGAATGGGCGAGGACTTCGATTTGTTGACCCGCATCATTGATATAATATTCTTTCGTAATGTTATAGCCCGTAAATTGTAGCAAATTGGAAAGGACATCTCCAACAACGGCTCCGCGGCAGTGTCCTACATGCATTGGCCCTGTCGGATTTGCTGAAACATATTCAACATTGACACGTTTTCCTTGTCCCATTGGGATACGACCATAAGAAGTACCTAATTCAAGCATGGATTTTATAACATCTTGCCAAAATAATTTTGTAAGCTTGATGTTGATAAAACCAGGACCGGCAACATCTATATTTTCGATAGAGGAATCATTTTTAAGAAGTTCTATGATTTTATCTGCAAGTGCACGTGGATTGATTCCAATAGATTTTGCAAGCACCATAGCAGCATTGGTTGATAAATGACCATGGGAGGAATCACGCGGAGGATCAACAGTGATTTTTGATAAATCTAGATCTTCTCCATTTTTTCCTTTTATATCAGATAATTCAATTGATCTCTTAATTTTTTTTTCGAAATTTTTAAAGATATTCATATTTAGCTTCCATGATGATGCCAAAAGCCATTAAACGAAATTATCTGTATGGTCAAATAAACGCTGATATTCACGTAGAGCGTAGTGATCCGTCATGCCTGAAAGAAAGTCAGCAATCAAACGTGCTAACTCTTGATTTTTTAAGTGCACTGTTTTGCTCTGCCAACTTTCAGGCATTGTATTTGGATTTTCATAATAACAATTGAATAATTTTTGTACAATGCATTTTGCTGCATTGCGACGACTAAGAACTTGTTCATGGTAGTAAAGATTTTTAAATAAAAAGTTTTTTAGTTCTTTTTCATAAACGGTCATTGTCGGTGAAAAGGTGACAATGGTTTGTTTTGCTTGGTGAATATCGTTTATGCTTGTTGGTTTGATGCGTGCTAAATTTTCTTGTGATTGTTTGATAACATCTTCAACCATGGTTGTTATTTGTCTTCGTACAAGTGTGTAACCGCGACGCGCTTGGTCGAGGTGGGGATGCTCATCTGTTATATCTTTTAATATTGCTGCTGTTAGTGGAACATGTTCAAATTGATCGAGTGTTAAAAATTGCGAACGTAGACCATCATCAATATCATGCGCATTGTATGCGATATCATCTGCAATAGCAGCACATTGCGCTTCTAGCCCTGCAAAACAATCGAGTGCAAGGTCTTGCTTTGCATTGTATTGTAAAATATCGATAGGAACCTCCTTATTCTTTGCGTGAGGACCTAAAAGGGGACCATTATGCTTTACTAGTCCTTCGAGGGTTTCCCATGTAAGGTTAAGTCCATCAAAATTTGCATAGCGCTGTTCTAGTTTTGTTACAATGCGTAATGCTTGTGCATTATGATCAAAGCCGCCATAATGTACCATGGCTTCATTAAGAGCATCTTCTCCTGCATGGCCAAAGGGTGTGTGTCCAAAGTCGTGAACAAGGGCAATGGCTTCGGCAAGGTCTTCATCAAGACACAGGGCACGGGCTAATGTTCTTGCAATTTGAGAAACCTCTATGGAATGGGTTAGGCGAGTACGGTAATGATCGCTTTCATCAGCAATAAACACTTGCGTTTTATGTTTAAGACGTCGAAATGCATTAGAATGGATAATACGATCTCTATCTCGTTGAAAAGGTGAGCGTGTGGTGCTCATCGTTTCATGGTATAATCGACCACGGCTTGTTTGTGGATGAGCACTGTATACTGCTCGAGATTGGTAATTGAAGTTGATATTGCCTATATCCATTGCAAGCTGTCTATTATCATCTTAAAATTGAGAGTGGTTTATGAGAAATAAACTGCTCTTTGAGTGTAGGATACTCTTTCTTGATGGTTTAATGCAAGGATATATAAAATGAATGTGAAAATTTCAGATGTTGCTGCCAAAAAAATTGCACAGATACTTTTGCGTGAACCCGATAAAATAGCATTACGTATTTCTGTTGAAGGTGGTGGGTGTTCTGGTTTTTCTTATAAATATGACTTGGTTTCTGAAATGTGTGAAGATGACCTCGTTCTCAAAAAAGACGGGGCAGTTGTGTTTATTGATTTACTATCACTTCCTTTTATGGAAGGAGCTGAGATTGATTTTGTTGATGATCTTATGGGGCAGTCTTTTCAAATCCACAATCCCAATGCTGTTTCATCATGTGGTTGTGGTGTAAGTTTCTCAATTTAAAATGATGGCTGTGTGATATTGTTTCTTGAAAAAAAGATCATGTTGGTCAACAATGCAAAAATGGGTATTCTTATAAAAATAGTGCACCGATGTGTATGGTTGTGCGTGGCGCTTTCTTTATTGACTTGGAGCCACTGTGCTTTTTCTGAAGCAGGAGAAGGGCAAGATCAGCAGCAGAGACAATCAAGGAGTTTTATTGTAAAGACTCAAGAGCAGGAGAACGAAAACTTAGCATCTCAAACACAACTCATTTTGAATGCTCGATTAACAAATAGTCATCCGGATATTGAAAAAGGGCTTGTCTGGCGGGTTTATGCTCCTATTCTAGGGATTGATAATAAGTTACCATTAGTGGCAACCTATAAGGGGGGAAGTGCACGTTTTGATCTCGAACCAGGAAATTATCTTGTTCATGTCTCATTTGGTCATATGAGTGCTGTGCGCCATATTCGTTTAGAAAATGGGCAGAGTCTTGTAAAAAACTTTAATCTTGAGGCTGGTGGTGTCATTTTAAATGCAACACTGCTCAATGGCGTAATGAATGAAAAGGAACTCCGTTTTACCATTTATGAGGATGAAAAAGAAAATGATGATACGGGAGTAATTATATCAAATGTTAAACCCCAATCAGTTGTGCGTTTAAAAGCTGGCCGCTACCATGTTGCTTCCCATTATGGTTCTATTAATGCGACGGCTCGTTCGGATATTCAAGTGGATGCGGGTAAAATAACAGAAGTTACTCTTGAACATCAGGCCGCTCAGATTGTCTTAAAGCTGGTGCGACAAGAAAGAGGAGAAGCGCTTGCAGATACAAGTTGGTCTCTTGCCAATGATTCTGGTGATATCGTTTATGAAACAGTAGGTGCGTATGTTTCACTCGTGTTAGCGGAGGGAGAGTATATTGCAATTGCTAAAAATAAAGATAAAATCTATCAAAAAGTTTTTTCAGTCGTTTCTGGTCATGATGAAGATATAAGTGTGATAGCGAATGAAGAAAATATGCAGCGAGTTGATGAAGATGTGGATTGATTGTTGTTCATGGGGGGTAAACTATGATGAAAGACGGGGTATGAATTTTGATTGAAATTTCAACAGTTGGTGTGTTTTTTGCTGGGGCACTCTCTTTTTTGTCACCATGCGTTTTGCCGTTAGTTCCTCCTTATTTGTGCTATATGGCAGGGGTTGGTATTGATGATTTTCGTTCAGAAAAGCCTGATGAGAAAGTCTTTATCCGGTGGGCTTTATTATCTTCTGTTATTGCTTTTGTTCTTGGGTTTACGACTGTTTTTGTTGCTTTAGGTGCCAGTGCTAGTACAATTGGGAAATTCATCGGTTATTATCGTGATTGGTTTGCCCTTGCTGCTGGAATTGTCATTATTATTTTTGGTTTAAATTTTTTGGGGATTTTCAAGATCGCTTTTTTATTTCGTGAGGCGCGTTTTCAAACCCAAAAAACACCTGCTGGTCCTTTAGGCGCGTATATTATCGGTTTAGCTTTTGCCTTTGGTTGGACACCGTGTATTGGCCCTATTTTAGGTCCTATTATAACGCTTGCTGGAACAAAAGAAACTGTGGGAGAGGGAGCTGTTCTCTTAGCGGTTTATGCATTAGGTCTTGCTATTCCTTTTATGTTAGCAGCTTTATTTTCGAGCAGTTTTATGCGATTTTTAGGAGCTTTTCGTATTCATTTAGGAAAAGTTGAAAAAATCATTGGTGTTTTTCTTATTCTTACAGGGATTTTGTTTTTAACAGGTTCTATGCAGGATCTTTCATTTTGGCTTTTAGAACATTATCCTTCGTTGAGTTATATTGAAGATATTCGTTGGCACAATATTATGATTTTTTTTGGATTTTCTCGTTAGTCTTATGTGTTTTTATGGTTAGAAGTTGTCTTTCTATTGTTCTTGCCGCAGGTGAGGGGACGCGCATGAAATCGTCTCTGCCTAAGGTACTTCATAAAATTGCTGGATTGCCTCTTATATGCCATGTTCTAAAAAAAATAGAATTGGCAGGCTCTTCACAATTAGCGGTTGTTGTGGGATATGGTGCTAAGGAGGTTACGCACGTTGTTCAGTCATTTGTAAAAGATGTAATGATTTTTGAACAAAAAGAGCGTTTAGGAACTGCTCATGCTGTTTTGTCTGCTCGTTTAGCTTTGCAAAAGGAGGTGGATGATGTGCTCATTGTTTTTGGGGATACTCCTCTCATTCAGCAAGATTCATTGCACCAAATGCGTGCACAGCTTGCTGATGGAGCAGATGTTGTTTTTGCAGGTTTTCATACCAAACATCCAACAGGTTATGGGCGTCTTCTCGAGAAAAATGGTCAATTGATTGCAATTGTAGAAGAAAAAGACGCTAGCGATGAAGAAAAAAAGATTTCTTTTTGTAACGGTGGAATACTCGCTATGCGTGGAAAACATGCACTTTCTCTTTTAGAGAAAGTTGGTAATAATAATGTGAAAAAAGAATATTACTTAACAGATATTGCTTCTCTTGCAACACGCGAAGGATTAGATGTGCGTGTTGTTGAAGTTCCTTTTGAAGATATTGTAGGAATTAACAACGGTTTTGAGCTTTCTGAGGCTGATTCTTTGTGGCAAAAACGTAAAGCGCGCGATTTAATGTTATCGGGTGTTACACTCTTAAAGCCAGAAACACTCTATTTTTCTTATGATACAGAAATTGCACCAGGGGTGGTGATAGAACCAAATGTTTATTTTGGGTTAAACGTAAAAGTACAATCTGGTGCGGTTATTCATGCATTTAGTTATCTCGAAGGTGCTGTGGTTGGTAGAGATGCACAGATTGGTCCCTATGCACGTTTGCGTCCTGGAACAGAGTTGGCAAAGTCCGTAAAGATTGGAAATTTTTGTGAAGTCAAACAAGCTAAGGTAGGAGAATCTTCTAAAATCAATCATTTAAGTTATATTGGTGATGCCGAAATTGGTGCACATACCAATATTGGAGCCGGTACGATTACTTGCAATTATGATGGATTTAACAAATATAAAACCATGATTGGTGATCATGCTTTTGTTGGGTCTAATACGGCACTTGTTTCCCCATTGGTAATAGGGGATGGCTCTTATGTTGCTTCAGGAAGTGTTATTACTGAAAATATTCCTATGAATAGTATGGCTTTTGGGCGTGCACGACAGGTTATAAAAGAGGGCTATGCGACAAAATTTCGAGAGCGTTTGTTAGAAAACAAACAGAAAAAATGATTATTTTCAGCTTATTCTTTTGTTTCGTGTTAATCTAACGATGGATGGAAGATTTATTCTTAAAGATTGCTGTATTCCATGTTTGAATTATTTTTATTATTTATAGTTTTAAATAAAGGCTGTTGGATTGTTTTGTAAAATTTGAATCTTAAGATGTGGGTTGGAGCTTTTTAATGTGTGGAATTATTGGAGTTCTTGGAAAGAGGTGTGTTACGTCCTCTTTGGTTGAGGGGTTAAAACGTCTTGAGTATAGAGGGTATGATTCATCTGGGGTGGCAACGGTCCATAATGGGCATCTTTATCGTGTACGTGCTGAGGGGAAGCTTGTTCATTTAGAAGAAAAATTAAAAAAAACACCTCTGGAGGGAAGTTTAGGGATTGGTCATACCCGTTGGGCTACGCATGGAATTGCTGTTGAACGCAATGCGCATCCCCATGTGACTGAAAAGCTTGCGATTGTTCATAATGGTATTATTGAAAATTTTGTAGAACTGCAAAAGGAACTCATAGAGGATGGTTGTATCTTTGAAACAGAGACGGATACGGAAGTTATTGCACATTTAATAACGCGTGCATTAAAAGATGGTCTTTCTCCGCAAGAAGCCATACGTACCAGTTGGAAAAGGCTGCAGGGGGCTTTTGCTATTGCTCTTATTTTCGAAGGTGAAGATAACCTTATGATTGCGGCTTGTTCTGGTCCACCTCTGGCAATTGGTTATGGAAAAGATGAATTTTTTGTGGGGTCAGATGCGATTGCTTTGGCACCATTCGTTGATTATATTAGCTATATGGAAGATGGGGATTGGGCTGTTCTCACACGGGAAGGTGTTACAATTTATGATGCTAACAACCAACCGGTAAAACGTTCTGTGACGACATTACTCGAAGGGGCTTTATTGATTTCTAAGGGTAATCATCGTCATTTTATGCACAAGGAAATGTTTGAACAACCTGAAGTGATTTCTCATAATTTGGCGCATTATCTTGACCTTGGAAATTATGCGGTTCGACCGCTTGAGAATTTGATTGATTGGAAAAATATTCATCGGCTTCTTTTTGCGAGTTGTGGAACGGCATATTATTCAACCTTAGTTGCGCGCTATTGGTTTGAGAAATTTGCCGCTTTAAGTGTTGATAATGATGTTGCTTCCGAGTTTCGTTATCGTGAACCTCCTATAACGTCTGATGTGTTATCGCTGTTTGTTTCTCAATCTGGTGAGACAGCTGATACATTGGCTTCTTTGCGTTATTGTCGTGAGCGGGGTGTAAAAACAGCAACAATTGTGAATGTAGAGCAATCAACAATGGCAAGGGAGGCTGATTTTATTCTCCCAACACTTGCCGGACCGGAAATAGGTGTTGCTTCAACAAAAGCTTTTACCTGTCAATTGGCAACGCTTGCTTCACTCGCTCTTAGTGCGGCTAAACAACGTGGCTATCTTTCGGCTCAAATAGAAAAGCAACTGGTTCAACAGTTGGCAGAAGTTCCACGTATTTTAAATGAGGTCTTAAAATTAGAGAGAAAAATTGAATGTATTTGTCGTGATTTGGTGAATGCAAAAAGTGTTCTTTATCTGGGACGTGGAACTTCTTATCCGATTGCTTTGGAGGGAGCTCTTAAACTGAAAGAGCTTTCTTATATTCATGCTGAAGGTTATGCGGCAGGTGAATTAAAGCATGGACCAATTGCTCTGGTGGATGAGACAATACCCGTTATTGTTGTTGCACCTTATGATCGGTGGTTTGAAAAAACTTTTTCTAATATGCAAGAAGTGGTAGCGCGTAATGGTCGTATTATTTTAATAACCGATAAAAAGGGAGCAGAAGTAGCTTGTCTTAAGACTTTATCAACGATCACTTTGCCAGATGTTCCAGAATTTATTTCTCCTATTATTTATGCACTCCCTGTTCAGTTAATCGCTTATCATACGGCTGTTTTATTAGGAACAGATGTTGATCAACCCCGTAATTTAGCAAAATCAGTCACGGTTGAATAAAAGTATATTTCTGAATCTTTTGGAGAATAATCAAGTGTAAGAAATTGATTTATAATGAAACTTATTTTTTCATTTTTCTCTGTTGAACGAGAATACTGAAGAAAAGTTTTTTCTTTCTAAATCCTTTACGATAAAACGAAAAATATTTTCTTACCTATCAAAAAATAGATCAGTTATGTGAATATAATGGTAGAAAAAGACGCAATATTGCTTCTACTGTTTTAATGCAAGAATAATTCAGATTGAGAGAGAAGATAGTGCTGTTGATTTGTTATTCGTTCATGAAGCATAAAGATGCTAAGAGACTGCGTAGATCATTTATGGGTAATTCTAAGAGAGAAAACCATATTTGAACAGAGAGGTATTTAAGTTTTTTATTAGAGGGTTTTTGTTATCCTGCTCGTAAGAGGCGTGCAGCATCGTTGTGTCCGAAAAGATAAAGGAGCAACCGTAAAGCTTGTCCTTGCTCAGAAGAAAGATGAGGATCGCGTTGTAAAAATAAACGAGCATCTTTTCTTGCCATTGACAAAAGATCGCTATGAACTGCAAGGTTTGCTATATGAAATTCAGGGACTCCGGATTGTTTTGTACCTAAAAGTTCTCCTTCGCCTCGTAGGCGCCAATCTTCTTCAGCAATTTCAAAACCATCTTCTGTATTGCGGATAATATTAAGGCGTGTTGCTGCTGTTTTAGTCAGTGGATCTTTATAGAGCAAAATGCAGGAAGATTTTTTATCGCCTCGTCCTACACGTCCACGTAATTGGTGCAATTGTGAAAGGCCAAAATGTTCCGCGTGTTCGATGATAATGATCGAAGCATCTGGAATATCTACTCCCACTTCAATGACGGTGGTTGCAACTAAAATACGTGTATTTCCACATTTAAAAGATGCCATAGCGGCTTCTTTTTCTGCTGTAGACATTTTTCCATGGATCATACCAACGTGTGCTCCAAAGCGCTCATGGAGAAATGCAAAGCGGTTTTCAATTGAAGTGAGATCAAGAGCTGTCGATTCCTCTACTAAAGGACAAATCCAATAGAGCTTTTCTCCTTTTTCTAATGCAATTGCGATTCTCGCTATAAGCTCATGAAGACGTTTCAAAGAAAGCGTTGCTGTTGTAATGGGTTGTCGTCCCATTGGTTTTTCGGTAATTTTAGAGACATCCATATCACCAAAAGCTGTTAAGACAAGTGTGCGGGGAATGGGCGTGGCGGTCATAACCAGCATATCAGCTTTATTGCCTTTTTCTGTAAGAGCGATACGTTGATGGACACCAAAACGGTGTTGTTCATCGATAATGGTTAAAGCGAGATTATTATAAGTAACGCTGTTTTGTATGAGAGCATGAGTTCCGATGACAATAGAAACTTGACCTGACAGAATATCATTCACGATATTTGTCCGCAATTTCCCTTTTTCTCGTCCTGTTAAAAGCGTTGTTTGTAATCCGACCTTTTCGGCAAGAGGAGCGATGGTGGCAAAATGTTGCCTAGCAAGCACTTCAGTTGGTGCCATTAAAGCTGATTGTCCTGAATTTTCAGCAATTTGTGCCATTGCCATCAATGCAACAACAGTTTTTCCTGCGCCTACATCACCTTGAAGTAGTCTTAGCATCGGTTCTGGTGAAGCAAGATCATTTGCGATATCTTCTACTGCTTTTTTTTGTCCGGTTGTGAGTTGAAAGGGGAGGATATTAAGCAATTTTTTAGTATAAATTCCTGTTGATGGTCGAGAAGTGCCAACAAGAGATTTAGTTTTCAAACGCACGAGTCCTAGTGCCAATTGACAAGCGAGCAATTCATCATAGGCAAGACGTTTGCGTGCTGTACTTTCTAAGGATAGATCATTGGGGTTAATGGGCGCATGGATACGGCGTAAAGCAACAGAAAAAGAAGGAAAATTTTGCTGCTTTTTTACATTTTCATCTATCCATTCTGGGAGGAGAGGAATAAAATCAAGAGTGTTTTGTATGGCGCGTCTTAGTGTCTTTACAGTTAGTCCTGCAGTAGAGGGATAGACAGGTTCGATGAGAGGTATCTGATTTGATTGTTCGCTTGGGGCAATATAGTCTGGATGCGCCATTGAAAGCTGTCCATTAAACCATTCAACTTTTCCTGATATAATGACTTTTTTTCCTTCGGGGAGTTGTTTTTTTAGCCAAAGAGGTTGAGCATGAAAAAAGACTAAATTTATTTTTCCTGTGTGATCATGGGCAATAACACGATAGGGAATTCGGTTGTGACCACGGGGTGGTGGTTGATGCTGATCGATGATAATTTCGAGCGTAACAGTATCTCCTTCTTTTGCACAAGTAATGTTGGGACGCATTCTGCGGTCTATAACGGAATGGGGCATTAATTGAAGAAGGTCAATAAGGGTTGCTTCGCGTTGTGTGGGATTAACATCTAAGAGTTTGGTCAATAAACCATAGACTTTAGGTGTAATACCAGAAAGAGTTCGGATAGAATTAAAAAGTGGGGTAAGAAGACTTGGAGGCATGAGCAAATTTAACCTGCCCTTTTTGTTTTTTCTAGACCTTTAGAAGAGCTTTTTGGGGATAAAGTCATAAAGACAAGGTTGCTTTATTTACACATTGAACTTTAGGAAGAGAAATTAATATTTAAAGAAAAATACAATTAAATGGTCAAAAATTAAAGTACTTAGATGAGGTATATTGTTTTTCTTTTTATTTTAGGTGTTTATTTGCTGTGAATAGAAGCATTTTCTTGATAGAACTCTCTTATAAATATTAATAAAATTGGGATATTGCTCCTATGTAGGATGATGAATTTATAGCTTTAAAGTTTGATGATGAACAGAATTTTTCTTTTATAAGGGGTGCTGTTTAGCATTTATTTTGTAGTGGGAAATTGTGAGAGTGGTAAAAAATAAAATGCAAATGCAAGAGAACAAAAATTCTCTTCCTCGCTTTATTCATTTGAGAGTGCATTCAGCTTATTCCTTGCTCGAAGGGGCTTTAAAAATCCCCCAAATTATTCAACAGACGATTTCAGATCATGCACCAGCGGTTGCTATTACCGATACCAATAATTTATTTGGTGCTTTGGAATTTTCACAGCATTGTCTTTCTCATGGGGTCCAACCTATTATTGGTTGTCAGCTTACTGTTGATTTTTGTGATGAAAATGATCATTCACGTTTGGCTAAATGGCGTAATCCTTCTGATTTTTGCTCTATTGTTCTTTTGGCTGCTAGCGAAACCGGTTATGCTCATTTGGTTCGTCTTGTGAGCCGTGCTTATCTTGATAAGTGTGATACTGATCCTCCTCATATTAAAGCTGATTGGTTGTCAGAACACAGTGAAGGCATAATCGCTTTAACGGGTGGAAAGGGAGGACCTATTAATCTTTCTTTGGCAGAAGAGAAAAAAGAACATGCTGTTGAGCGCTTAATTTATTTGAAAAAATCTTTTGCTGATCGTCTTTATGTGGAGTTACAACGGCATGGCTCTTATGACCGGAGAGTAGAAGCTGATCTTATTGAATTGGCTTATGCGCATGAAATTCCTCTTGTAGCAACGAATGAAGCTTTTTTTCTGCAAAGAGAAGGGTATGAAGCGCATGATGCGCTGATGGCTGTTTCAGAAGGACAAATTGTCTCTAATCCAGATCGCAAACGTGTGACACCAGATCATTATTTGAAGTCACAAGATGAAATGGTTACACTGTTTTCTGATCTTCCAGAAGCTTTGGAAAATAGTGTTGAAATTGCATTGCGTTGTCATATTGCCTCGCCTCTTCGAAAACCGATATTGCCTCGTTTTATAGAACAATCTGTTAATTCAGAAACTACTTTAGAAATAGAAGATAGTGAGTTATTAAATCAGGCTAAAGATGGTTTGAAGATTCGGCTTGAAACAATAGGGTTGGCTGAAGGGTATACGATTGCAGATTATGAACAGCGGCTTGATTATGAAATTTCAGTTATTACGCGTATGCAATTTTCTGGATATTTTCTTATCGTTTCAGATTTCATAAAATGGGCAAAGGTTCATGACATTCCCGTTGGACCAGGCCGGGGTTCTGGTGCTGGTTCACTTGTTGCTTATGCATTGACGATTACTGATGTGGATCCCTTGCGGTTTTCTCTTCTCTTTGAACGTTTTCTGAATCCAGATCGTGTTTCGATGCCAGATTTTGATATCGACTTTTGTCAAGAGCGGCGCGAAGAAGTTATTCAATATGTTCAAAAAAAATATGGACGTGATCAAGTTGCTCAAATTATTACTTTTGGTAAGTTACAGGCACGTGCAGTTTTGCGTGATGTGGGGCGTGTTTTAGAAGTTCCTTATCGTCAGGTGGATTATCTTACAAAATTAATTCCTGCCACCCCAGGAAGTCAGGTAGAATTAGCAGATGCTATTAAGGATGAACCTAAATTTGAAGAAGAAAAGAAAAAAGATCCCGTTGTTGGACGCGCATTAGATATAGCGCTTCAGTTGGAGGGACTTTATCGTCATGCTTCAACTCATGCTGCTGGGATTGTTATCGGAGATCGTCCACTTTGGGAGCTTGTCCCGATGTATCGTGATCCTCGTTCTGATATGCCTGTTACACAATTTAACATGAAATATGTTGAACAAGCGGGGCTGGTAAAATTTGATTTTCTTGGATTAAAAACGCTTACTGTTTTGAAAATGGCAGTCGATTTTGTTGCCAGAAAGGGGATTAAAATAGATTTATCAAATATTCCTCTGAATGATGAAGCAACCTACGCTATGATGGCACGTGGTGAAACGGTTGGCGTGTTTCAGGTGGAAAGTTCTGGTATGCGCAAGGCGTTGATTGGAATGAAGCCAGACCGTATTGAAGATATTATTGCGCTGGTTGCACTTTATCGTCCAGGTCCAATGGAGAATATTCCAACCTATAATGCACGCAAACATGGGGAAGAGGAAATTGCTTCTATTCATCCTAAGATAGATCATCTGATCAAAGAAACACAAGGTGTTATTGTCTATCAAGAACAGGTGATGCAGATTGCTCAGGTTCTTGCTGGCTATTCGCTTGGAGAAGCTGATTTACTACGTCGTGCTATGGGGAAAAAAATTCATGCTGAAATGCAAAAACAGCGTACGCGTTTTGTCAATGGAGCTGTTGCAGGTGGCGTGGATAAAGATCAAGCTGATATTATCTTTGATCTTTTAGCAAAATTTGCCGATTATGGTTTTAATAAATCGCACGCTGCTGCTTATGCAATTGTTTCTTACCAAACGGCTTATATGAAAGCAAACTATCCCGTTGAGTTTTTAGCTGCTTCAATGACATATGATATGACGAATACAGATAAGCTCAATGATTTTCGGCGTGAAGCATTAAGGTTGGGTATTGAAGTTATTGCACCTTCTATACAAACATCTCATCGTGTTTTTGAGGTTGGTGATAATTGTATTTATTATTCTCTTGCTGCCATTAAAGGTGTGGGAGAAACTGTTGTAGATCATATTGTTTCTTGTCGTGGGAGTAAGATTTTTAAGGATTTGGAAGATTTTTGTGCGCGTGTTGATCCTCGTATTGTTAATAAGCGTGCGATGGAAAGTTTAGTTTGTGCTGGTGCTTTTGATTGTTTTAACATTGCACGTGAGGTTTTATTAGCCAATCTTGGAACCCTTCATGCGCGTGCACTTCGTATTCTCGATGACAATTCTAGCGGGCAGGTTGATATATTTGGAATGGCAGGCGGATTAAAAGAACCATTGATTTTATCGCAAACAACCCCTTGGTTGCCGGCTGAGAAACTTTATCGAGAATTTCAAGCTATAGGTTTTTACTTTTCTGCGCATCCTTTGGAGGAATATCAAGCTATTCTAAACAAAAAACGCATTCAGACTTGGGGTAATTTTGCCAATGCCGTTAAAGGGGGAGCAACGGCTGCACGGCTTGCTGGAACTGTTGTGGCAAAAAACGTGCGCAAAACAAAATCTGGTAAAAAAATGGGAATTATTCATTTTTCTGATACAAGTGGACAATATGAAGCAGTTCTCTTTTCTGAGGCACTCTCGGATTATGAAGAGATGCTAGAACCCGGAAAATCTTTTATTATTACGGTGAGCGCAGAAAATCGTTCTGAAGGAGTTAGTTTGCGAATTGAAACAATTCAGTCTTTGGAAAATGAATCATTACAACAGCATAAAATGATGCGTCTCTTTATAAAAACAGTTGATATGCTTCCACAAATTGAACAAAACTTAAATCTTGGGGGGAATGGAGAGGTTGGGCTTATTTTAATTCAAGAGGATGGATTGCGAGAAGTCGAAATTGCGCTTCCTAAGCGATATAAGGTAAATTCACATGTCGCAAATGCTATGAAATTAATTCAGGGTATTGTTGATGTAGAATTGAGTTAAAGAAAGATTAAAGATGGGAGCTGATTTTGAGTGGTGTTTTTGCTTTTAGGAGAGCTAAAAATGGAGCTTTTAAAATCGGATTGTAGGTTTCGAAAAATATTGCTTTTATTTGAGTAAATTATGATATTTTTTTAGTGTCATAAAATTAAAAAAAATCTCGTTCTTTCGTAATATTCAAAGTGTCGGAAGGATTTTATAAGTTTTTATCATTATTTTTTATAGAATTCATCGCATCATACATGTAAAGCCAATTGAGATCTGACATAATGCTCTCTGGTGTACGAATTTTCATCATGAGATTGCGTGCAATTGCTATGGGACCGGTTGCGTGATAGGCTAATCTATTGAAATCTCCGCGTTTTTTTACTGCTGCAATACGCGGGGTGCGTGTTGTTTCGTAAAGCGAAAGTGCTTTCGTTAATGAAAAATCTTTCAATGAAAGTGCTTTTGCTAATGTGGCAGCATCTTCGATTGCCATAGCGGCACCTTGTGCTGCAAAAGGTAAGGCAGCATGTGCGCAATCGCCAACAAATACTTGTCTCTCTAAACCGATAAAACGATTTTGTTTCATTTGAAAAAGTGGCCAATAACTCCATTCATCAATATGATCAAAGATTTGTAAGATTTTTGAATTCCAATCTTTAAAAAGAGATTTGAGTTTTTCTTTATCTCCTTTATGGGCCCATCCTTCTTTTGAATTTTCTCCATGCGTAATGGCGACAAAATTAAAAATTTTTTCTGACGATTGAATGGGGTAGACAACAAGATGATTTTTTGGTCCCATCCAAGCCGTAATTGTCTTCATATTTTGCAATGAAGAACGAAAGTTTTGAGGAAGATTATCAGATGTTGTTGTTGCACGCCAAGCAATAAAGCCACTAAAATTTGCTTTTTCATGAAAAGGAGATTGTTGCCGTAATGTTGACCAAACGCCATCACATCCGATCAGGAGGGGCGTTGAATAAAGCTGTTCTGTTGCCGTATCTGTTTTTATTGTCGTGATTTTAATGTTGGTTGCCGATTGGGTAGAAGATACAATCGTTTCGCCTGCTTTGTATTTGATCAAAGGATTTTCAATCACTGCATTATATAAAATTTTTTGTAAAGCCGCGCGGTGAATCGTCATATAAGGGGCTTTCCAATATTTTTCTGTTAGATTAATAAGATGAGCCCGTAGATGTATTTTTAAAGATAATCCATCTTTTAACTCAAGAAAATATGGGATTGTCGCGACTTCAGTGAGTTTGTTAAGAAGTTTCCAGCGAGCAAGAATAGATGTTGCATTTGGTGTCAGTTGAATACCAGCGCCTATCGTTTCAAGTTGCTTACACTTTTCGATAATGGTGCTTGCAATTCCTTTATGAGCGAGTGCTAAAGCGGTGCTTAAACCAGCAATTCCTCCTCCAACGATGATGGGTGATTGTTCCACAAATGATTTCATATTAAACAAGCAGAATTAAAAGAGGGGTTATTAAGAAAGCCAAAAAACGCAATTATAATAGCTTTTCTGGATGATATAAGCATCCTGTTGGGTTTGTTTGATCGTATGATAGCGAGGGAACATAACGATAAAGGGTTGAGCAGTAAGGGCAAATTTTCTCATCTGCTGCTCCCATATCGATAAAGATATGAGGATGATCGAATGGGTGTGTAGCGCCTACACACATAAATTCTTTCACACCAATTTCGATTGTTTTATATCCAAGGTCATTTTGGAAATGAGGAATATTGTGATCAGCCATGGCATACAAACTCCAGAATAAATTTTCTCATCAGCTATGATTGGGCTCTTCTATTTTATAGGCGTGAGTTTGTAATAAAGCGTATAATAATGCAAGATGCTTTTTAAGACAAATTTCTCTTCTTTTATGCTATATTAGAATAGTTGTCTTACTTTTAGTGCTTTGCGCATAGCAATAATTCCAAGTACTTTTAAATATTAAATGGAAAAATGATGAGGGAAGTTAGGCATTGATATATTATTATGATGATAACATATTATCAAATGTTATGTGAGATATTTCGTCAAGGATTTTAGAAAATATAAAAGAAAATTATTTAGGATATATGGAACAGAGGGTGGTAGATAAAATTTCTATATCGAATATAACAATGAAAAATCCGGTACGATTTATTAATCGAGAGTTTTCATGGCTACAATTTAATAATCGTGTTTTGATGGAAGCGGCTAATTCGAAACATCCTTTATTAGAACGTCTACAATTTCTTTCTATTTCAGCTGCAAATCTTGATGAGTTTTTTATGGTTCGTGTTGCAGGACTAGCAGCTCAAATTCGTGCTCGCGTTACAGCGTGCAGTGCAGATGGGCACACTCCACAGGAACAACTTGATATTGTATTAGCTGAGATTTCAAAGCTGCAGGCTCACCAACTACGAGAATTGAATGTTTTACGTGATGAATTAAAAAAGAATGATATTGAAATTATTTGTTCTGATGATCTTTCAGAAATTGAAAAATCATGGCTTGAAAAATATTTTCTTGAGACAATTTTTCCTGTTTTAAAACCTTTACCTGTTGATTCTACTCATCCTTTTCCATTTATTCCTAATTTAGGGCTTTCTATTGGGCTTCAATTGTCTGGAGAAACTGATCAGAATTCACACACAGTGTTGTTGTCTATTTCAATGCTTTTAAGGCGTTTTATTCTTCTTCCTCAAGAAGGCAATCATTTTCGTTTTATTGCATCTGAAGATGTTATTTGCCTTTTTATTAAATATGTATTTCCTAACTATGAGGTTAAAGGAATTGGTACATTTAGAATAATCCGAGATAGCGATATTGAAGTAGAAGAAGAAGCTGAGGATCTTGTTCATTTTTTTGAAACTGCTCTCAAAAGGCGGCGCCGTGGGCAGGTTATTCGAGTTGAGTTTGACGCAAAAATGCCAGAGAGTTTACGCCAATTTATAGCGAATAGTCTCGCTGTTCCTGATAATTGTATTAATGTCCTTGACGGATTTTTAGCGCTTAATACGGTATCAGAAATTGTTTCTATTCCCCGCGATGATCTTAAATTTATTCCTTATATTTCTCGTGTTCCAGAATGTATTCGTAAACATAAAGGGGATTGTTTTGCGGCTATTCGTGAAAATGATATTGTGATTCATCACCCCTATGAGACATTTGATGTTGTTGTCCAATTTTTACGTCAAGCTGCTTGCGATCCTGATGTTGTAGAAATAAAACAAACACTTTATCGTACATCAAATGATAGTCCAATTGTTGGCGCTTTGATTAAAGCAGCTGAACAGGGAAAGTCTGTGACTGCTTTGGTAGAACTTAAAGCACGTTTTGATGAGGAAGCAAATATTCGTTGGGCCCGGGATCTTGAATGTGCTGGAGTTCAAGTTATTTTTGGTTTTATTGCATTAAAAACGCATGCTAAGATGTCATTAGTTGTGAGACGTGAGGGAAAACGTCTTCGCTCTTATGTTCATCTTGGAACAGGAAATTATCATCCCATTAATGCTAAAACTTATACCGATCTTTCTTTTTTTTCCACGGATGATGATATCGCTCATGATGTTGCGTTATTATTCAATTATATTGCGCAATATGAGCGTCCAAATGAAACAATGAAGATTGCTTTTTCACCCTTAACACTGCGTGGTCGTATCTTAGAGCATATTGAGGGAGAAATTGTTCATGCACAACAGGGAAGGTTTGCTGCTATTTGGATGAAAGTTAATGCATTGGTTGATCCTGAAATTATTGATGCTTTATATCGTGCCAGTCAAGCAGGGGTGCAAATTGATTTGGTTGTGCGGGGGATATGTTGTTTACGTCCTGGTATTCTAGGAATTTCGGATAATATTCGTGTAAAATCAATTGTCGGGCGTTTTCTTGAACATAGTCGCATTTTTTGTTTTGGGAATGGTCAAGATTTGCCTAATGAAAATGCACTCGTTTACTTAGGCTCTGCTGATATGATGCCTCGTAATTTGGACTATCGTATTGAAATATTGGTTCCGGTTTTTAATAAAATAGTGCGTCAAAAAATTCTTTTACAGATTATGTTAGCTAATATCATTGATAATCAACAAAGCTTTGATATACTTAAGGATGGAACATCAAAACGTATTACACCGCAGATAGGTGAAAGTCTATTTAATGCGCAGGAGTATTTTATGGCCAATACAAGTTTTGCGGGGGAAAATGAGTCTTTTGAGTCTTCTGTTTCGCGCTTGGTTGCGTTGCATCGGCAACAAGCCGAAATACATAAAGACTAAAATCCAATGACATATAGAGATGCTCAAGGTCGGTTAAAAGGGCGTAAGCCTGTTGCTGTTATTGACATTGGCTCAAATTCTGTTCGGTTGGTTATTTATGAGGGGCTTGTTCGATCACCAACAGTTTTATTTAATGAAAAGATTCTTTGTGGTCTCGGTCATGGTGTGGCGAAAACAGGATTTTTAGAAGAAAAATCGATGAAAATGGCGTTGCAAACACTGAAACGGTTTCGTACGCTTTGTCGACAGATTGGGGCAGATGAGGTCTATACTTTAGCAACAGCAGCAGCACGAGATGCACAGAATGGCGTAGCATTTATTCAGCATGCTGAAGATATTTTGCAAAATAAAATATATCTTCTTTCAGGAAGTGAAGAAGCTATGTATTCAGCATATGGAGTTGTGTCTACTTTTTATCAACCAAAAGGTATTTCTGGGGATCTTGGTGGTGGAAGTCTTGAGCTGATTGATATTGATCATTCTGATGTTGGTGAAGGGATAACGCTCCCATTGGGTGGTTTAAGGCTACAGTATATGTCAAATAATGATAGTGCTGTAGCTACAAAAATTGTACATGAGCAATTTTATAAATCGTCTGTTGTTCGTGCTCGTAAAGGTATAGCACGTTATTTTTATGCAGTAGGGGGGACATGGCGTAATTTGGCAAAACTCCATATGGCAATGAAACACTATCGGCTCCCTGTTATGCACGGCTATGAAGTTGATGCTGTTGAAATGGAGAACTTTTTACGTCTTGTAGCACGTGGCAATATTGATAATATGAGAGGGATTGCAGCGGTTTCTCAGAACCGTCGAAAACTTTTATCTTATGGGGCAATAGTTCTTATTGAACTCATTCAGTGTATGGAGTTTGAAAAGATAATCTTTTCTGGTGCTGGCGTTCGTGAAGGTTTTCTTTATTCACGATTGCCGCAGGCGATTCGACTTTCAGATCCTCTCATTGCAGCATGCACAGAAATGGCTATTTTACGGGCACGTTCACCAAAACAAGCAGAAGAACTCATTGATTTTACGACGAATGCTTTTGAAGTTTTTGGAATTTCAGAAACCGAAAATGAATGCCGTTATCGTCAAGCCGCTTGTCTTCTTGCGGATATTGGTTGGCGTATACATCCAGATTATCGAGGCAATGAAGCAGCAAATCAAATAGCTTTAGGATCTTATCCAGGAATTTCTCATGAAGGGCGCCTTTATGCGGCACTTGCTGTTTTTTTTCGCAATACGAGTTTATTGGTTGATAAAGAATCTCTTCCCATTTTTCAATTAGCAACTCAAAATATAATTGAAAAAGCACGTATTCTTGGCGAAACTATGCGTATTGCTCATCTTTTTAGTGCTTCTGTTGCAGGAATTTTACCTCATTTATTGTGGCATAAAAAAGCAGATCATATTATCCTGCAGATCCCAAAGAATTACGCTGGGTTATTAGGAGAACGTCCTCTTGGACGATTACAGAAGTTATCAAAAATAATAAAACAACCTCTCGCTTTTGAAATTTTTTGATTTTTTTCCTAATTTATTCGTGTTTTATGTCTTAATAATAGGGCCATTGACGAGGGATAAACTAGGTAGCCTATCATCATGAGCTGGACAATAGGACTTGTTCCATAACGCCCATGCTAGACACCACGCAAAGCATTTGTAATGCCTGAGCATTCATAAAAGAAAACATAATTTTTTATTCTGTTACTTGCATCACAGGATGGATTTTTCACTTCATAAGCTTCATGTGAAAATGAAAAGTTTTGTCCATTTTTACGTGAAAAGGTTTTCTTTTTATGCTGCGTCGTTATAACGTTTCTGTTTAGCTTGCTCGATTATCTTAATAAGATTACGATTGTAACCAACGCGATAAAAAACAAGTTTTAAAGATTTTGGGAGAGATCCATTGGTTACATGACGCTGGAATGTTGAAATACTCATATGAAACAGTTTTGCACTTTCACGGTCTGTCAAAAGAATATCATTTCAGTCATTATAAAATCCTTTCACTATAAAAAATAGAAATAAATCACAACTATTTATTAACCATGATTTTCGAATCCTTTGAAAGGTGTTTAATTTATAAAAAACAGCGCTTTATCATATAATTTCTTATGTGAAACTTTATGAGTCTTATTGAGATGGAGTGAGAGAATCTTACGATATTCGGAGGTCTAATTCAATATAAATAACGCTAGATTATTTTTAGAAATCAATATATTGCTTTTGTTAGGTATTTTAGTTGTTATGCTGGCTCGTTTTTGATTGTTAGATTGCAATCTCGGTAGTTTTTTACGATATGGTGACGTGAGGCATTATATCTTTGTTTGTTCCTATTGCGAGGCTGCTATTTTTGTAACGAATGCGCTTTTATTATTAAGAACTTTTTCTTTTTAAAACTTTTAAATGAGGAGCTGTCTGTTTTTTTTAGATTATTTTTAATGGGATTGCTATTTGATTAACCTGATAAAGATTTAGCTATCATTTTAATGAGAGTTTACTATTTAATTTTTTAACTTTGTCAGAAGTGGGCTTTATTTATCCTGTTTGCGTTGGTCTATAGGGCATACCAATTGATATAGATAATGAGTAGCATAATGGATTTTTCAAAATGAAAATGTAAATTAAAGCTGTTTTGTGCTTATTTTTCCATCGTTAAAGTAAAACCCTATCTGGCCCTTTAGCAGTTGTTCGGCTTTTTTACCAAATATTTCATAGCGCCAGCCATTCATAGCGGGAATATTTTTCTTTATTCCTCCATTGGCAATTTTTTCTAAATCATTAGATGTTGCAATAATTTTAGGGGCAATGCTGTTTTCATTTGCAACAATTTTTAATAACACTTTGAGCAGATCGATAACAGCGGCTGTCGTATCATTGAGTGGATTATGTTTAGGAATGGGGGGTAAAGTAGAAAGATCCACCTCTAAGCCTTCATGGACAGCTTTGATTAATGATTGAGCAATTGAGAGTTTATCCCAATTCTTATTAAGACTGCGCAATCGTTTTAATGCAGATTCATCTTTTGGTTGTTGGGTTGCTATTTCTATAAGACATTCATCTTTTATGATATGACGACGTGGCATATTGTATCTTCGTGCTTCACGTTCACGCCAAGCTGCTATCTTTTGTAATACAGCAAGTTCACGTGGCTTTTTAATTTGTCCTTTCACTTTTTTCCATGCTTCATCTTCTGGCATATCATAGGTTTTAGGATTTAAAAGGATTGTTAGTTCATCATCCATCCAGTGAGCACGTTGATTTTTTTCTAACCTTTTTTTCAATAACAGGTAAACATCTCTTAAATAGGTTACATCGGCAAGTGCATAGAGCAGTTGTTTTTCAGACAAAGGTCGGCAACTCCAGTCTGTAAAGCGGGAAGATTTATCAAGATGATGCCCCGTGCAACGTTGTACAATTTGATCATAGGAGATAGAATCACCAAATCCACAAATTGATCCTGCTATTTGCGTATCAAAGAGAGGGGAAGGAATAACACCTCCAAGATGATAAATTGTTTCAATATCTTGGCGCGCAGCATGAAAAACTTTTACAACTTTTTTATCGATCATAAGGTCAAAAAAAGGTTGTAAATTAATATCTGGTGCTATGGGATCAATCAAAACTGTAACATTTGGTGAGGCGAGCTGTATTAAACACAGTTGAGGCCAAAAAGTTGTTTCGCGGATAAACTCAGTATCGACTGTTACAAAATCAGAGGTACGTAGAGCGTTAAGTGCAATTTCAAGATCTGTTGTTTGTGTAATAAGATTCATCATTTTATTATAATTCGATAAATTAAATTTGTGCTTTATTGACTTTATTTTTAAGTTTTTATTCTCATATCTTGACAAATGGTTATTAAAAAGCGTTTGTAGCGCATGTGAATATTATAATCAAAGGCAAAAAACATGCACCGTTATCGCAGTCATCATTGTGCGGCTCTTCGTAGATGTGATGTAGGAACACAAGTTCGTCTTTCGGGGTGGGTTCATCGTGTTCGTGATCATGGAGGGATTCTTTTTGTGGATTTACGTGATCATTTTGGAATCACACAAATTGTTGCAGATCCTGCTTCACCAGCATTTAAAGTGATTGAAAAAGTGCGTTCTGAATGGGTTATTCGTGTGGATGGGGAGGTATGTGCACGTGCTGATGAGGTTATTAATGCAGCGCTTCCAACAGGTGAGATTGAAATTTTTGCACAAGAGGTAGAAATTCTTTCAAAATCTGATGAGCTTCCTTTACCGGTTTTTGGTGAGCCTGATTATCCAGAAGATATTCGATTAAAATATCGTTTTCTTGATTTGCGTCGGGAGACTATGCACAAAAATATCATGCGTCGGACTGAAATTATTGCGGCTATGAGACGAGCTATGCAAAATAATGGTTTTACGGAATTTACGACGCCACTTTTGACAGCTTCATCGCCGGAAGGCGCACGTGATTTTTTGGTTCCAAGTCGTGTTCATCAGGGAAAATTTTATGCGTTACCGCAAGCGCCACAGCAATATAAACAGTTGTTGATGATGTCAGGTTTTGATCGTTATTTTCAGATTGCTCCATGTTTTAGAGATGAAGATCCAAGGGCCGACCGTCTTCCTGGTGAATTTTATCAATTAGATGTTGAAATGAGTTTTGTTGAGCAAGAAGATGTTTTAGCAACTATGGAACCTATTATGCGTTCTATTTTTGAAGAATTTGCAGATGGAAAGACTGTGACACAAAGCTTTCCTCGCATTTCCTATGATGAAGCAATGCGAAAATATGGTTCTGATAAGCCTGATCTGCGTAATCCGATCATTATGGAAGATGTTTCTCAGCATTTTTATAATTCTGGTTTCAAAGTCTTTGCTCAAATTTTAGCGAATGATGAGAATGCACAAGTGTGGGCTATTCCAGCTAAAACGGGTGGAAGTCGTGCTTTTTGTGATCGTATGAATGTATGGGCACAAGGCGAGGGGCAACCAGGACTCGGCTATATTTTCTGGCGTGAAGAAGAAGGAAAATTTGAAGGAGCAGGGCCTATCGCCAAAAATATTGGTGAACAGAGGACTGAAGCAATCCGTATACAGCTTGGTCTTGAAAGTGGGGATGCCTGTTTTTTTGTAGCTGGCGATCCAAAAAAGTTTTCATCTTTTGCCGGAGCAGCACGCACAAGGGTAGGGGAAGAATTAGATCTTCTTGATAGAGATAGTTTCTCTTTGGCGTGGATTGTTGATTTTCCATTTTTTGAATGGAATGAAGATGAAAAAAAGATTGATTTTGGACATAATCCTTTTTCCATGCCTCAAGGGGGAGAAAATGCCCTTGCCTGCCAAGATCCTCTTACTATTAAAGCTTTTCAATATGATCTTGTTTGCAATGGTTATGAAATTGCATCAGGTGGAATTCGTAATCACTTACCAGAAATGATGCTTAAAGTTTTTGAACTTGTAGGACTTTCTAAGGAAGTTGTGAAAGATCGTTTCGGTGGTCTTTATCGTGCATTCCATTATGGGGCTCCGCCACATGGTGGCATGGCTGCGGGAATTGACCGCATTATTATGCTGTTACAAGGTGTTAAAAATTTGCGTGAAGTTGCTTTATTCCCTATGAACCAACAGGCGCTTGATCTTTTAATGAGCGCTCCGTCTGATGTTTCTCCTACACAATTACGTGATTTAGGAATCCGCATGGCTCCTACTCACAAAAATAGCTCATAAAGTTGATAATGGATTGTTTTCGTCTTTTTCTACGTAGAGTGAAGTTTTGATGCCTTTCAAGAGTCAACGGTGTGTGCGTGTACTGTTTGTGAAATTTAGATAGGCAAAACGCTATTGTGTTGATTCTTTATGAGGCATTTTTATTCCTTGTTTCTATAGTGGCTTTTCCCCTTGTGATAGGTGAGGAAATAATTATAATTGCTTGATCATGAATAAATTAGAAATAAAAGAATTCTATAATATTCGGGAGCCTCATTTTAGTTGAAAAAAAATTAATTATCTTTATATGTCAATATATTATTTATTTTTTATTGAAGTTTTTACAACGTTGTAGCAGAGAATTGTGTCTCTTCGTTTTTATGAGAATAATGTGGTTTTCCATTCTATGGACTTACTCTGAAAAGTTTAAATTTCATAAGCTTTGAACATTTTTTTGGTTTTTCGTAGAAAAACTGAATGGGGTTGTTATACAATTTATCTTTATAATAAAAGATGATGTTTGAAAGGTGCTTTTGTCATTCCAGAAAAGATGAAATAACTCTTTGTGAGCAGTTAAATTATTATCAGATTTGACAAAGCTTTCAATAAATTACTTAGGACAAGGGGGAAGGACATGTATAAATTTTTCAAATTGATATAATTTTCTGTTCATGTTCTAATTGCAGCGTTTGTTTTTATGTAATTGACTTTTAATAAAAAAGTCGACTCATAGAAGATTTCATTAAATAAATCCTATAAAATAATTTCTTATTATTGTGGGAATTGTTGTTTTAATACTATGTCTGATAAAATGAATTTACCTTTTGATAAAGAACATATTGAACCAATAGAATTACGTTCTGCTTTACAGGAACGTTATTTGGCTTATGCACTTTCTACGATTACACACCGTGCATTGCCTGATGTACGTGATGGATTGAAGCCGGTCCACCGGCGGATTGTTCATGCGATGCGTCTTCTCAAACTAAATCCTGGACAGTCTTATGCGAAATGTGCGCGGATTGTTGGTGATGTCATGGGAAAATTTCATCCTCATGGGGATGCGTCTATTTATGATGCCTTGGTGCGCTTGGCTCAAAGTTTTGCTGTTCGTTATCCGTTGGTTGATGGGCAAGGCAATTTTGGTAATATTGATGGTGATAATGCTGCTGCCATGCGTTATACGGAAGCACGTATGACTGAAGTGGCTGCATTGTTACTTGAAGGAATTAATGAGAATGCTATTGATTTTCGTTTAACCTATAATGAGGAAGATGAAGAGCCTGTTGTTTTACCAGGAGCTTTCCCTAATCTTTTAGCAAATGGTTCTTCTGGTATTGCTGTTGGTATGGCAACATCTATTCCCCCCCATAATGTTGCTGAGCTTTGTGATGCAGCACTCCATTTGATTGCGCATCCCGATGTAAATGATGAGGAATTAAATCAATTTGTTCTTGGTCCTGATTTTCCGACGGGGGGAATTTTAGTTGAACCTAAAAAAAGTATTGAGGAATCCTATCGTGTTGGGCGTGGATTCTTTCGCTTGCGTTCACGTTGGCATCAGGAATCTGGTAGCCGTGGTTCTTATGTGATTGTTGTAACTGAAATTCCCTATCAGATTCAAAAGTCACGTCTTATTGAAAAAACAGCAGAGTTATTGCTTGCACGCCGATTGCCAATGCTTGAGGATATCCAAGATGAATCAGCAGAAGATATCAGAATCGTGCTGGTTCCTAAAAATCGGTCGGTTGATCCGGAGCTCCTTATGGAGTCTCTTTTTAAATTGACTGACTTTGAAGTAAGATTTCCCCTTAATCTGAATGTTTTGTCTTTGGGAAAAATACCCAATGTCCTTTCTTTGCGAGAAAGTTTGCAGCAATGGCTTGAACATCGTCAAGAAGTGCTTATTCGTCGCTCTCATTATCGGCTTGATCAAATTGATAGCCGATTGGAAATTCTTCATGGATATCTTATTGCCTATTTAAATCTCGATGAGGTCATTCAGATTATTCGTGAAGAGGATGAACCGAAAAAGAAGCTGATTAATCGGTTTGAATTAACAGAAAATCAAGCTGAAGCTATTCTTAATATGCGCTTGCGTTCTTTGCGTAAGCTTGAGGAATTTGAAATTCGTAAAGAATTTGAAAGTTTGAAAGCTGAAAAAGAAAAGCTACAGAATTTGTTAGCTTCTCCTATAAAACAGTGGAAAATAATTTCAGAAGAAATCAAAAAAGTTCGAAACACTTTTGGGCCTGAAACACTCTTGGGGAAAAGACGTACGACGTTTGAAGAGGCACCAAGACATGATCTTGATGATATTCAACAAGCAATGATCGAAAAAGAACCGATTACTATTGTTATTTCTGAAAAGGGGTGGATGCGTGCTTTGAAGGGACACTTGAACGATTATAAAGCACTTTCTTTTAAAGAAGGAGACAGTTTAAAGTTAGCCTTTCCAGCATTTACGACCGACAAGATTGTGCTGATCAGTACGGGGGGGAAGTTTTTTGCTATTGGTGCAAATAATTTACCTGGAGGGCGGGGACATGGTGAACCTATTCGTCTCTTAGTTGATATGGATGATGAGCACGATGTTCTCACAGCTTTTGTGCATCACGCCGAGGAAAAATTTCTCTTGGTTTCATCTCACGGTAATGGTTTTATTGTTTCTTCTGCAGAAGTGATCGCCAATACACGAAAAGGAAAGCAAGTGATGAATGTGAAAGCTCCTGATAAGGTAAAGCTTTGTGTTCCGGTAAATGGTGATCATGTTGCTGTAGTCGGTGAAAACCGTAAAATGCTTATTTTTTCTATTGAACAAATACCAGAAATGAATCGCGGTAAGGGTGTTCGTTTACAGCGTTATAAAGAAGGTGGTGTTGTTGATGCCAAGACTTTTAATTTATCAGAAGGCTTAAGTTGGCAAGATACAGCTGAACGAATCTTTAACCGTCAAGCTGATGATCTCATTGAATGGATGGGAATGCGTGCGGGCGTCGGGCGTTTGGTTCCAAGAGGATTTCCAAAATCAGGAAAATTTATCAATTAAATGTATTTTATAAATGGGAAAATTCCCTATGGTTTTATGATTATGTAAGATATTAATTTATAAAGATAATTTATTATTTTTTATATTGAACGAAAGACCTAAAGCGTAAGTTTTTCTCTTATTTCGATCTTGTTCAGGTTAAATCAATCAAAACTGTTTGTTTGCCTATCATGAGATGAGAGACCAGCCCGTCTTCATAAAAACTATTGAAGAAAAGAATAAAAATATTTTTTAATAAACCGTTTCACAGACAAGAGTTGTTGCAACAATAGTATGTTTGTTTTTTTACATTATACCATTTATGGGTGCTGTCGTGAAATGATTTGATATTTCGAGAGCTGTACCTTTAAACAAACAATGTGAACGTTTTACACAAGAGTGTTCTATTTGAAGATGTTTTATTTTGTCTGATAGGTTTATCTTCTTATTGTTCAAGAGAGATGTTATTAATCTTTCGTAGTAATATTTATTCGTTAGGATTACTATGATATTGCCTAAAAAGATAACCACGTTCAGCCCATAAGACGAGAAGTATGGCAGTGAGACTCAGAAAGAAAAATCCTGCTGAGTTTGGGATGGTTGTTTCATCAAATTGTTGGGCAATAAAAAAGCTAAGTCCTGCACCGATAGATGTTTGAAGAAAGCCGGATACAGAAGAAGCTGTTCCAGCTATTTCTCCTACAGGTTCAAGAGCGAGTGTATTGAAATTGGCCATAATACCACCGCAGGTAAACATTAATATACAATATAACGTCATATAAAAAGGAAAAGGGATAACACCACCTGCTAAGATGGACCCAATAAACCAAATGCATGAAGTGGCACAAAAGAGCAAAAGCATAGTATGAGCAATACGCCGCATTCCAAGGCGTCCAACGAGTTGAGAGTTAAAGAATGATGATAGAGCTTGAAATGCAGCACCAACTGCAAAAGCAATAGGGAACCAAAGTCCTAGATTATAGATCCCTTCATATGTTTGTTGTGATGTATTAACGGCGGTAAAGATACAGCCTAAAATAATGGAAGTTGCAAGTGTATAGCAAAGTGTTGTACGATTGGTTATTACAATCCATAAGTTGTGTTTAACTGAAGAAAAGGAAAGAGAGCGTTGCGCATAAAGAGTTTCAGGCAAGCGCAGTTGAATCCAAATCATCAGTCCTAAACCAATCATTGCCATGAAAATAAAAATATATTGCCAATGTCCAAGCAGTAAAATGATCTGTCCTGTTGCGGGACCAACCATTGGTGCAACAAGAAAAACCATCATAACAATAGACATAACTTCTGCCATTTTTCGACCACTGTAAAGATCACGTACGACGGAAACTGTAAGAACTCGCATAGCAGCCCCTCCAATTCCTTGCAAGATACGTAAAATAAGTAAGAGAGAAAAATCAGTTACAAAGGCACAGCCAATCGCCGTAAATGAATAAAAAGCAAGCCCGAGAAGAATAAGTTTACGTCGTCCATACCTATCGCTTATTGGACCGAAAAATATTTGAGCAATACCATAGCTAATAAGATAACTCGAAATGATATAATGTTGATCATTTTCATTGAGAACATTTAAGCCGTCTAAAATATCGGGCATAGCTGGCAGCATAATATCAACAGCTATAGCGTTAATAGCCATGAGCGAAGCAATAAGAATAACAAATTCTTTATAGCCAATTTTGTTTCTAATCGCATCTCTATGCGTTTGTTCATCGACTGAATATGACATATGGCATCCTTGAAATAAAAATTTCGTCTGAAAACAGCTCTTTTTAAGAGTCTGAATAAAATGAAAGATACCTATGATTGATTACATGGAATATTTTTTTCTTTCAAAAGTTCCTGTAACTCATTGTTTTGAAACATCTCTTTAACAATATCACAGCCTCCGATAAATTCACCTTTGATATAAAGCTGTGGAATTGTTGGCCAATTTGAGTAATCTTTAATCCCTTGACGCAATTCGTTAGAAGTTAAGATATTAATCCCTTTATAATTCAATCCTAAATAATCAAGAATTTGAACAACTTGTCCTGAAAACCCGCATTGCGGAGCGTCAGGTGTTCCTTTCATGAATAAAATGACGTCGTTTGTTTTAATTTCGTTGTCAATAAAATCATGAACAGTGGTCATTTTTATCCCTCGATATTTCAGATTTTTATCAGTGTGTAATTTATATTCATACTGCTTTTAATCGTATTAAATGTGTGAATGCAAGAAGAAATTTTAGATTATTTTGGGACATTTGTTTGCAACATTAAGGCGTGAAGGTCATTTCCCATATTGCCTTTAAGGGCATCATAGACCATTTTATGTTGTTGAACACGGGTTTTACCACGAAAACTTTCAGAAATAACTTCTGCAGCATAATGTTCCCCATCTCCAGCAAGATCACGAATTCTTACAGTAGCATCAGGAATGCCTTCACGAATAAGCGTTTCAATTGCATGGGCACTCATTGCCATCATTATTCTCCTATGTTGTTCATTTTTTATAAAGGCTGTTTAAGAGAAAAAACAATTTTTACTCTTCACCCATAAATTGTGGAAACCAGTTTTCATAGGCTTTTGTGAGTTTGTCTACTGAAAGTGTTAATATCCCATCTATATTAAGAGAAGTACCCTCGACTTGACCTAGCTCTGTTAAAGAAACTGTATTGATTTGTGCACGCTCTTTAAGACTATTAAGAGAGTGAGGTTTGACGGCTAAAAGATAACGTCCTTGGTCTTCTCCAAAAAGTTCTGCATGATGGGGTGATTTATTGCTTAATTTTACTTTGATTCCTTTACCTGCTTTAATCACCATTTCAGCAAGTGCTATCGCTAATCCTCCGTCAGAAAGGTCATGGGCGGCGTGAATAAAACCACGATGTATGACATCTCGAACAAATTGACCATGCTTTTTTTCAAGTTGTAAATCTACAGGTGGGGGGGGGCCTGCATCAATATTTAAAATGTTACGTGCATAGATTGATTGTCCTAAATGGGAGCCGCAATTTCCTACTAAAACAAGAATATCTCCATTTTGCATACCACTTATTGTTACCATTTTAGACCAATCATTAAGAAGGCCTACACCAGCAATTGTGGGGGTTGGAAGAATGGCTTCCCCATTTGTTTCGTTGTAAAGAGAAACATTGCCTGAAACGATAGGAAAATCAAGGATTCTACAAGCTTCTCCTATACCTTTAATAGCAAAAACCAGCTGTCCCATAATTTCAGGTTTTTCAGGGTTACCAAAATTGAGATTATCTGTAGCAGCCAGTGGTGTTGCACCTGTCGTACTAATGTTTCGCCAGCATTCTGCGACAGCTTGTTTCCCCCCTTCATAAGGGTCTGCTTCACAATAGCGAGGTGTTACATCAGAAGAAAAAGCAAGAGCACGTTTGCTGTTGTTTTCTACACGGATAACGCCTGCATCACCTCCTGGACAAACAAGGCTATTTCCTTGGATAAGGGTATCATATTGTTCATAAACCCATCGCCGAGAACTTTGATCAGCAGAATTCAATAAGCTCAGAAGCGCATCACCAAGATTTTCAACTTTTTTGACGTCTTCTGCTTTCAAGGGTGTTTTTTTTGCCGGCTCACTCCAAGGACGATCATAAACAGGCGCTTCATCACCAAGCTCTTTGATGGGAAGGTTGACAACTTCTTCCCCTTGATGAAATACACGAAAACGTAAATCATCGGTTGTTTTTCCAATGATAGAAAAATGTAGTCCCCACTTATGAAAAATTGCTTCTGCTTGCTTTTCTAGTTCTGGTTTAAGGACCATGAGCATACGCTCTTGACTTTCAGAAAGCATCATTTCATAGGCTGTCATGTTTTCTTCTCGAACAGGAACTGTATCAAGATTAAGCTGTATCCCCAGATTTCCTTTTGCTCCCATTTCAACGGCAGAAGAGGTGAGTCCTGCTGCCCCCATATCTTGAATAGCAACCACGGCTCCAAGTTCCATGAGCTCTAAACATGCTTCAAGGAGACATTTTTCTGTAAAAGGATCACCGACTTGAACAGTTGGGCGTTTTTCACTGATTGAAGAATCAAATTCAGCAGAAGCCATTGTTGCTCCACCGACACCATCACGTCCTGTTTTTGCACCCAGATAAACAACAGGGAGTCCAATACCTTGTGCTTTAGAATAAAAAAGGGCGTCTGTCTTTGCAATACCGGCGACAAAAGCGTTAACAAGGATATTGCCATTATAACGCTCATCAAAATTTACTTCTCCACCAACCGTTGGAACACCAAAAGAATTGCTGTAACCACCTATTCCAGAAACAACACCAGAAACAAGATGGCGTGTTCGTGGGTGATCAGGAGCACCAAATCGCAATGCATTCATAGCAGCAACAGGACGGGCTCCCATTGTAAAGACATCACGTAAAATACCACCAACACCTGTCGCTGCACCTTGATAAGGTTCAATATAAGAAGGGTGGTTATGGCTTTCCATTTTGAAAACAACACATTGTCCTTCGCCAATATCGACAACACCAGCATTTTCACCAGGTCCTTGGATGACACATTTTCCTTCTGTCGGAAGAGTTTTTAGCCATTTTTTAGATGATTTATAGGAACAATGTTCGTTCCACATTGCAGAAAAAATTCCTAGTTCAGTAAATGTTGGTTCTCTACCAATTAACGTTAGGATACGTTGATATTCATCTTCTTTTAGCCCGTGTTGTGCAATGAGTTCTGATGTAATAGTGATGTTATTGCAAGGCTTCATGAGTATTTATCCGTCAAATTAATCGAAATTTAGTATTTTTATTTTTTTAACCTAGCAGCTTATATTATAAACAATAATGTTGTTTAATAATAAAAATATTTATAGACAGTAAGCTGAAGATTTTGTCCGTTTGTTTGGTGGGATTTAAGACTAAAAATGGTCTTAAATAATTATGTGTTTAGAAAATAATATCCATTGTTGTTTGTGAAGAGCTTGTTTATAGCTTTATGAAGCGAGAAATGGTATAAATCCTTATTTTTTTAAATTATGGAGCGCGAGTATTTTTGCAGCATTATCCATTTACTAACTCTAAAGCACTTTGAAAAAGTAAACGACCGTCAGTACCTCCGTGGGCGGGTTCAATAAAGTTTTCAGGATGGGGCATCATACCAAGAATATTACCAGCTTTATTAACAATACCAGCAATATCTTTCATTGAGCCGTTCGGGTTTGTATTTTCTGCATAGCGAAAAACAATTTGTTCATTGTCTTCCATTTGTTTCAATGTTTCACTATCAACAAAATAATTTCCGTCATGATGGGCAACAGGACAACGAATAATTTGTCCTTTAGAATAATATCGAGAAAATTTTGTCTTGGCGTTGACGACTTCAAGCTTGATTTCACGACAAACAAATTTTAAAGAAGCGTTACGCATTAAAGTACCGGGTAATAATCCTGCTTCCAACAAAATTTGAAATCCATTACAGATACCTATAATTGTCGTACCTTCTTGTGCTTTTTCACGAATGGCTTTTAAGACGGGAGTTCGCGCTCCAATCGCACCACATCTTAAGTAGTCGCCATAGGAAAAACCACCAGGAATAATAATAACATCTACATCTGGAATTGTTGTTTCTGTTTGCCAAATTTTTAGTGGCTCAACTCCCGTTATATGATGTAATGCTGCAACCATATCTCGATCACGATTTAATCCAGGAAGTTGAATGATGGCAGTTTTCATGAGCATTTCACTTACAGAAGTTCGATTGTATAATTTTCAATGACAGTATTTGCGAGTAACTCTTCACACATTTGTTCAAGTTTTTTCTTTGCAGTTTCAGAAGGTAGTTCATCAAGAACAATATCAAAAACCTTTCCTTGACGAATAGATTGAATGCCTTCGAAAGCCAAACTTTTTAAAGCACCGACAATTGCTTCTCCTTGTGGATCAAGAACGCTTTCTCTTAAAGTAACCGTAATGCGTGCTTTCATTTTTTGCTTCCTGCTTTTTAAAAGAACCTCTCCTTTGAAGAGGGGTGTTTGTATAAGGTGATGTTTTTTACCTTGTTTTTACTTTACGAGAACGGGACCACTTGGTCGTGTTGGTTCGTTTTCATTCATAATACCAAGACGTTTGGCAACTTCTTGATAGGCATTAATAAGCCCTCCCATATCACGACGAAAACGGTCTTTATCCATTTTTTCTTGTGTGTGCATATCCCATAGTCGTGCAGAATCAGGAGAGATTTCATCAGCAAGAACAATGCGCATTGTTTCATCTTCCCACAGGCGACCAAATTCCATTTTAAAATCAATTAATTGGATGTTAACACCGGCAAAAAGCCCAGAAAGAAAATCATTAATACGAATTGAAAGTTGCATGATATCTTCTATCTCTTGTGGGACAGCCCACCCAAAAGCTGTGATATGTTCTTCCGTTACCATAGGATCATCGAGAGAATCATTTTTATAGTAGAATTCAATGATGGATTGCGGAAGCGGGGTTCCTTCTTCCAGTCCTAAACGCTTAGCAAGAGAGCCGGCAGCAACATTGCGAACAACAACTTCCAACGGAATGATTTCCACTGCTTTAATAAGCTGTTCGCGCATGTTTATACGTTTGATAAAATGTGTTGGGATGCCCAAACGTCCAAGATGGCTAAAAATATGTTCCGAAATTCGGTTGTTTAAAACCCCCTTTCCGTCGATAATTTCATGTTTTTTTGCATTAAAGGCAGTTGCATCATCTTTAAAAAATTGAATGTAAGTCCCTGGTTCAGGTCCTTCATATAAAATTTTAGCCTTGCCTTCATAAATACGGTGGCGACGATTCATCATGATTCTCTATTTATCTTGAGAGGTTTTTAATAACATTGATAAATGATACTATCCTAATTGATAGAATTTCTCAATGATATTGCTATGATACTTTTATAATTTTTATCATTACACGTTTACCCAAAGGTGAAGATACATAAGCGATGAGAAAGAAGATCACCTCTTTTGGATCAAATTTTTGCAAGAAAGTGAGAGAGGACCATAAGCCCTTCAGGCCAAGGTCCGTGTCCGGATTCTGCGTTAATATGGCCAGAATACCCAGCATCAACAAAGAGTGATCCCCAATCATTGGCAATTTTTTCTGCTACTGAAAATTGACAAAACTCATCGTTGCGACTGGCTATGACAATAGAAGGAAAAGGAAGCTTTTGGCGATGATAGGGGCCAAATGTCATTAAATGTTTGGGACGTATTTTTTCATTGGCGACATCTGGAGGTGCAACAAAGAAAGCGCCACAAATTTTTTCTGTATTTTGTACAGTTGCATGAATAACACTGGGAACTCCTAATGAATGAGCAATAAGCATAACAGGCCTTTGAGCTTTTGCGATGGCGGTTTTAACTTTGTTAACCCACTCTTCACAAACAGGCTTTGACCAATGGAGTTGTTCAATGCGGCTGGCTGTCGACAATTTTTTTTCCCAGCGTGTTTGCCAATGATCTGGACCAGATCCTTTGTAGCCAGGAACAATAAGAATATCGAGTTGATTTGCTTTCATGAATTGTTTTCTTTGTTACAACAGATTTTTGATCATAGGTTGAATGGATTTTGGTTTTCTATGTCGCTTTATTGTTCTTCAAAAACACGTTTAAAAATCGTATTGATATGTTTGGTATGGTAAGAAAGATCAAATTTTTCGCGAAGTTCTTCTTCACTTAAAGCTTTGGTAACATCTTTGTCGTTGAGGAGTTCTTCTAAAAAATCTTTTCCTTGTTCCCAAACTTTCATCGCATTTCGTTGTACAATCCGATAAGAATCTTCACGACTAATCCCTGCTTGTGTGAGGGCTAAAAGAACCCGTTGTGAGTGAACAAGACCGCGGAATTTATTGAGATTTTTTTGCATATTTTCTGGATAGACAATGAGATTTTCAATGACAGATGTGAGGCGAGAAAGAGCAAAATCAAGTGTAATCGTCGCATCTGGAGCAATATAACGCTCAACAGATGAATGAGAAATATCACGTTCATGCCAAAGAGCTACATTTTCCATGGCTGGGAGTGCAAATGCACGTACCATGCGGGCTAATCCAGTTAAATTTTCTGTTAAAACTGGATTACGTTTATGAGGCATTGCCGATGAACCTTTTTGTCCAGGTGAGAAATGTTCCTCTGCTTCAAGAACTTCTGTTCGTTGTAAATGGCGTATTTCTATTGCTAGCCTTTCAATAGAGGAAGCAATAACACCAAGTGTTGCAAAAAACATAGCATGACGATCTCTTGGTATTACTTGGGTGGAAACCGGTTCAGCACGCATCTTCAAGGCTTTTGCTACATGTTCTTCAACGCGTGGATCGATATTAGCAAAAGTTCCTACAGCTCCTGAAATTGCGCAAGTAGAAATTTCTTCTCGTGCAGCAAGAAGACGTTTGCGACAACGGGAAAATTCAGCGTATGCAAGAGCAAACTTGATTCCAAATGTTGTCGGTTCAGCATGAATGCCATGACTCCGCCCAATGGTGATTGTCTCTTTATGCTCAAAAGCACGTCTTTTTAATGCTTCAAGAAGTTGATCTATATCCTCTAGCAAAATATCACTCGCACGCATCAATTGAATGTTCAGCGTTGTATCGAGAACATCAGATGATGTCATGCCTTGGTGGATAAAACGTGCCTCTGGTCCAATGAATTCAGCTAGGTGGGTTAGAAATGCGATAACATCATGTTTGGTAATTGCTTCAATTTCATCAATGCGATTGACATCAAATTTAGCTGCTGCCCCTTTTTCCCAAATGACTTTGGCGGCTTCTTTCGGAATAATCCCTAAGTGAGCAAGGGCATCACAGGCATGGGCTTCAATTTCAAACCAAATACGATATTTTGTTTCGGGAGACCAAATTGTTACCATTGCAGGGCGGGAATAACGTGCGATCATCATTTTTTTCCTTGTTGTGAGAGGATTGCGGCTTGGCGCAATGCACTAATACGTGTTTTGTAAAGCTCTTTATTTCCATCTTTATAAATTGCAGAGCCTGCAACAAATACATTTGCACCAGCTTTTGCAGCTATCCCAATTGTATCAACGGTGATACCACCATCAACTTCAAGATCAATAGGGCGGTTTGCAATCATGTTTTTAACGCGCTTAATTTTATTTTTTATTTCTGGAATAAAACTTTGTCCACCAAAACCGGGATTGACCGTCATGATGAGAATGAGATCTAATTGATCAAGCAAATATTCCAGTACATGTTCAGGGGTGCTTGGATTGAGTGCGATTCCTGCTTTTTTCCCCATTTTTTTGATTGTTTGTAATGAACGATGAAGATGTGGACCTGCTTCAGCATGAATAGTTATAATATCTGAACCTGCTTTTGCAAAAGCTTCTAAATAAGGGTCTACTGGTGCGATCATCAGGTGGACATCAAATATTGCTTTTGTTAATGGGCGTAGAGCTTTGACGATTTCAGGACCAAAGGTGATGTTAGGAACAAAGTGCCCATCCATAATATCAAGATGAAGCCAATCTGCACCAGCATCAACAACATCTAACATTTCTTGTCCAAGTTTAGAAAAATCAGAAGCCAAGAGAGAAGGCGAAATGAGATGAAAATGAGGCATTAAAATCTCCTTAGATTGGCAGTTTTTATCATATCGCTGTGTATACACAAATATTTTTTGTGTTATGACGGAAAAGAAAAAATATGTATTATAGGTCTTTTTATGGAAAGATTGCTTGAAATTTTAAAGCTTTATAAGTGAAAGATATGTCGAATCATAAAACATATTTGATGCCTGAACTTCAACATAAACATACTATTGCGGTTTCTTCTCAAGAATATCGAGATGCCATGAGTCTTTTTGCAGGAGCTGTGCATATTGTGACAACAAATGGTATTAAGGGAAGACGTGGGGTGACTGTTTCGGCGTGTTGTTCTTTATCTGATGATCCTCCAACCCTTCTTGTTTGTCTCATGCGCCATAATTTAAAGAATCAGGTGTTTATGGAGAATGGAAATTTTTGTGTTAATAGCTTGGCAGGAAAACATCGCTCATTAGCGGATGTTTTTTCGAGGCGTTGCAATTCTACACAAAATGAGCGTTTTGATGTTGCTCAATGGGGAGCTTTGCAAACGGGGGCGCCTAGTCTTTCAGACGCTCTAGCGTCGTTTGATTGTCGTTTGATTTGTTGGCACGAACACGCAACCCATTGTGTTTTGATTGGTGAGGTTGTTGCAATCAACTGTAATAAAGAAAAAGATGCTTTGATGTATTTGAAACGTGAATATCACACTTTGCCTTTATAAAGATTTTATTTTTTTGCATTGATGAAATGATTTATTGTTGCTTCATTTAGATTTTAAACAATGTAGAGAGTAGGGGAGGGATGGCTCTGATATCTGATATTAGATTTCCTTCTTTTTAAAGTTTTTCAATAAGCGAGAAAAATGATTCTGGATGAGATTTGATCAAGAATTCAATCTACATAAAAAAGCGATCAAACCTAAACAGTGCATTTAGATATATTCGTCGATTGTTATGAAAAAACATTTTACTCTTGTGTTGATGGGTATTGCACAATATATAGACCGCACATAGCATATGTGGAGGTTTTTTATTGCATGAGCGAAGAGATTGATGGTCAATATCGCCCTAGTGAAGATGAGCCTTTTATGAATGAGCGGCAAAAGGCGTATTTTCGTGCTAAATTGGTTTCTTGGAAGAATGATATATTAAAAGAAGCTCGTGAGACTTTGGAAAATTTGCAGGAAGAGAATGTTGGTCAGCCCGATTTGACTGATCGGGCTTCTTGTGAAACTGATCGTACAATCGAATTACGTGCTCGTGATCGTCAGAGGAAACTTATTTCAAAAATAGATGCTGCTTTAGAGCGCATTGATAATGGGACATACGGTTTTTGTGAAGAAACCGGCGAACCCATTAGTATCAAGCGTCTTGAGGCTCGGCCGATAGCCGTTTTGTCATTGGAAGCGCAAGAACGTCACGAACGACGTGAAAGAGTTTATCGCGATGATTAAGGTTATTGAGATGATAAACAAACGAAATTCGTGGTGATAAAATTGTATATTTTTATTTTTGAGGGGTAGGAATGAATAAAGATGGTTCTTGCCGCCCCTCAATTTCGGCGGTGATGGCTGAATCTTTTACCGCTTGATTCGTAAAAGGAGAGGGACTTTTATCCGATACATCGTTTCTTTCTGGAGGGGCGGAATTTAGATGTGTATGTGTTTCTCTTTTTTGTATTTTTGATGTATCAGTAATATCGGATTCTACAACCACATCTGTTAATCCGCCAATAAGGAGCAAATGTTCTTTATTATCGCAACGGACTAAAACAAGGCGGCGTGCTCGATCTATAGAAATTACTTCACATAATGCTAATCGTGATAGACTTTTTTTTCTATTAATGCTGTATCTTCCCGTACCTAAGCGGCGTAAAAACACGATAATTACGGTAATAGCTGCGATTGTTATTATAAAAAGCAAAAAGCTTACCGTTATGTTTGCAGCAGATACACCTATCTGCTCTGATAACCAGATATACATAGATTTTCTCCCATTTTGGATGGAAATATTATTTTTTATTGAGATAAATTTATAAACATACCCTCAAAAGATTCACTTATAATGTAAGAAATAAACTTTTGAATATTAAGCGAGCTTATCTTAGATAATATCATAGTATATACTTTATAACAACATAACAACGAATATAAAGGAAGTTTTGTGACATAAGAAATAGCTATAAGCTAAGGCAAAGAGAGATGGATAAAGATTTTGAGAATAATGAAAGATCAGCGTCTTCGTTTCATCGGAGAGTTGTGATTTTTGGTGTTGTTTTTGTATTAGGTTTTCTTTTCATTGTGGGTATTTTAGGTTTTTTTTATCCACAAAACTATTTGCAACAGGCGATATCAATATCTTTTTTGATTCTAGCAATGATCGGTGTTGCAACACTCGTTTTGTGTGGAATGGGAATTTTAAGATATCATGTGTGGTCGCATGAAGATTTTGATTTTAGCATCTTTAATAGGAGCGATGATGCAATTGTAATCTCTGATCTTTCTGGTTTTGTTTATTATTCTAATCAAAACTATCGAAAAATTCTGACCTATAAGCCTGAAGTGTCTTGTTATAGGGTTATTGCGGATCTTCCAGGAGCTGGTGCACTCTCGTACCGCTTAAAGGTTGCAGCCTGTAATAATCTTGCAGCGCAAGAGGAATTGAGAGTAGAACAACCAATTTTTACCGATTCTACACCAAAAAAATCTGTTTGGTATAATATTTCCGTTCAACCTATCACAAAACAGAAAAAAAAGCTTTTATTTTGGCGTATTACTGATATTTCGCACTTACAACAAACGCGAGAAGTTTTTTTCTCGAACCTTCAAGAGGCTATCAATCACTTGGATCAAGCTTCTATTGGTTTTGTATCCGTTAATAGACAAGGAACTATTCTTTATGCCAATGCGACTTTTGCCGAATGGTTTTCAATTGATTTAGCGAATTTCTCAATTGGTCAATATAATTTTGATTCGTTATTTGATAGCGTTGGCGCTAAGAGCTCATGGAGTGATATCTGTTTACAAACCAACAGATATCAAAGTTCAGGTTACTCTTTACCTTATAGGTTTTCGTTATGTTTAAATTCACACACGACTTGTGAGAAAATATTCCATTGTCTTATATCTGTTTCTTCTCTCTTAGAAGAGGAAGCCATTTATCGTATTGTGATCATTCCACAACAAATACAAAAAGAAGAGGATGATCAATTAAAATTACCCAGTATATTAGGAGAATATTTTGATGCAAGTCCTTTTGCAATAGCCGTGGTGGATCATGCAGGGCAATTGATTCATATGAATAAAGCTTTTTCATCACTCACGGGATGTATGGACAAAGCTGTCAATTTTTATGATGTTATTTCTCGTCGTGATTGTGCGCAGTTAGAGCGTTCTTTTCAGAGAATTGCGACAAATAAAAATTATTTTGTTTCTCTAGAAACTGTTTTAGAAAAAAATGAAGAATGCCATTTACGGCTCCATATTATGTCTGTACCGCCCTATCACGGTGATGCATTGCAAGATTTGCTTATTATCTCTGTGATTGAAACAACCGAACAAAAAACTCTTGAAGATAAAATGATGCAAAGTCAGAAGATGCAAGCTGTAGGACAATTGGCTGGCGGCATTGCTCATGATTTTAATAATGTTTTAACAGCAATTTTAATGTCGTGTGATCTTCTTTTAAATACGCATCGTAGTTCTGATCCTGCTCATGCTGATCTGATCAATATTAAAAACAATGCTAATCGTGCAGCTGCTCTTGTCCAGCAATTATTAGCTTTTTCTAGAAAGCAAACACTTCGACCTGAAGAAGTTGATTTTACTGAATTTTTATCAGATATCCGCAATCTTATTTTACCACTTTTGGGGAATAATATTCAGTTAAAAATTATCCATGGAAGAGATTTGTGGAGCGTTGAAGTTGATCAAGCATCTTTTCAGCGTGTTATTATGAATTTGGTTATTAATGCGCGTGATGCCATGTTAGATGGAGGTATTGTTACGATTGCGACAAATAATATTACAAAGCAACAAAGTGCTGAATTTAATCATCTTGGATTAGCAATTGGCGAGTATGTGCAATTGACTATTTCAGATACAGGGGCTGGTATATCTGCTGCTATACAAGAAAAAATGTTTGAGCCATTTTTTACAACAAAAGAAGTTGGAAAAGGAACAGGACTTGGTTTATCAATGGTTTATGGAATTATCAAGCAGAGCGGTGGATATATTTATTGTGAAAGTAAAGAAGGTGAAGGAGCAACATTTCATATTTTTCTTCCCCGTTATATCCCCAATATAAAAGGAGAAATTTCTCAAAAGATTGAAAAAGATGAAGAGAAAGATAAAAATATAGACTTAACAGGATCTGCGACTGTTTTATTAGTTGAAGATGAAGATGCGGTCAGAATGGGGGGGGTAAGAGCTCTTCAAATGAGAGGATATACGGTTTTAGAGGCAGCAAGTGGGGTGGAAGCACTCTCTATTCTTGAGGAACAAAAAGGAGAAGTTGATATTATTGTTTCCGATGTGGTGATGCCAGAAATGGATGGGCCAACTTTATTGAAGGAAGTCCGTAAAAACTATCCTGATATCAAATTGCTTTTCGTTTCTGGATATGCAAAAGATGCCTTTGCTAAAAATCTTCCACAAGATGCTGTTTTTGGTTTTTTATCTAAGCCTTTTACACTCAAACAGTTAGCTGTAACAGTTAAAGAAACACTTTCATCATGAGTAAAAATTTATGCAGTAGAAAAATTGCGTATTTTAAGATTTTTTAGGCTAAATACCAGAGCATTTTGATAAATAGAGCTTATGATAATGTCATAGAATTGAATAAAGAAGAAAAATTTTAAAAATGAACTAAAATTCAAAAAAATCATATGTTTTGTGCAAAAATTTATGAAGAGATGGACTCTATTATGTCAACATTTCATAGAGATTTTCAATTGTAGATACTGAGCAAAAACTATGTGTAAAGCATTGAAATATGCTGATTAATAGATTGTTGATACACTCAAAGAGATAAAAGCTGTTGTTGCGTATCTATCATTTTGCTCTTTCCTTCAATAAATGCTTTTAAGGCTTCGGGGTAGAGTTTATGCTCTACTTTAAGAACTCTTTGTGCTAAGCACTCAGCAGTATCATGGGGATAGACTGGAACGGCTGCTTGGGCAAGGATTTTTCCTGCATCCATGTCTTCTGTAACAAGATGAACAGTGCAACCCGTGATTTTTACACCTGCTTGTAAAGCTTTTTCATGTGTGTTTAAGCCTTTAAATGAAGGCAAAAGAGAAGGATGAATGTTTAAAATTCGTCCTTCATAAAGTTTTACAAAACGTGGTGAGATAAGGCGCATATACCCTGCAAAGCAGAGAAAATCCGGTTTATATTGATTTAAAATTGTAAAAATATTTTCTTCATGCTCTTCTTTTGTTTTGTAAATTTTACGATCAACAATATGAATAGGTAAGTTATGGTTTTGCGCCTTTTCAATACCCCTTGCATGCGGATTATCGCAAATAACCGCGACGATTTCAGCAGGATATTCCGTTTGTTGACTAGCTTGAGCAAGGGCGACCATATTGGACCCATTACCAGAAATAAAAACGACAATTTTTTTTTTCATAAATGCAGTACCCCTTTATAAAGTATTCCTTTATTTTGATCTTGGCATTTTGTTAAAATGCCAAGGGGAGTTACAGTTTCTCCTTTTTTTTCAAGAGCTTGTATAATTGTTTCAGCTGCATACTGTGCTACGATAATGATCATGCCAATACCACAATTAAATGTTCTTAACATTTCTGTTTCTTCTATTTTACCTTGTTTGGCAATCCATGAAAATACTGCTGGAACATTGATGCTAGAAAGATTAATTTCAGCGCAGAGAGAGGATGGAAGGACACGTGGAATATTTTCAGGAAAGCCTCCACCCGTAATATGAGCAAGAGCTTTAATCCCTTCATATTTTCGCATGATGGGAAGAAGCGATTTTACATAAATGCGTGTTGGTGTAAGAAGTGCTATACCAAGGCTGTTTTCGGGGGAAAAAGGGGCAGGGTCATTCCATTTGAGATAATTTTGCTGGATGATTCGTCGAACAAGCGAAAAGCCATTGGAATGAATTCCAGAGGAGCTTAGACCTAATATAACATCACCTTCTATCAAATCTTTTGAAGGAAGTAGCTTGCTGCGTTCGCATGCTCCTACAGCAAAACCGGCTAGATCATAATCTCCCTCTGCATACATTCCTGGCATTTCTGCAGTTTCTCCTCCAATAAGAGCAGCACCGGCTTGTTTACATCCTTCTGCAATACCAGAAACAATCGCAGCACCTTGTTCAGGGTCGAGCTTTCCAGTTGCAAAATAATCCAGAAAAAAGAGAGGTTCAGCTCCTTGTACGAGTAAATCATTGACACACATAGCTACAAGGTCAATACCTACAGTGTTATGGTGCCCCACTTCAATGGCAATTTTTAATTTTGTTCCCACACCATCATTGGCTGCTACTAGGATAGGATCTGTAAAGCCAGCTGCTTTTAAATCAAAAAGGCCACCAAACCCGCCAATTTCTGCATCTGCTCCGGCTCGTTTTGTCGCACGTATAAAAGGTTTGATTTTTTCTACCATAGCATTACCCATATCGATGTTTACACCGGCTTTTGCGTAGGTAAGACCAGCTTTTAATTTATCCCCAGCCTTGGATTTATTATTTGTAAGATCTTGATTGCTCATTGGAGCCTTCCTTTAATGGAAAATCAGGTTTTGATATTATGCAATGCCATGATAGAGTTCTCTCTGCAAGAGATATTGATAAGAAAATAAGCAACTTTTCTTGTACCTTATTTTGAAGTTGTTTATAATTTTTTGTGAAGATTTTTTTAGGATATTTTATGAGCAAGATATCAGATAATCACGGACAGTCTTCTTGGCAACTTATGAAAAAGAAAGTGAGTGAGAATACATCTCGTGATCGTTATAAGACTTATGTGCCAGCGTATACTCAATTACCGTTGCCGAATAATATGAAAAGGCAAATCTTTTTTTGGCTTGGTACGCTGATTTTTTTCATTCTTTTTATGTTTGTTTTTGGATCGATTTTGCTTCCTTTTGTGGCAGGGATTGTGTTGGCTTATTTTCTCAATCCCATTGTTCAATTACTTGAAAAATTTGGTATTCGTCGTGTGTTTGGGACTGTCCTTATTACCTTATTTATTGTTATTACCTTTGTTGCTGCTTTAGTTATTTTGATTCCTGTTATTAGTTGGCAAATACAGCAATTTATGAGTGATGGTTTACCTGTTTATATTAATCGTATTCAAACCTTTTTTGTTGAGCATGATTTTGATTGGTTAAGGCGCTATTTTGGAAGTGATCCAAATGAATTACGGAATAATATTAAAGGATTTTTGGGAGAAGGTTCGGATTTTATCACGTCTCTTTTGAATTCACTTTTAAAGTCAGGAAAATCAATCGTTAATATCGTTAGCCTATTTGTTGTGGCACCTGTGGTGGCATTTTATATGTTATTAGATTGGCCACGTATGGTAACAGCAATCGATTCGTTAATACCGCGGGATCATCTGGAAACCGTTCGTAGTATTTTTCATGAAATGGATAGAGCTATTGCAGGCTTTGTTCGTGGACAAGGAACAGTTTGTCTCATATTGGGAGGCTATTATGCTATTGGTTTAACGATTGCAGGACTCAATTTTAGTCTTTTGATTGGTATGTTTATTGGTCTTATTAGCTTTGTTCCTTATATCGGCACAATGAGTGGTTTGGTCCTTTCTGTTGGTATTGCATGGGTCCAGTTTTATCCCAATAATTGGGGGGGAATCATTGTTGTGATGGCACTTTTTTTAATTGGTCAATTTATTGAAGGTTATATTCTTCAACCCAAGCTTGTAGGTTCATCAGTGGGATTACATCCCGTATGGTTGATGTTTTCACTTTTTGCTTTTTCTTCACTCTTTGGTTTTACTGGTATGCTTGTTGCTGTTCCTGCGGCAGCGGCTGTTGGCGTTTTAGTTCGTTTTGCTCTTCATACTTATCTGAGTTCTCAGATGTATTCGCGAAGCGGAAATTCGGAGCCGCTAAAATGAATGGGCGTGAAACGCAATTATCTTTAAATTTTCCTTATGATCCGATTTTTCAATTTGAGGATTTAGTGGTAACGGAAAGCAATCGTATGGCTTTTCAGCTTATTGATCACTGGCCCAATTGGAGCTTACCTATTGCAGTTTTGGTTGGTAAAGAAGGATCTGGAAAAACGCATTTTTCTAATATATGGCTCCAAAAAGCAGATGCTTTCAGGATTCAGCACAATGAACTTGATCAGGCTGTTACTATGGCTTCTTTAGGCAGATCATTTTTAATAGAGGATATTGATACAGGTGAAATCAATGAGACAGAACTTTTTCATTTAATTAACAGTATTAAGCAAGCAAATCTTGATGCACGACAGGCTACTTTATTGATGACGGCACAAACACTTCCTTCCGCTTGGAATTTAATGTTAAATGATCTAAAAAGTCGTCTTAATTCGGTGATGTTCGTTGAAATTAATCAGCCTGATGATGCATTGTTAACAGCTGTTGCATTTAAGCTTTTTTCCGATAGGCAACTTATTGTACATCCAGATACGGTTTATTATCTTGTAAGCCGTTGTGAACGTTCTTTATTTTCATTGAAGCGTGTTATTGATTCTGTTGATCAGTTGGCATTACAAAGAAAAAGAAAAATAACACGTGCTGTTATTGCTGAAGTTTTAAATAGAAGAAAACCGTAAATACTCCTTATCATGGCTTACTTATTCTGTCCTTCTATTATCGTTTCAATATGTGGAAGACAAGTCATTTAAATTTTCTTCTTTTGGGATATCTATATAAGAGTAAAAAATAGTGTTTTTTTACTCTTGTCGTGTTTTTATTTTAAATAGCTTTGAGATTTTATTGTATGATGTTGAATTCTTACCATCTTCGCATTTGAAAATTTTTCTAAAAAGAGCGCTTTATTTTATTTATAATAAAACCTTTGTGCTTTGAAAAAATGTTTGTTGTTTATGGATTTGGATTGTAGAAGATTCTAGAATTTTTAATAAAAGAGTCTTTGGGAAGATAGAAAAAGAGGGGAAAAAAGCTTAATACAGCTGAGTTTTTTGGCTTATGTTCTCTTTGGGAAAGTTTTTCTATGATATTTAAGTCATTTTTTTCTAAAATTGTATCTGTGGAATGTGTTTTGATACAATGAGAGCTTGCTTAAAACAGGATAAAAATTATGAAATCCTTATAGAGAAATTCGTTATTTTTTAATATAGATTGGATTTTCTTACGGAAGTTATTTTCTACTATTTCTCAATAAATTTGTTATTGGGTAGGGGGAAAAGTTAAAAAATGTGCTTTTTTGTAAAGAAATGCAACAAAATTAAAAAAAAGTGTGTTTTTCTCTTGCACTTCTGTTGTGAAAATTTTAGGAAATGTGCATCAAGTAAATGTAAATGGCGGAGCGTAGCGCAGCCTGGTAGCGCACCTGATTTGGGATCAGGGGGTCGTAGGTTCGAATCCTATCGCTCCGACCATATTTGATTGAGTGTGTGAGAATGACCCAATTGGGTACGTGTGGTGAGAAACTATCATCCAAGCGTTGTGTAATCTGAAGGAAAAAGGCATGATCGCACGTATTTATAGTCCTGCTAAGACAGCTATGCAGTCAGGTAAGGGGAATACAGGTTTTTGGATTCTAGAGTATGAGCCAATGAAAGCAAAAATGCTTGAACCTCTTATGGGCTATACGGCAACGTCTGATATGAATAATCAGGTAAAGATTCGATTTAATAGGAAGGAAGAAGCGATTGCTTTTGCACGTAAGAATGCTATCTCTTACCGTGTAGAAAAGAAACATACATCGATTCGACGTGCTATTTCTTATTCTGATAATTTTCGCAGTGATCGGCAGCATTCTTGGACACATTGAATTGAAGATGCTATTTTGAATTGAGAAAATAATCAGTTGGGTCCCGTAGCTCAGCTGGATAGAGCAACGGCCTTCTAAGCCGTGGGTCACAGGTTCGAATCCTGTCGGGATCACCATGTTTAAATGATATTTATAGGCTATAAAAAGTTAGAGAGTTTTCCTTTTATTCTATTAGCTTATTTTTCTGTATAATCCCGAACCTTTTTGATGTTTTTTGGTTTATTTTGTTGCTACACGTTTTCTGTTGACTGTTTTAGTATAAAATGATGCTGTTTTCTCTTTTTTCAGTAAAAATTGCTTTTGATTGCTGAAACTTTAGCATTGCATATTCTTGCCGCATGTTGCTACTATATCACATGCTTTAGGAAACAGATTACAAAAACTCTTTTTTATGAGCTTCTTTTCATCTTTCTGAAAATGAATATTTTATTTCTTAGATTAGATTTAAGCATTGCTGCTAGTGCTGGTGAAATTGCCAAAAAACATCTATTGTGATTTTTTTATTTTTTATGAATAATATTATTACGTTTTTTAGCATGATCTTTGGTAAGATCGATTTTGATTAGATACAAGGCATGATGGATTCGATTTAGAACAGTTTATGAAACATTGAAGAATAAAAACGATATCTGTTTATGATGAGAATTTACAGATGGCACAAGAGGTGGAAAATATCTTCTTGTCTTGGAATCTGTGATTCATAACGAATTACTTCTTTATAGTTTTTTCGTATAAAAAGATGTTATATGTGCCGTCCAGATAAGATATTGTTTTTTTCAATGAGAGACACTTTCGGACAATTTGATTTAACCTGATTGTCACTGTTTCTCAGGTAGGGTTATAGGTTTCATCAATGTTTAGGTTTTCTTAGTCTTATAGGTTTAAGAATGTATACTGTGTATTTATATGAATGAAGATAGATTGTATCTTAGAGTTAAATTTTTAGATTTCATATTTACATTTTCAAATGTTTTTTCTTATTTCTTTATAGTTTGTACATCATGTTAGAAGTATTTTAATATTGGATAACAATCACATTAAAATGTTATGCAGATGAGCTTTGAAGATCTAAACTCACACGGTTCAAGGTGATCATTATTTCAATAAGAATACAGTGTGAGGAGAATGCCATTTTACAGGCTTTGTTTTAAGAGATATCTCTTAAAGCTCACTTCACGCTGGCGCTCATAAATGGTACAATGATAAATCCATTGAGCTCCATCATCTTTACACTTATGAAGAAATAAACTGACATTATCATACACTTTGCCTATTTGTCAGCCTCCGATGTTGCAATAGATCTCAGCACTTGAGGCATTTATCGGCATTTTTGTGCTTTTTTATACAATTTTTACTTAATATTAATTCCTCTTATGACGTGTAAGAGAGACGGTTTTGTTTAATTCAATATAAATAGGTTTGAAATGAGAAAACATTACGATATTCGGATTTCTCATTCAACATGGCAAACAATAAAACATGATTATAAATCAAATGTATTTTTAGAATGAAAAAATTTGCTTTTATCGTGTTTTTTTACTCTTTTTAATATTTTATTATAATCTGTAATTGGTAAACTCAAAATACAGCTCTAAGGTTAAGTGTTTTATATCTATCGAAGTGACTGTGGTTATATCTAACTGTTTGGACAACAAGTTGTATACCAATAGACATGAAAGAATTAAGAAAAACAGGGGATAGATCAGGAAACAAACAATATTTTTTAGAACGGAAGCCTATGCTTGTGGAAAGAATTTTAAAATCAAACTTCTAATCTGTTGCAAAATGAGGCTGTTATTACGTTTGTGATACTTTTAGATGGCTTCCCCTAAGAGGCGCTATCAGAACGTAAAAAATATTAGAAACACTCCGTAAAGTATGCCCTTTGTAGAGGCATGTTGCAAAATCTTATTTCCGAATCTTTATTTACGCATCCCGTACCTTGGAAGAATACGATAATTCGATAATTTATTTATACTATAAAGTTGAATGGTGGGCGTGACAGGGATTGAACCTGTGACCCCTACGATGTCAACGTAGTGCTCTCCCGCTGAGCTACACGCCCATTCATTGATGTTGCATACACCATATAGAATGCCAAACGTCAATGCCTAATTTTATTTTCTCTTTCAACAGATGCAAATAACTTTAAAAAATACTTTTTAAGCAGCGATAAGGATCTTTTCAACCTCATTGACGAGTTCACGTAAGTGAAATGGCTTAGAGAGAACCTTTGCATCAGGAGGGGCATCACTATTTGAATTGAGTGCTACCGCTGCAAAACCTGTAATGAACATTACTCGTAAATCAGGGTCAATCTCAGTAGCACGTCGTGCGAGTTCGATTCCGTCCATCTCTGGCATCACAATATCAGTCAGGAGAAGGGAAAATGGCTCTTCTTGTAAACGTTCATATGCGCTAATACCATTATCGAAGTCGGCGACTTCGTAGCCTGCACGTTCTAGGGCTTTTACGAGAAAGCGACGCATATCGTTATCATCTTCTGCGAGCAGGATTCGTTTCATGATTATATTCCAATGGCTCCATTTGTCAGAGTTTTGCCGCATCAATTATACAATATAGAGTATTTATAAAAAAGATGGTAAAATGCTCATAATTGAAATGAATGGCAAAATGGTTAATTCTTACATTCTGATTCAAAATACAGCATATTCGTTGTGAGTTGGTTAAATTCGAAATATATGTGATTTTGAAAAAAGAAGGGGTTCTCTAAAACTACTAAGATGATTCATTACTATCTTTTCTTTTAAAGTTACTGATTATTATCAGAATTCCATTTAAAAACTTATGAAAACCGTTATTGTAGGGTTTTCATATATCGAGAAATTAGAAGAATATTATGTTAATTTATTGTTTTTAAAAAGTTCTCCTAAGAAATAGAAATTTTATAGTTATTTGTTTTTATAGAGATTTGTAATAAATATTATAAATGCGCTTTATTTCCAGTTTTTTCTTAAATAGATGAAAACTATTGTTTTCCTAGATATAATATTAAATTATCACTTAATAACAGATCAAAAATAGTATTTTGATGCTTTATTTGTAAATATGTATCATGTTATATTAAGATAGATTTATTATTTTTATTTATATAAATAGTTTTTTTATTAAGTTAGTTTTTATGATGTAAAATAATATTGTTTAATGTAATGATATACTTTGTATATTAGTTTTTTATTAGAATGCGTGGTGAATATTTAGGTTATGGCTTGCCTGTAAAGGCTAGAAAACAAATCATATGAGTGGTTGAAAAGAAAAATCTATTATATTTAAAAGTGTTTGTAGATCCAATGCTCGTAGAAACTTTCTTTTTTGATGGGGCGGAGCGGAAATTAAGGTTTAGTGTTATTTTACAGATACATTATCGGGAATAAAGGCATCAAATGCAGCCCAAAATTGTTTTTTATAATCTTCGTTAACCATAATTGTATCCAGTTCAGCGCCTGTAATAGTAATACTTTCTGTTAGACGTGTGTGTTGGCATAATTGCCGCACTTCAATGTTGTTTGCAATATTGTTTTGATTGGCAAGAATAAAGAGTGTTGGGATTCGTAAATCTCCATGAAGTACATTTCTCTTCATAGAATCAATCGCATTAAATACTGAAGCCATCCATTGGGATGTTGGGGGCTTAATGGAAGGGAGCGGCACTTTATGTATGTGTCCTAATTGTATATTTTTTTGTTTTGTCTTGTTTAATTTTTTACTATCTTTCGCTGGTATAAAGCCAAGACCTATATCAGAAAGAAATTGTGTTAATTTATGTTGAAAACCATTCGTTTTATTGCCGAATGGAGCAAAAAGGGGAGAAACACAGAGCAATCTATTAAACTGATGATTAATGAGATCTAATCCGCTAAGTGCTATCAATCCACCTATGCCATAGGTGAGCATAGAGTAAGGTGGCAGACAATTAGGATAAACAATATTTGTAAGAAATTTATATAAGTCATTAATATCATTATTTATATCAAAATATTGATGTCGGCTTTGTTTTCTTATCTTGAGGGATATTTTTTCTTGATCAAACCAGTCAAATATTGCTGTATGAAAACCGCGTCTAGAAATTTCATTTATTAATAAAAAATATTTTTCTAAAGTATTTGCGTAGCTTTTGAGAATAACAATTGTTCCCTTAGATTTTTCCACCTCAGGATATGTTATAGCAAAACAAATTTCGTGATCTATTGCTATTTTAAGAGTACCATGATGGATATTAAGAGGAGTGGAACCCCAGTCTATGGGATAAAGAGGTGTTTCCAATTGAAATTCCTTTACAGTGTATTTGCCGCTTAGTGCTTTGACATTTATGTAATGAAGAAAGAGGATTAAAAAAGGGGTATATTGCTTCTTAGATAGTTTTTATCAATTTAGGTCCCAAAGAGTTGAAATAAAGAAAAACGATTACTAGATAATATAATGCGGTTGCCATGATGGGGCCGCAGGTTCACAAGTAAGTTTGCCATGTGGGAACTTTGTGAATTAATTATAAATTATAGTCGCTCTAGAGGAGGGCAATATTATGCGTCAAGTAGATTTTTCACCATTTTATCGTTCCACAGTAGGTTTTGATCATCTTTTTAACTGGTTTGATTCTAGAACACAACCAGACGAAGTTTCTTCTTATCCCCCTTATAATATCGAGCGCTTAACTGAAGATTCTTATAGAATTTCTATGGCTGTTGCTGGTTTTTCTCAAGATGAAATTGATATTGAAACGCATTGTAATCAGCTGATCGTTAAGGGAGACAGAAAGTCTAAAAATGATGATGAAGAGCGAGAATTTCTTTATCGAGGTATTGCTTCGCGTGCTTTTGAACGGCGTTTTCATTTGGCTGATCATGTTAAGGTTATTGGGGCAGAACTTGGAGATGGGCTTCTTCATATTCAGCTTAAAAGGGAAATGCCAGCTGAATTAAAACCCAAAAAGATAACCGTACAGATGTCACCATCCATTACAAAAAATGATAACAGCGACATTATCGTGTAAAGAAAATTTAGAAAATATGAGATCGGATAATTATAAATTTTTCTGAAAAATAAAAAACGCGAGGCAAAAGGTCTCGCGTTTCGTATGTGTTTTCCTAAGAACGAAGCGCATTTTAATAAAACAGCTTATCTCGAATTTATGATAAAATATCATTGCACATTATTCTACGTTGAAGAAAAAGTTCATGTGTGTGCAATTGAAATGCATAATAATTCACTTTTTAAGTAAGCTTATTTTATAGCATTTTAAAAATGGTCGGAGCGGCGGGATTTGAACCCACGACCCCTTGACCCCCAGTCAAGTGCGCTACCAAGCTGCGCTACGCTCCGAGTTCGTGTAAAACGATTAAATGACTGTTTCTTTAAAGGCAAGAGAAAAAATAAACAGAATAAAATCTAAAATGCTCTTGCACTTAGAGCTTTTGAAAGTAAAAATTTTGGACATCAATATTTTGTTGTTAATTCAAGATAAATAACGAATTTGTAAAATTCTTTGTGATCATTAAATTTTTAGCTCTATAGTTAATAGATGTATGCAATTTAATTACTTTTGAGATTGTGAGGAGGGGGGTAAGATTGGTGTAGAGGTATGAATTGGAGCAAATGAGTGCTGAAGGTATATTTTTTTCTTACCTAATCGTTACTTTTCTAAAAAGATAAAGATTTTCAAAAGAAGAGGAGTGAATGTATGGTTTTGAAAAGTTTTCGTTTTTTAGAGTTTTATAGACGAGGCATTTTCATTTTATATGGATAAAAAATTGTAAGTTCTGGATTGTATAATCACAAATCTCATTTTACGGGTATGTATTTTTATCCAAATAAACAAGATCAGAATGCTTTAATTTATGTTTTGTTGTTTTTTTTCTAAAATATCAGATAAAATATTATAGAGGAAAAACTTTCAAAGTGTCTATTGAACTAAGAAAAGAGTATAAAGGATGAGCCGTTTTTCGGTAATAAATTTGACGCAAGCAGCAGTGGATCGTGTTAAAGCGATTATGGATGCAAAAGATGCACAGGGTATTCTTGTTGGTATCAAAAAAGGTGGCTGTGCAGGGATGGAGTATACAATTACTCTTGTCAAAGAAAACGGGATAGATGCGGATGTTGTTGAAGTGAATGGTGCCCGTGTTTTTGTAGCACATGATGCGGTATTATTTTTATTAGGGACGCAGATGGATTATGAAGTGACAACGCTGCGGTCTGGTTTTGTCTTTAAAAATCCTAATCAAGTTTCAGCATGCGGGTGTGGCGAATCGGTGGAACTTCGTCCTGCTACGCAGGATCAATATAAAACAAATTGAGCTGAGCTAAATTATAATTAAGTAATTTTAGAGGAGCTTGTTCTTTTAGGTAGAAGAAATCTACTATTTTTTATCGTTCATTTTTAGCTTGCTTCCAAAGTGCTTCCATTTCATTCAAGGATGCGTCAGTGAGTGTTTTAGATTGAGTGGATAGCTTTTCTTCAATATAGGCGAAACGATTTCGAAATTTTATATTCGTTTTTTTTAATGCTTTTTGTGAATCAATCGCTAAGTGGCGCGCGAGATTAAGAAGTATAAAGTAGAGATCTCCAAACTCTGCTTCTATCTCTGAGTTTTGTTTATTTTTGATGGCTTCTTTGAGCTCTTCCAGTTCTTCTTCTATTTTTTCAAAAACTTTATCACTTTTTTGCCAATCAAAACCTACTTTAGCTGCTGTTTCTTGTAAAGCAAGTGCCTCTTGGTTTGCTGGCTGGATTTGTTTTACTGTTGCGAGTATGCTTATGGAGGAATTGTTGTTTTTTTCTTCGCACATTCTTTTTTGTTCAACCTGTTCTCTTTTTTTTATATATTCCCACTCCTCTTTTATAAATCCTCGTTTTTTTTGCTCGGTATTTCCAAAAACATGAGGATGGCGTCGAATCATTTTTTCCGTGATTGCATAAACAACATCTTCAAAAGTAAAGCTGCCTTCTTCTTGTGCTATGGTAGCATGATAGACAACTTGTAAAAGAAGATCCCCAAGTTCTTCACAGAGATCCTTTCGATTCTTTCGTTCAATGGCATCGATGACTTCGTAAACTTCTTCGAGCATATAGGGTATGAGGGATTCAAAAGTTTGTTTTTTATGCCAGATACAACCATTATCAGAGTTTCGTAATGCAGTGATAATTGCAGTGAGATCTTTGATATCTTTTGAGGCTAACATTTTGCACTTCCTTTGTAAGCAATAGAGCTTTAGATGTCCCAACGTCTATGTAACCACATCCATTGTCCAGGATATTCACGGACCCAAGATTCAACAATATCATTTAATTTTTGCGTAGAAGCAGCTATATCGATATCATTTTTTTCATCACGTGGAAGTTCTACATGTTCATATAACTCTAAACGATGACGTCCTCTAGGCAAACGAATACAACGTGCTGGATAAATATCACAGTCATATTGTCGAGCAAGTTTTATAATTAAGGGGTTTGTTTTAAGAGGTCTGTTAAAAAATGTTCCCATGATACCGCGGCGAAATTTTTGATCAACGAGCATACCAACATTTTCACCTTCTTCTAATTTGGCTGCTAATGCCCATGCGGCACCGGCCTTGGAGGGAACAAGATGTCCCATAGAAGTTTGTCGTGCTTTAAGGATTCGTTTGGCAACATAGGGATTATTGGGTGGTCTAAATAATACCGTAACATTAAGATCAAAACTTTGTGCACAAATAGGCAGAAGTTCAAAATTGCCAGTATGTGCGGTGAAAAAAATATGTGGTTTTTTTTCATTTTTTAATCGCTCAAATATTTCAATGCCTTTAACCTCAATGAAACCTGGCTCGTCTGCATGAGGATCAAAATCAAAAATTTTATCAAGAAAAATATATTCGGCTAGGAAACGTCCTATATTTTCCCACATTTCTATTGCAATCGCACGGAGTTCTTGCTCTGTTTTTTCTGGATATGCACTCCTAAGGTTTGCAAGTGTGATTTGATGACGATGTACAAGGGGACCAATTTTTTTTGCTAACCAAGCAAAAAAAGAAATTCCCATTTTGGCTGGAAAACATTTTAGAATAAATAAAGAACCAAAGAGTAGATATGCCCATAACAAGTAGGATATTTTTTTAGCTATAATTTTAATACGATATATGAGATTTTTAAGAGAAAGCTTCATCATGATTTAATCGATTTTAAGGATAATTTTACCAAAAACATCACGACTTTCCATTCGTTTTAAAGCTGTATCAATTTCATCCAGCCCAACAATTGTATCAATGACAGGGTGTACGGCTTTTTGTGCCATTTTTTGCATGGCATTTTTCATATTTTCCATACGGCAGCCAAATGAACCGAATATTTTAAGCTGTTGCTGGAATAATTGCATGAGATTTATTGGTGCTGAAACACCAGAGGTAGAACCGCAAGTCACTAAGCGTGCTCCTTTTTTCATACATAACAGAGAACCGTTCCATGTATCGACACCAACATGCTCAAAAACAACGTCAACACCTTTTTTTTGGGTTAATTTACGCACTACACCTTCAAAACGATCTTTACGATAATTAATCACATGATCTGCCCCAAGAGAGTGCGCTTTTGCAATTTTTTCATCTGAACCTACAGTTGTGATAACTGTACAGCCCATGTGTTTTGCAAGTTGAATGGCTGCAGAACCAATACCTGAGCCACCAGCCTGTACCAGGATTGTTTCTCCTGCTTGTAGTTTTGCGTTATCGAAAAGCATATGTTCTACGGTACCAAAAGTAATTGGAGCAACTGCTGCTTGCAATTCATCACATTGGGGAGGTGATGGAACTAATAAACGTGCTGGCAAATTGACAAGCTCACACGCAAATCCATCAAGGTGAAAACCGTAGACTCCCTTTACATTACTGCAAAGATTATCCCGTCCTTCATGACAAGCTTGGCATACTCCGCAGGTTTGTGCACCATAAATTGAGACAATCTGTCCAAGTTGGAGATGTTCAACGCCATCTCCTATTTGTATAACCTCACCAGAGGCTTCTGCACCAATGATGAGTGGCATTTTTCTTTTCGCAAAAGCCATGCCACGCCATCCCCATACATCAATATGATTAAGAGCAACGGCTTTTATCCGCACAGTTACTTCACCTATACTAGGTGAAGATGGCGGGGAAATATTGGTGATTTCAAGCCGACGATCATCGAAGAGTTGCAGTGCACGCATTATCATCCCCCTTAAATATATTATTGGTTAGCGTTATAAAATTTTATTATTACAGGATTATCCTTTATATGTAGTGATAACAAGACTCATATTTTGACCACCAAATCCAAATGAGTTTGACAAAACCGCATTGACACAGGCCTTACGGCTATGATGAGGAACAACATCTAAGGGGATAGTAGGGTCAGGATTATCATAATTTATTGTTGGTGGAAGTATTCCCGATTGAATGGTTAAAAGCGAAAAAACCGCTTCTATTGCACCAGCAGCAGTTAATGTATGCCCAATCATTGATTTATTAGAAGAGACAGGAATATGCTCTAAAAGATCACCGAATACTGTTGATAATGCAAGATATTCCATTTTTTCATTTTCAGGTGTTGAAGTTCCGTGGGCATTAATATAGTCAATTTCATTGATGGTTATTTTTGCATCGTCTAAAGCTTTGCGAACGGATTCAATTGCTGGTGATGCATCGGGTTTTGAACGTGTACGGTGAAAGTCATCGGCGGTTTCTCCACAGCCAGCTAAAATTCCTAAAACTGTAGCATTACGGTTTAATGCGCTTTGAAGAGATTCAAGAACAAGAGCGCCTGAGCCTTCTGCCATAACAAAACCATCTCGATCACGGCTAAAGGGTTTTGCTGCTTTTTCTGGAGGCTCATTCTGAGTTGAAAGAGCAGATAGTAGCGAAAAACGAATAAGAGATTCTGCTGAAACTGATCCATCTGTCGCAATTATGAGAGCTCTATTTGTCTCTCTCCGTCTAATAGACTCAACACCTAATTGAATTGCTGTTGCACCAGATGCACAGGCAGTGGAAAGTGTAACAGGAAGTCCTTTTGTGCCAAATGTTTTTTGAAGTTTTTCTGCAATTGCACCAAATTGTGTGGATTCAAAAAGCGTCTCATGGAGTTTATCCTTACAGACTTTAAGAAGATGTGCATAAGAAGGCTCATTATTGAATTCTTCCTCTTGATCAAGACTAAAACGTGCTTTCCATTCAAGTTCAACAGGAGGAGCAGCTAGAAAGAGTGGTCCATTAAAGTTTTTTTTATCAATAGCAGCTTGTTCTAAAGCTTCTTCAGCAGAAAGATGTGCAAGCTTCTCAGAGAGAGCTGAAGCACCAAGTGTACTTTCTTTAAGAAAATCAATTGTTCCAGCAATATATGTATTTAATCCCTCAACGGGAAAACGTGTTATTTTGTGGATACCACTTACACCGCTTGTTAATTTTTGCCAATTTTCATGTTTCCCTTGTCCCAGTGATGTGACAATGCCTGCACCAGTTATTGCTACAAGTGGACGCCCAAAATGATCATGATATTTCACTATAGAAATTCCCCTTCAAACAGCAGTAAGACGCACAATACCTTCAGCTCTTTTTATACCAATCGTTGTAACAAATATTTCACGTACTTCTTTAGAAAAAGGTTTTTCATGAGGACTTAACGCTGGAAAACCGCGTTTTTTTTCAATTGAAAGTGCTGCAAGAGCTAGAGCTAGAGGAAATTGTGCTTCCCGCATATAACCAAATAATGTTGTAATGCCACGGTAAGATAGATCAGCATTATCAAGAGCATTTTGTTCTGCTTTTGTTGCTTCGTGAGCTCCTGAGGCTGCTGAAATGGCTAAGGCAGATTTAGCGCCCGCAGTTTTTAACATTGTTGCAATTGAATCTCTAAGTGGAATTTTGGTTCTATCTGTTTGGTCTGTAATAATTTGGCTAATTTCAGCATAAGCACGTGCGTTGCGTTTTTTGGCATGTTCTCCACTTTCAATAACTAGGAAGATCCCACCAGAACCTGCTATGACACCGCCGCCTGGATAGATTCCACGATCCCACACTGGGCTCCATCCATTATGGGTTAAAAGACCACCAAGCTCATGCGCCAACAACATATCATAACTTTGTGCATTATAGGAACTTCCTACAAGAGCATGGGTACTTTGACCTGATTTAATACGAGCTACAGCAATTTGAAGTGCAGAAAGACCACTGCCTTCTTCTCCCATAAATGTACGAGATGATCCAGTGACTTTATGAACAATTGAAATGTTTCCTGCCAAAAGGTTTGAAAGTTGTGCCAAAAATAATGTTGGACGAAGTTCAGTTGAAAGAGCAACATTTAACATAGAAGCATGATCGGCAACTGCGCGCGCTTTAGAAAGAATCTGTGTATCAACAGTAATATCACGTTCTCCCCCACTTGCCGCTACGATCATATCCATTGTTGAAGTGAGTTGTTCATTATTTTTCATGCCGGCATCATCAAGAGCAAGACCAGCCGCATAGGTACCAAGACGCTGCCATGTTCCCATTTGCCGTTGATCACTTTTTTTAGGAATTTGTAAACTCCAATCAATTTCGGGCAATTTATGAACCGTATAAGGTGAAAAAGTTGTATAATCTAGGTTTGGTGTACGGATTGGATCATTTAAGAGATTCCAATGTTGATCAGTTCCTTCCCCCAGAGAGCTTATGAGACCTATACCAGTGATGAATACAGATTGATCATGCATGGCGAAAAAACTACTCTGCCTGTTTTAAGGCAACGAGATCATCAATTTTTGCACAAAGGTTTTTAAGAACAAAGTATTCTTCTGTTGCAACGGTACCTTCGTTGACTTCTTGTGTCCATTGTTCTAGAGGGACTTTTATTCCGAAAGCTTTATCAATAGCGAAAACAATATCAAGAAAATCAAGACTGTCGATTCCTAAATCGTCAATTGTATGACTCTCAGGTGTAATTGTATTGCGATCAATTTCACTGATTTCTGCAATGATATCAGCAACTTTATCAAACGTGGAAGGCAATGTACGGATTCCTTATTATAGAGTTAGTAAATTCAAAATACATTTAATATTGTTCTTCTAGCCTTTTTTCTCTTTAAAAAAAAGACTTAATCCAGAATATAGCTGTCTTTATCTATAGAGAAAAGAGGTTTACAGTACATGAAATACTATATCTCAATATTTAAAAAACTTTGAAATTTTATTGCGCATTTATTTTACAAGACTATTTTTTCTATTGGCAGCAAGGACAGCAAGGGCTGTTATATTAACAACTCCCCGAGAAGTTACTGAAGGCGTTAAGATATGGGCGGGACGTGCTGCCCCGATTAGAATAGGACCAACATGGAGTGCATTTGTGAGGCTTTTAACAGTGTTGAGCGTGATATTGGCTGAATCAAGTGTTGGAAAGACAAGCAAATTAGCTTCACTTTTAAGACGAGAATTAGGAAAAACACGATCACGAAAAACTTTGGAAAGGGCAGCATCAGCATGCATTTCACCATCTGCTTCTAAATCAGGGTGTAATTTGGCAAGAATTTCTGTTGCACGTCGCATTTTACGCGCACTTTCTGTGTTTTTAGAACCAAAGTTTGAGTGTGATAATAAGGCTGCTTTTGGTGTTATTCCAAATGCTTCAACTTCTTGAGCTGCCAACACAGTCATTTCAGCGATTTCTTCTGCAGAAGGATTTTCATTGACGTAAGTATCTGTAAGGAAAAGAGTACGTTGTTGAGAGATAAGCAAACTCATAGCAGAAAAACGGTGAACATGAGGATCAAGACCGATAATTTGTTCAATCAATTCAAGTTGGCGTTCAAAGCGTCCTTCTAAGCCGCAAATCATTGCATCTGCTTCTTCACGCATAACGGCAAGGGCAGCAATAGCCGTTGTTGATGTTCTCACTACTGTTTTTGCCATTTCAGGCGTAACACCACGCCTTCCTGTATAATGAAAAAATAAATTAACATAATCACGAAAACGTGGATCATCTTCAGGGTTTGTTAATTCAAAATCTATACCAGGACGAATTCTTAAACCAAAGCGTTTCAATCTTGCTTCTACGACATGTGGACGGCCGATAAGGAGGGGCGTTGCTGTTTGTTCTTCAATGACAACTTGTGCTGCACGAAGGACGCGTTCATCTTCACCATTGGCATAGATGACGCGTTTACGTTTTGCTGTTTTTGCTGCAGCAAAAACAGGTTTCATTGTTAAACCAGAAAGAAAGACAAATCGATTGAGGATATCATAGTAGGCCTCCATATCTTCAATGGGACGAATGGCGACACCAGTTGTCATTGCTGCTTTAGCAACAGCGGGGGCAATACGCAGTATTAAACGCGGATCAAAAGGAGAGGGGATTAGATAGTCTGGTCCAAAATTGGGTGGTTCTTTTGAGTATGCACGTGCTACAACATCTGAAGTTTCTTCACGTGCAAGGGCAGCAATCGCATGAACAGCGGCCATTTTCATTTCTTCATTAATTGCACTAGCACCTACGTCTAATGCACCACGGAAGATATAGGGAAAACAAAGGACATTATTAACTTGATTGGGATAATCAGAGCGTCCTGTGCAGATCATTGCATCTGGTCGGATAGAGCGTGCTTCTTCAGGCATAATTTCTGGTACTGGATTAGCCAGTGCTAAAATGAGTGGATTTTGAGCCATTCTTTTAAGATATTCAGGCTTTAAAACACCACCTGCAGATAGGCCTAGAAAAATATCCGCATCATCAATAATATCAGATAAAGTTCGTGCGTCCGTTTTTTGTGCGTAATTGATTTTCCAACGATCCATAAGGGTCTTGCGACCTTCATAAACAACACCCTCTAAGTCACTAAGCCAAATATTTTCAACTTTTGCCCCAAGACGAACCAAAAGATTAAGGCAAGCGAGGGCAGCAGCACCTGCACCTGAGGTAACTATTTTTGCATTTTCAATTTTTTTTCCTGAAAGATTTAAGGCATTTAATACAGCGGCAGAAACAATAATGGCAGTTCCATGTTGGTCATCATGAAAAACTGGAATTTTCATTTTAGCACGAAGCTTTTCTTCGATGTCAAAACATTCAGGAGCCTTAATGTCTTCAAGATTAATACCACCAAATGTAGGTTCTAAAGTCGATACCGTTTGTACCATTTGTTCTATATCGGATGCATCAATTTCAATATCAAAGACATCAATATTCGCAAATTTTTTGAATAAAACGGCTTTACCTTCCATAACTGGCTTTGAAGCAAGAGGGCCAATATTTCCTAAACCAAGAACAGCAGTTCCATTGGATATAACAGCGACTAAATTAGAACGGGAGGTATATTGAGCAGCAAGATTAGGATCTTCATGAATTGCAAGACATGGTGCAGCAACACCTGGAGAATAAGCAAGAGCTAAATCACGTTGGTTATCAAGAGGTTTTGTTGCTTGTATTTCCAATTTTCCAGGTTTAGGGTACTGGTGATAAAAAAGTGCGGCACTGTCAAGTTCAGCTTTTGGTGAACTGAAATCACTATTTCGTTCTCTAGACATTTTTATGATATCCAAGTTAGCGTATGTGTATATGAGATGTTCCATCTACGATAAGGTTTTGTCCACTAATAAATCCTCATTTCTCTGAATATCAAAATGCATGAGTATGAGAAAATTCTTCTGGATCGTAAAACCAGTTTGATGATTCTTTTTGTTTGTGTGCATGAATAATTTCATTGATAGCAGCACGATTAGTTTTTTCTTTCCTTAATAAAACCCGTAAAAATTGATTAGTCTACAAACAAATAAAATATTACTAATAATTACATTACCAAGCCATTATTTTTTTTGCAATGCTTACAACTTAAGGAAAGAAAAGAAGAGTGTTTTCTATTAACTTCATCTTCTTTATTTAAATTTCTATAGGGAGGTAGAAGAAATTTTAAATAACAATTTGCAATTTATAAATTATTTTTGCAGCTATTTAAAAGGAAATTGGAACTTTAAAAATGGGAGTTGTTTTGTTTATTATTCAATTGAACTCTTAATAATGCAAACTTTATAATTTATAATGAATCATCTCGTATGTTGAATGAGAAATTTGAATACAATAAGATTCTTTTAGCTCAAATTCATCTAATATAATAAAAAATATTTACTTACATAATTCAAACGAGAGTAATATGTGGATAAAAAACATTAAAAAAATAAATAGAAGTGTTTCTATGAGCTATTTTAATACAAAAGCATGAATTTTTTTCACAATTAATAAAAATAATTATTACCGATTTTGTACCTTTATGAAACTATGAAAAATAAAGGAGTTAAGAAAAAGATAAGGAAATAGAAAACATGCTTTATCATTCTTGGAATGATACGTTGTTTGATAAGCCATTACGCTTCTTTAGGGTTATTGCTTAGGATATCAAAGAAAACCGCATGCCAATTATCCCAACCTTTGAAGTACAAAGCTACAGTTGAAAAAAAAGCATTCTATGATGAGCCATTAAAACAACTGGAGAGAGAAAGTGGAAAAAATATCTTTTTCCACTTTCTTATTTGTTATTGGATTCGACCACTTGCATGAGCAAGCATAGTATAAACTTTTCCGGTATCTGATATCAAGTACTTGCGAACTGAGTTGGAAGAGCCAGAACTGCGCGATATATCACGTAAGAGCTTTTCGAAATCTGTAACATATTGATTCACTGAACGTTTAAACCCAAAATCGCTCATATATTTTTTCTTAATCATTTCAAATATTTTTTGTCCATTTAAGGTATAAAGGCGTTCTGTTACGATGTTTTTTTGTCCACGTTGATAATGATCCCATAGCTCAACAATGGCATTGTGATTAATAGCTTGCACTATACCAGAAGCTAATGAATTAAGAGAGCAGTTTGCAGGAGATGGTTTTGTTTGCACTGATGTTAAAACATCATCACTAGGGGGAGCATCATAAAATGTTTCTTCACGTGAAGCTCTTTCTAAGAGATTTGATACCCATTTATTTGGTCTTTTTTTGCTTTGATCTTGTTGCAAAATAGGCTTAGGTGGCACAATCTTTTTAACAGACTCAGTGGAACTGTCACTTTTTTGATTAAACATTGATGATGTAGGAAATGCTGACATTAGCTGTTTTTGTGCGCTCTTTTGATCATTTTGTATAACACTGACTAAATCTTGTAACGCTGTAATCTGTTCATTCAAAGCTGTGCGAATTGTTTGCGTTGTTTCTTTTGTTTTTTCTGGAAGTTTTTTTACATTTTCATTGATATCATTATTAATCTTTGAAAGCTCTAAACGAACTTCATCAGCGGAGCGACGTATATCTTCTGCTGCTTCTGAAAAACGCGTTGATGCTTCACTAACAAGCTTATTAAGTGATTGTTGGAATGAATTTGTGGAGTTACGCGCATTCTTATCAGAGCGTTCAAGTGCTAAGTTGAAGATTTTTTCATAATGCCCAATCATTTGATTAATTTCATGAGACTTTGAAACAAGAGCATCACTTAATACAGAAAGCGTATTATGTTTTTCTTCAAGTGTTGCACTAAGTGAATTTTCAGACTGTTCAAGAACATGAATAGTTTGGGAAAGTGTCTTTGCATGTTCACCAAAACTGCTCGTTATATGATTAATTTGTTCAAAGGTACTCTTTGAAAGTCCTTGCAGAATTTCAACATTAGTATTGAGCGCTTGATTTGAAGCTGACAAACGCTCTGCTACTTGGTCCGTGTTGCGGAAAAAATTATTCGTACTCTCATTAAACTGCCCATCAATATTTTGAACAGCCGATAATAAAACATTACTATTTTCCTGAAAATTGTAAATTGATTGATTCAACTGTGTTAAGATGGATGAGACATTATTAACAAGCTCTTCCTTCATAATCGTTATTGTTTGAAGTGTTTCAGAGTTAGCTTTGGTTAAGCTATTCACTAAAGATTCATTATGTGCATAAATTCTTTGTTCAGCATCTTGTGTGGAAAGAGAGAGTTGTTCACCGATATGCTGTGTTAAAGAATCAATTGATTCTGTCGTATTTTGCGCTGCTTGATTTAAGTGATTTGTAAGCTCTGTTATTTTTCCAACATGTTGTGAAATTTGTGTTGTTGTTTGATTTCCAGCATCTTCCAGACGGCTCGTTACATCAGAGAGCTGATATCCTAAATTATTTTTAAGATTTTGCATAGAGTGATGAAGAACATCACAGCGTTCATTAAGAACTTGTTCTATTGCTGTTGTTGATGTGTGAATAGTTTCATTCAATAATGCTTGTGCATTATGGCTGGCTGTTGCGAAAGCTTCGACAGTATGCGCTGTTTGTTCAGACAGAACTGACAGAACTTTTTCACTGGTATCATAAACAGTTTTTTTGACATTTGATACAATGCGATTGCCTGATTCTGAGAGAATATTTTCTGCTTGTGCAGTAACATTTGTAACAGATGAAAGAATTTGTTCACTCGTAGAAGAAAGAATATCAGAAGCTTTTATAATCTTATTATGCAGGTTATCTGTCACTGTATTAACAGAGTCTTCTAAGGTTACACGCATATTGTCAACACTGCTTTCCAGCGCTTGTTGAATTATCTGACTTTGCTCATTACTAATCATGAGAGACGTTTTTAATGTGTCAGAACGTTCCTCAATAACAGATGTTTGCATATCAATGGCTTCACAGATTTGGCTAAATTTTTCAGATAATGTTTCCTCTAGCGTTGTTGTCCGTTCAAAAATTTTGTGTGCACGATCTTCTAGATCTGTATCGAATGATTCCATACGTGTTTCAAGGGTTTCAAAGAAAACACCACTCGATTGAGAGAGAGTATTCTTTAAAATTTCGGCATGGCTTTCAAGGTTTTTGATATGATCTTGAACCGTTTCAGTAATGTTTTTATTATTGGCGACAATTGCACTCTCAACTAAATCTATTTGTTGTTTCAATGCAACATCGACACGTATATCACTTTTTGCAATGAGATTATGGATTGTTTCCATGCGTTGTTCAAGTGTGCGTGCTTGATCGGCAAGAACTTCATTGAGAGAAAAACTATTAATCGCTAAAGAATCGCGCAGAGCATCGGCACGGATATCAATATTTCTCGCTTGTGCTTCTAAAGCATCTTGGGTTGTATTACAACTTTGTACAATGACATCTTGTAACTTTTCAGTGCATTGAATGATGTTTGTAATATGATTTTCAGCTTGTTTATCAACGACTTGAACATTATCAGCCAAAACTTTTTCAATATGAGAAGTATTTTGGGACAAAACATCAATTTGATTTCTTAATGTATCCGCAATTTTATTTTTCTCGTTATCGAGCATGTCTGCCATAAGAGCTCGTTGATCAGAAAGTTGTACTTTAAAATCTTGTGAACGTTCTTGTATGATATCAACAATGGCATTGTCGACATATTGAATTTCTTCTCTCAGACTTTCCTTACTTTTATCAATTGCAGAAAGAATAGCTTCACGTCCATTTGTAAATGCATGGGTAATGTCTGCTGTTTTTTCTTGGAGGTTCTCATTTATTTTCAAGACATGAGCTTCCAAGAAGTTACCAAGTTTTTCAGCATTATCCTCTAAAGCCTGACTGCGTTCTATAAAGGAATCAATGATGGAATCACTATGTTCTTTAAGAGAAAGATCAACAGTTGCTAAACGTTGTTCAAAGGCTCCAATTGCTTGCGAGGTTACGTTATCAAATTTAGAAGAGAGTTTATGTGCTTGGTCGTCGAGCTTTAAGATCTTCTCATCAAAATTCTGTAGAGATTGATTATTACGATCAATAAGAGCTTTATCCAAGGCTTTAAACTTTTCATCGACAGCGTGCAAAGTTTGATCTGTTACTGCTTGTATATGTGTTGCAATTTTAGCAACATGTACTTCCGCTTTTTCAGCTGTTTCATTAAAGGTTTTTTCTATTTGTTTTTCATTATGATCAAATCGTTTTGCAAAACCATCAAAGTTTTTTCCTAATTCATGAAAAAACTCCGTGTTTTTCTGCTGAATTTGTGTTGTTGTTTTGTTAAATTTTTCAACAAGTTGATTTGTTACGCCATCACCGGCATAGGAAAGTTTTTCAACAAGGTCTTCACCTTGTTTTTGTAAAGTTTGAGAAAGGGTTTGTGCAAGCTTTTCAACATTGGTCACAATGTTAGAGGTAACCAAACCAAATTCATCACTCAGTTGTTCTTGGGTTCCTTTAATTGTTGATTGTACGCGATCTGCGTGATTCAAAATGGCTATGCGTTCATTACTCAATTCTTTGATTAATGTGTGAATGCGTGATTCATTCTCAGCATAGGCTTGTTCTAGATTGTGAACTTCACCTTGTATGATTGCTTCAAGTTCAACAGCACGTCCGAGGGTACGTTCAATACCTTCGTTCATTGCCGCTACTTCTTCACGAATGGTTTGCCCTATAGCAATAGCTTGTTTTTCAGATAGATGTTGTGGTTCACTAAGGCGCTGTGCAGCATTGGTCATAAGAAGCGCAATATTATGCAAGTCGTTTGAACGTTTTGTTAATTGAGCAACGCCCCAAGATATAAGGATAGGAATTGCTGTTCCGGCTGCTACAGCAAGTCCTGTTGGGGATGTAACAAAAGTGCTGATATTGGATAAGGAGCTGAGTCCGGTAGGTGCGAGTTTATGCGCAATAAAAGCTCCTCCCGTTGCCCATAAAGCACTAAGCGCTGTTGTATACCAGTAGACTCGAGAGGAAGAACGCTGCTTGAATGGTCCAAAATTTACAGGGGTTGTTATATCATCATTTGCAGGAAGAAGTTTTGTAGGCAATAATGTATTATGAACAGTTCCACCTGAAATATCAGGTGAAGGTTTTGGAGCAAAAAGCTGTTCAACAACGGATTTATCAACAACAGCTTCATCATGAATATTAGAAACAAAAGTTGACGTACCGTTTTCAGCAAAAAATTCTTCTTCTGCCATTGCAATTTTTTGAATCAGATCATCGACATTAACAACATTTTCAGAATTATTGGATGATATCGTTTCAAATCCTGTGTCATCGAAATCAAAGTTCATAGCTTTTGTGAGGGCTTCTTCAACTTCAACTTCAAATGTTTGCAATTTTGTTCTGCGTGCCATACTCGCCTCGTACTCTTACAGCTGGAAAAGGGATACGTCCTCTTCCACATAATTTCTACATACTAGCTGTTAATTATTTAGAAAGGAATATGCTTAGGGAAAAATTTTAAAAACTTATCAAGATAAAGTTAACGCGGTTTCTTGTACCCTGTTTAAAAATGTTATAAAATATAGTAAAAACAATTTATTATTTAAATCTAACTAAAACAAAAATACTGTTTACAACTTGTGTTTATAGAAAGCTTTATAAGCCGGCAGTCTTTGAAATAAGGACAATTTAATAGCGGTTATATATACAGTAAGCTGCGAATGTCTCTCTTTAATATCGATAATCGTTAATAAATGTTGTTGTCCGCTTACTTTTATTGATTCTAAACGAAGCAGATTCATCATCACATATAGTCTGTAATAGCTTAGGATGTATAAAAGTATGCCTTTGAATTGTAAGCTCATAAAAAAGTAAACGTGGAAAAATTTTTAATTTAATATAGCTTTTCGTAAGTTGTACTTTATTATTGTCTTAAAGAGCTGTTTTTTCTCTAATTTCAGTTGTTTGTTGCTGAATTTTTAAGCTTCTACGTTGACAATTGGATATTTTTCAGTCGATATGCATGCACGAATATTTTATGCAATCTAGATAAAGGTGTAAGAATAATGGCAGAGCGATCACAACACCTGCAAGATGTGTTTTTAAATACGGTGCGTAAGCAAAAAATTTCCCTTACAATTTTTCTTGTCAATGGCGTTAAACTCACGGGTATTGTAACTTCATTTGATAATTTTTGTGTTCTTTTGCGCCGAGATGGACACGCGCAATTGGTTTATAAGCATGCTATTTCTACGATTATGCCTGGACAGCCTGTACAGATGTTTGAGGGTGAAAGTCCTGAGTAAACATATCATTTTAAGATAGACCTCTTATCCCATTTAAAAGTACTTAGATTGCTATGATAAATGAAAATGAGAGATTAGGAGGGGTATTTTCGCAGAATACAGAACAGGTGCGCGCACTTGTTCTGATACCGATTTTTCAAGAAAATAGAAGTGAAAGCTCTTTGAGAGAGTGTTCTATATCTTCTCGTGTTAAAGAATCATTGGGGTTAGCGCGTGCTATAAGGTTAGAAGTTGTTAATTATGAAACGATTAATATTGCAACGCCTCGCTCTGCGACTCTCTTTGGAAAAGGTAAAGTAGATGCGTTAACCTGTTATATAGATGAATATTCTATTGAGCTTGCGATTGTAGATCACTTTTTAACGCCAGTACAGCAGCGTAATTTAGAAAAATTGTGGAATTGCAAAGTTATCGATAGAACGGCTTTGATTCTTGAAATTTTTGGGGACCGTGCACGAACAAAAGAAGGAGTTTTGCAAGTAGAGTTAGCGCACTTGTCCTATCAAAAAGGGAGGCTTGTGCGGAGTTGGACGCACTTGGAAAGGCAACGGGGGGGGCGTGGCTTCCTAGGTGGACCTGGTGAGACGCAAATTGAAGCAGATAGGCGTCTTTTACAAGAAAAAATTATTCGTATTCGCCGCGAATTGCAAACGGTTATTAAAACACGTGCACTTCATAGAGCAAAAAGGAAAAAAACATCTTATCCTGTTGTGGCACTGGTAGGATATACGAATACAGGAAAGTCAACTCTCTTTAACCGTTTAAGCGGTGCAGATGTTTTAGCAAAGAATATGTTATTTGCAACGCTTGACCCGACTTTGCGCAAAGTTGTGCTTCCCCATGGAAAAACTGTTCTTTTGTCTGATACTGTAGGGTTTATTTCTAACTTGCCAACGAATTTGATTGCAGCTTTTAGAGCAACCCTTGAAGAAGTGGTTGAAGCGGATCTCATTCTTCATATAAGAGATATGTCAGATCTTGATCATCGAGCACATGCCCAAGATGTTTTAGAAGTGCTTTCAAGTCTTGATATCGATATTGATGATATGGAGCATATCATAGAAGTTTGGAATAAGATTGATATGTTAGATGAGCAAGCATTGAATGTTTTACAAACAAGCGCAAAGACGCGATTAAATCCTGCTCTCATGGTATCAGCACTTAAGGGGGATGGACTCGATCAATTATTAAGAGCCATTGAAAAGCGAATTTTTGGAGAGGTGCAAAGCATTGAATATCTTTTACAACCTCATGAAATGTCGCTTATTGATTGGTTTTATGAAAACTCTGCGGAAATAGTGCAAGAAGGGCATGATGATGGGTCTATTACCATTAGAGCGGTTGTTACTTCTGAAGCAAAAAAACAACTAGAGAGCCTCAAAAAAAATATGAATTAAGTTCTTTAAAGCTATTTTTGAACATTTGTTCTTAAATTTTATATTTTTATTAGCTCAAAATAATATGACAGCAAGTTAAGAGGATAGTTACTACTTTCTCTTAATAAAACAATATGAAGAAGTATTTTGCTGGTTAAAATAAAGATGAGTCTTACATGTAATAAAAGACTATTCGTACGTACCGTATGGCGAAGCATTTTGATTGTTTTGCTATTACAAATGCTATGTGTATCTTTGATTTGGTTGTATTATTTTGTCCAGCCTCGTGGTTACCAAGCAACTTTAACATTTTCATTATCTGATTCTGTAGGAAAGCCATTACCAATTAAAAAGAAAGACAATGTTATCGCCTTTTTGTTTTCACAGCCTATGTTCTTCAATGATTCGAATTTTTCTTTAAGTGCTTCTTATAAGAAAAAAAATCATGAAAATATCCGTTTATCGCGTCATGGTGATTTTATCGATCTTACTTTTGAAGCCGAGACACTTGAAGCAGCTCAACGTGGGTTGGAAACTTGGTTTTCCGCATTTTCACAAGCAATCATAAAACAGAAACAATTCTTGTTAAATGATAAATTAGAAGACAAACAATATGATAATATTGCAATCCTTAATATCGTGCAGGAATTTTGTAAATCTATTGATTCTTTTATTCAGCGTGGTGTAAAACAAACAGAGCTTCATGATCTTTCGATGCAATTAACGCAAGCAACTTTAAAGCGTATTCATTTAACAAGTTTGAATTCAACGATTAACATGATGCGTGAAAATGGGCAGTCTTTACTGTCTTTATCGTTTATTGCAGGCAATTCAGCAATTGCTGCTCTGGAATCTAAACGTGATCTCTTGGAAACACAAAGAGCACATATGGCTGTGCAATTAGGGTGGACACATCCTCAAATTAAAGCGATGACTGCAGAATTAGAGACAGTTTCTCATCAATTAAAAAATAAAATTTTACAAATCGTTTATCAAGTTCATTCAGATGAGGTTATTGCAACGGAATTAGAAAAACAGCTCAAAAAAAGAATGAACTTTTTTGTAAAAGATCAATCCCAATCTTTGAATGAAATATTTAACGAGTTTGAAAATAAAATAAAAGCAGCAGTCGATGCCCAAAATGAAGCGATGAGCAAGTCTGCTCAACGAAGAGAAAAAATTATTGATTCATATCGGAGATTGAGTGATGATCCTCTTCTCTTACAAAATACAAATATTCACGTGGTCACGCCAACAACGTTAGCACCAATTTCTTTTATGGCTCTTTATGGAAAAAATATTCTTGTGAGTGCATTGGTCAGCTTCCTTACTCTTTTGCTAGGAATATTGTTATTCTATCCGTGCTTTAAAAGGAAAAAAGACCAAATCTCAGAAGAGGATTTGAGATCAAAAGAAAATGATCTTAAGAAGAATGAGAGTATTTTAGTCTCTCAAGAAATGAAAAATTTTGAAGCTTTTATTACGATAGAGGGATTATCTGATGTTTTGAAATGGCGTGCTTCAACCATTATTTCAATCATTGGACCAGAAGCTGCACGGACAGCGGCAAAGCTTTCACTTCATCTCACAAAAGAGAACAAAACAATTTTGTTGGTCGATGTTTCTGGTCAACAAATAGAGAAAGTCATTGGCCCACATCGCGGACTGAGTGATATTTTAACGGGCAATGCCAAGTTGCATGATGTTATTTACCGTGATTATGATACGGGGGTTGATATTCTTCCTCAGGGGTTAACAAGTGCCATTTCAGCACAAGATTTTTCAAATGATATTTTTCATATATTACAAGAATTTAAAAAAGAATATGATTTTATCATCCTAGAGATGGCAAGCGAACCAAAATATGGGGTTGAGCAATTTGCAGAGCTAACAGACTATTATATTTGTAATACTGTTCTTAATGAACAAGAATGGATGATGCGTATGGTAGACAGCTTTCCAAAGACTGTTTATCGCGTTGTAGCATCATAAGTTTCGTAAAAAAGAAATATGTATCGCATGTTATAGTGGTACGCTTGTTTTTTGCTAAAGTTGTAGTACATACTAAAATAGACAAAGAGTTAATGTTTAAATTTTAAAATGCATTTTAGTTGGAGAGAAGCGTGGGGCAATCAGAGATGGTAGTAAAGAGATTAAACAATAGCATTTTAACGCCTGTGCAAAAGGAAAATAGAAAACATATACAGGTGTGGCTTTACTCTATTTTATTGCTGTGTTTGGCAATTGTCTTAGTGGGTGGCGCTACTCGTTTGACAGGATCAGGATTATCTATAACGGAATGGAAGCCAATACACGGCGTTATTCCACCGATTGGTGTGGATCAATGGCAAGAGGAATTTTTAAAATATCAACAGATAGCACAATATAAGCTGCTTAATCCTGATATGACCTTAAGTGCTTTTAAGGTCATTTTTTGGTGGGAATGGGCGCATCGTGTTCTTGGGCGTCTTGTTGGTCTTGTCGCTTTATTGGGGCTCATTTGGTTTTGGGCGACTAAGCGTGTTGAAAAAAATATCTTACTCCCGCTTATTGTTGTACCTATTCTTATCGCCTTTCAAGGCTTTATTGGTTGGTGGATGGTTGCTTCAGGGATTGGGCAAAGTAGTTTAACAAGTGTGAGCCAATATCGTTTGGCCTTTCATCTTATAACGGCATGTTTTGTTATTGTTTTTGTTACTTATTTATCTCGAGGACTTGAAGAATACTCAGAAAAGCCAGCAAATCAAAAGGTGCAATATTTTGCGGCATGGCTTGTTATTCTCGTCTTGATAGAGATTTATTTCGGAGCTTTGGTTGCAGGGCTTCATGCTGGAAAAGTCTATAATACATGGCCCCTTATGGATGGTCAGATTATTCCTGATGGATTGTTGCAGCATCGTCCTGTTTGGCTCAATTTATTCGAAAATCCCTTAACGGTTCAGTTTATTCATAGATTTTTTGCTTATTTTTTATTGATTGCCTCGGCTATTCATGCTTTCTATGTACAAAAAAATGCTCCACATTCAACTCATTCTCGTCGTGCATTTCTTATCTGTGTTATGATTATTATCCAAGCAGTCTTGGGTATCTTAACACTGTTACATGAGGTTCCGATAAGTTTGGGGCTCATTCATCAAAGTATGGCATTAGTCGTGTTGTGTTTTGTTGTTGCACATTGGCGAGCAACAAAAGGGGCTTATCGCGTTGTTGAATAAAAGTTTGTGGGTAGGGAGGTTTAGTCGCTTGCAAGCATTAAATCGAGGTTTTGGATAGCTGCAGCTGATGCGCCTTTTCCTAAATTATCGAATATGGCGCTGAGATTAAAAATACCTTCACGATCATTTCCAAATACGAACAGTTTCATACCATCTTTATTGGCTAAACACTCTGGATTAAGTCTTTGAAGTGAAGCAGTTTCTTCTTGTGATGCAACTAAAATGGTATTTTGTCCATCGTAATGGTTTGCGAGAATTTCGCGCAAATCAGAACAGTTTGCTGATTTTGTGAATAAATGGCGATGCAGAGGAAGATTCACAATCATTCCTTGGGGAAAACGACCCACACTTGGTATAAAAACTGGGGGTTGATTGATTTGTCCATAGATTTTAATTTCTGGCACATGTTTGTGTTCAAGATTAAGACCATAGATAAAATAATTGTCCTGAATATTTTGTTGAGATTGATTTTCCATTTGTAAAATCAACTGTTTTCCACCACCGGTATAGCCGGAGATTGCATTAATCGAGATGGGATAATCGGCGTCTAGCAGTCCTGCTTCACGGAGTGGGCGAATCAAACTAATGGCACCGGTAGGATAGCATCCGGGATTGGTTATATAATGTGCTGCTTGGATGCGCTTTCTTTGTCCTGCTGTCATTTCAGGAAAACCGTAAACCCAGTCTGGTGCAACACGGTGGGCTGTCGAGCTATCAATAATCCTAATGTTTTTATTTTTTTTAAGCCAATGAACTGTTTCGCGTGCAGCATCATCTGGAAGACACAAAATAGCAATATCGGCTTGATTAAGATAGTCTTGTCGCAGATGAACATTATGGCGATCTTTATGAGCAAGAGAGAGTAGTTTTAAATCTGTACGCCTTTCTAAGCGTTTTTGTATTTGTAGTCCGGTTGTGCCATGTTCACCATCAATAAAAACTTTGGTTAGCATTCTTATTTGCCTTCGTATTAACTTTGCCTATTATATTCAGCTTTTCACATTATAAATTATTTTTAATCATTAAATTATTGAATTTCTTTAGATTATAGATATTTTTTGTAAAAGGTGTAAACAAATAAGAGTGTAAAAAAAGAAATGTAATCTCATTTTTTACTATTCTCGAGAGGAAAGTTTTTCGCTGTTTTTATAACAAAGAATAAGATAAATATTTGCCTCATTATTTTTGAGTGTAAGTAGTTTAAAATGTTTGGTTTGCATGGTTTGCTGTGTTATCGTTCCTTGACTTTATTTTTTTTATGTTAGGAATGTGTTTTATGACTCAGCAAGAAAATGACGCACAAAAGCGCTTTTTTAATGATAATTTACAAACTGTTGATGGTGCAATTTTTGACGCAATTAGAGGGGAGTTTGAGCGTCAACAACATGAAATTGAGCTTATTGCTTCAGAGAATATTGTTTCAAGAGCGGTCCTTGAAGCACAGGGGTCTGTTTTAACCAATAAGTATGCAGAAGGTTATCCAAGAAAGCGCTACTATGGTGGGTGTCAATTTGTTGATGTCGTTGAAGATTTAGCTATTGAAAGGGCAAAACAGCTTTTCGGTGCTGCGTTTGCGAATGTACAGCCTAATTCTGGTAGCCAAATGAATCAAGCTGTCTTTTTAGCTTTACTTCAGCCTGGTGACACATTTATGGGGTTGGATTTAAATGCTGGAGGTCACCTTACGCATGGTTCACCTGTTAATATGTCAGGAAAATGGTTTGATGTTGTTTCCTATGGTGTGCGTCAAGAAGATCAGATTATTGATATGGAGGAGGTTGAGCAGCTTGCAAAAGAACGTAAGCCAAAACTTATTATAGCAGGGGGCTCATCTTATCCACGGCTATGGGATTGGGAAAGATTCCGTGAAATTGCAGATGAGATTGGTGCTCATTTACTCGTTGATATGTCTCATATTGCTGGTCTTGTTGCTGGTGGCGTGCATCCTTCACCTGTTCCACATGCGCATATTGTAACAACAACAACACATAAATCGCTTCGAGGTCCCCGGGGTGGTTTAATATTGACAAATGATGAAGCTTTATCCAGAAAAATTAATTCTGCAATTTTTCCTGGTCTTCAAGGTGGTCCTTTAATGCATGTGATTGCCGCAAAGGCTGTTGCGTTTGAGGAGGCTTTGCGTCCCTCTTTCAAGAGTTACAGTGCCAATGTTGTCGCTAATGCGAAAACTTTAGCAAAAACATTACAGGGTAATGGTTTTAATATTGTTTCTGGTGGTACAGATAATCATTTGTTGTTGGTTGATTTACGTTCCAAAAATCTAACAGGTAAACGTGCTGAATTGGCTTTGGGACGCGCTCATATTACCTGCAATAAAAATGGCATTCCTTTTGATTCTGAAACGCCATCTATAACATCGGGAATTCGTTTGGGATCACCTGCTGCCACGACGCGTGGTTTTTTAGAAAAAGAGTTTATTCAAGTTGGTCATCTGATTTCAGAAGTTCTTGATGGTCTTCGGAGTGCAAAAAGTGATGAAGATAATCATGCCGTTGAAATGGCTGTTGAGAAAAAGGTAAAAGATATAACGAATCAATTTCCTCTTTACTCTTATCTTACCACTCGTTAAGGATACAAAGGATGCGCTGTCCTTACTGCCAATATGAGGATACACAGGTCAAAGACTCACGTCCAGCAGAAGAGGGGGCAGTGATTCGCCGCCGCCGTGTGTGTTCTGTTTGTGGTGGTCGTTTTACAACTTTTGAACGTGTTCAGTTGCGTGAGCTCTTGGTTGCTAAAAAAAGTGGACGATGTGAACCCTTCGATCGTGATAAGTTAATGCGATCAGTTGATGTGGCTGTACGTAAGCGCAATATTGATCCTGATCATATTGAACGAGCAATTTCTGGCATTGTACGCCAGCTTGAAAGTTTGGGAGAACCAGAGATTTCTTCAGAAAAAATTGGGCATCTTGTAATGGAAGCATTGAAAAGAATTGATGATATTGCTTATATTCGTTTTGCTTCTGTGTATCGAGATTTTCGTAATGCAAGCGATTTTCACGATGTTATAGATGAATTGTCAAAGGGTATCGCGGATACAGAATCTCGTTTTGATGAATAAAAAAGTGCAAGATGAACGGTTTATGGCTGCAGCTATTCGTTTAGCAGAACGTCATGTCGGTCTTACAGGTGAGAATCCTTCCGTTGGTACGTTAATTGTGCGAAACGATAATGGTGCTGTGGGGGCTTTTATTGTTGGCTATGGCGTAACAGCTATTCATGGGAGTCCTCATGCGGAAGTGCAAGCTTTACACATGGCAGGTTCTTTGGCTCAAGGAGCGACTGCTTATGTTACTTTAGAACCTTGTGCGCATTATGGAAAAACTTCGCCGTGTGTGAATGCGCTTATTGATTCAGGTGTTTCTCGAGTTGTTATTGCGCTGACTGATTGTGACAAGCGTGTTGATGGTCATGGTATTGCTCTTTTGCGAGCGGCGGGTATTGAAGTGGTTGAGGGCATTTTAGCTGAAGAGGCTTTTGAATCCTTATGGACGCATTGGTGCATAAGGAAGATACAACGCTGTGCGGTCACTTTTAAAATGGCAATTTCTGCCGATAATGGTGTTGGAAAAAGAGAGAAGGGCAGCGTAAAAATTAGTGGAACACTTTCTCATGCCCATACGCATATTCTACGTGCTCAAAATAATGCTATCCTCGTTGGTATTGGTACTATATTAGCAGATGATCCACAACTCAATTGCCGCTTGCCAGGGATGGAGATGCGCTCACCAATTCGTATTATTTTGGATGCAGATTTATCTATCCCCCTTGATGCAAAAGTTGTCCAAACAGCCATAAAAATTCCTACATGGGTTATTTGTGATGTGGATATTTCAAAGAAAAGCAAAAAAAATGTATTGGAGCAATATGGTGTGTCTGTTTATTCGGTCGAGATGAACAATGGTTGTGTAGAACCCTTTGCTCTTTTACAGATGCTTTATAAACATGGGATTAATAGTGTTTTATTGGAAGGGGGCGTTAAGACAGGGGAAAAATTTTTGAATGCTGGTTGTGTTGATCATTTGATATGTTTTCATACCCCCATTGTTTTAGGCAAAAATCGTATTGAAGCCCCTCATTTTGGAAATTATCTCTCGCAGTTTCATGAGATTGAGACAAGAATGTTTGGAAATGACCGTTTTTATAAGTGGAGACGTAAGACATTATGTTCACAGGAATTATAACGGATATTGGTTGTGTTGAAGATGTTCAACCTTTAAAGCAGGGGATGCGTTTAAAGATTTCTACCCGCTATGCTATAGAAAGCTTAGCAATTGGGGCGTCAATTGCTTGTTCAGGAATTTGTCTGACAATTGTAGAGCGAGGATTAAAGCAAGAAGATTCCAATTGGTTTATTGTCGAGGCGTGGGAAGAAACATTACGTTTAACGAATCTGGCACAATGGATAAAAGGAACTTTTGTTAATTTGGAACGTTCGCTTCGATTGGGTGATGAAATGGGAGGACATTTAGTTTCTGGTCATATTGATGGTTTGGCTGAAATCATTGATCAAAAAAATGAAGGGGATGCAATTCGCTTTTATTTAAAAGTTTCAAGACAATTTATGCCTTTCATTGTTAATAAGGGATCTATTGCACTTAATGGGACATCTTTGACTGTTAATGGTGTTGAGGATTGTGTTTTTGATGTTCTTATTATTCGCCATACACTTGAAATGACAACGTGGGGACAAGCTAAAATTGGAGATCGGGTCAATTTGGAAATTGATCAACTTGCTCGTTATGCTGCAAAACTTTTTGCTTTAAAAAGAGAAGATGAATAAACCAACACTCTATTGATCGTTTTCAGAATTTTATGCTTTATAACTTTGATTTTTTTGATTCGTTTTTTGTGGAATTCCATTATGATGAAAGAGATAGGTAAAAAGCCTCACGTATTGATTGTTGAGGCACGTTTTTATGAGGGGATTTCTGATGCACTTTTGAGAGGTGCAGTGAATACTTTGCAAAAAGCTGAAGCAAGTTATGATGTTGTAACGGTTCCTGGAGCATTAGAAATACCAAGTGCAATAGCTTTTGCTGAACAAAACAAGATATCGTATGATGGTTATGTTGCTCTTGGTTGTGTTATTCGGGGTGAAACATATCACTTTGAAATTGTTGCTAATGATTCTTGTCGTGCATTGATGGATTTAACTGTTCATCAGCACTTGGCTATTGGAAATGGTATTTTGACTGTTGAAAACGAAGAACAAGCATGGGTGCGTGCAAAACTAGATGACAAAAATAAAGGTGGTTTTGCGGCTGAAGCTGCTTTATGTATGATCGCTCTAAAAAAGAGATTTGGAGATAATCGTTAAATATGGCTGATATAAAAAGCAGACATTTTCCGCGTTCAGCCAATAAACGTGGAGCAGCAAGACTCGCTGCAGTTCAAGCACTCTATCAAATGGATATCGTGGGTTCGGGGGTGATGGAAACGGCAGCTGAGTATGAGGCTTATCGTTTGGGAAAAGATATTGATGGAGATCAATATCTTGAAGCTGATTTTCAATGGTTTTTGGCTATTATAACGGGTGTTGTAAAAGATCAAAAGCAGCTTGATCCGCTGCTTCATCAACAGCTTTCTGCAGAGTGGTCTCTTTCACGTCTTGATTCTATATTGCGAGCAATTTTACGAGCAGGTTTATGGGAGTTGATCAACCGTAAAGATGTTCCCGTTGCGGTTGTCATGAATGAGTATGTTGACATAGCAAAGGCGTTTTTTGAAGGTGATGAGCCAAAACTTGTTAATGCAGTTCTTGACAGTATGGCAAAAAAAGTTCGCCTCTAAGAGTTACAAATCCCCCCCTATTATAGATCTGATATTATCAGACCTATAATATTGAAACGGTATGCAGACTATATAATTTAGTTATGGGGTGGCAAATTCACAGGGCCTTTTATAATTTGAATTAAGAAAGGATGTTCTTTCGTTACAGTTGGCGTTGTTTGTGTAATAAAATCAAACACTTGACCGTCTTGTAATCCGTAATTTGCAACTTTTGCAACCTGATTATTTTTATTGAAGTAAATGGCTAAAACTTTGCGATCAATAATCTTTGTTTTCATAAACTGCATCCCACGATAACGTGTCTGTGAGATGTAATAAAAAACTTCATTATCATATTTTGTTTTTAATGAAGGGGTCCCTAAAGTTAAAAGAACTTGCTCTTGACTTGAGCCAATAGAGATAGAACTTAGAGCATTTTTATCAAGAACATAGCCCTCTCTATAAATTTGGCTCGAACCTGAAGAATCAAGAAGGCTACACCCAGCAAGCATTCCTATGCTTGCTATTGATAGACCAATCAATAATTTACGTTTGATTAAGGCTATTATGTGAGGCATTTGAAACAATGGTATCTCCTTTTTATACTGAGATGTAGGACAAGAAGGCAACCTCAAGTTTTTTCTAATTTTAACTTAATCTACCGTAGCTTACACTGAGTTTCCCTGTTATAAAGCAAATTATGCCATATAGAATTTCTTTAGAAAAGAAAAAAATGCATAAATACTTGAGATAAATAAAAACATAGTGCTTTACGCGTTTTTATGTTTGGGAGTTGTCAATGAATGTTCAAAATGTTCCTCAAATGACATTTGCTTTGGCTTATCCAATATCTGTACGTTCTCTACCTGCTAAAGGTATAAGGGTTCATTTTTGTGCAAACAAAAAAGAATGTACACATTTAGCCCAGAACCATGATTTAATTGAAGTAAAATCTTGTGAGGGAAAATTCCATATTTTCCCGTGGAAAAAACGCGGAGTGCGTATAAAAGGTCTGTTGCAAGCGCGTATACTACAGTTATGTGTTGTTACATTAGAACCATTAGAAAATATCCTTTGTGAAAATATTGAGGTTGTTTTCGTTCCTGAAGATTCAAATTTGATGAAGCCCCAAATATCAGAGGATACAGGGGAATTGTTTTTAGATGTGGAGGGGCTTGATACTCCTGAAGTGTTTTATGATGATAAAATTGATATTGGCGCAATCATGGAAGAGTTTTTTGAGTTGTCTATTAATCATTATCCACGTAAAGAAGGGATAAAGATGAATATGGTTGAAAATTTAGAAGAAGCAGAGCGAAAATTCTCTCCATTTTCTGTTTTGAAAAATTGGAAGTGATTGTAAAAACATACAAAAAATATCTATTGTATGCTAAACGGTATTTTCTGCGGAGCGATTTTCGCAAGATGTGCTGTGTGAGTATTCAGGAGCTAAAAATCATAATATGTATTTAAAGATGTAAATGAAAAGATGTGGGATATGCAAGCGTGATTAGAATTTCTGTGGATGTCATGGGCGGTGATTACGGTCCAGAAGCAGCTATTGCAGGAGCAGCAATTGTACAAAAATATTTATCAAATATTTATTTTCTATTTTATGGAGTAGAGGAGGCTGTTCGTCCGGTTTTAAAAAAATATCCCTGTTTGGATTCTGTATCGCGCTTTTGCCCTACAGAAAGTTATACACGCATGGATGAAAAGCCAAGCCAAGCACTTCGTAATGGACGTGGTAAATCATCAATGTGGTACGCCATTGAAGCGGTAAAAAATGGTGAAGCTGATGCTTGCATTTCTGCTGGTAATACGGGTGCACTCATGGCCATGTCTTATTTTTGTTTGAAAATGCTTGCAGAGGCTGAACGTCCTGGTATTGCGGGTATCTGGCCAACACTGCGCAGTGAGAGTATTGTTTTAGATATTGGAGCAACAATTGGTGCCTCTGCTAGTCAGTTGGTTGATTTGGCGGTTATGGGAGCAGGTATGTTTCGCGCTTTATATCACACTGAAAGACCAAGTGTTGGACTTTTAAATGTGGGGGTGGAAGAGGTTAAAGGACTTTATGAAATAAAAAAAGCAGGAATGATATTGCGTGAAGTGCAATTAGAAGGATTGGAATATAAAGGATTTGTTGAGGGCAATGACATTGGAAAAGGAACAGTCGATGTTGTTGTGACAGAGGGGTTTTCTGGTAATATTGCTTTAAAAACCGCAGAAGGAACCGCGCGACAGATAGGAGAGATTTTAAACTCTGCAATGCGCAGTTCTGTTTTAACATCTCTTGGTTATTTTTTATCACGGGGTGCTTTTCGTATACTGAAACATAAAATGGATCCTGATAGGGTGAATGGAGGAGTTCTTTTAGGTTTGAATGGTGTTGTTATAAAAAGTCATGGCAGTGCTAATGCTAATGGCTTTGCTTCTGCTATCCGCGTTGGTTATAAAATGGTTAATAATGAACTTTTACAAAAAATAACGGCTGATTTACGGCGATTTCATGAAAATAAAGCAACACTTTTTGACCAAGAAGATGAAGCGGTGATGAATGGAGAGTCCTTATGATAAGCTCTTATAATAGAAATAAAAAATTTGAAGAAAAGGTAAGAGCTGAATGATTCGGTCAATTATACGTGGTGTAGGAAGTGCTTTGCCGAAAAGAAGTTTATCAAATGATGAGATTGCAAAGTTTGTTGAAACGTCAGATTCATGGATTGTTCAGCGTACAGGAATACGCCAACGTTATATTGCCAGTGAAAATGAAACAACTGTTTCTTTAGGAGTTGAGGCTGCGCAAGCAGCACTTACAAATGCTGGTTTAACAATAAAAGACATCGATTGTATTATTTTAGCAACGTCCACCCCGAATCGTACTTTTCCTGCTTCTGCTGTTGAAATTCAGCATGCTTTGGGAATGAGCCATGGATTTGCTTTTGATATTCAAGCTGTTTGCTCTGGTTTTATTTTTGCTTTAACAACAGGAGATTCTTATTTACGATGTGGAGCGGCTAAAAGAATTTTAGTTATTGGATCTGATACATTTTCTCGAATTTTAGATTGGGAAGATCGTACGACATGTGTTTTGTTTGGTGATGGTGCTGGTGCTGTTATTTTGGAAGCACTAGAAACTGAGGGTGGTATTGCTTTTGAGCGTGGTATATTGTCTGCGAAATTGCGCTCTAATGGTGCTTATATAGATAAGCTATATGTTGATGGTGGACCTTCAACAACACAAACGACAGGCTATTTGCGTATGGAAGGACGAGAAGTTTTTAAATATGCTGTTGGTATGATAACGGATGTGGTTGATGATTGTTTTGCAGCTGCAGGTATGGATTCTTCACAACTAGATTGGTTTGTACCTCATCAGGCTAATAAGCGCATTATTGAAGCATCTGCTAAAAAACTGGGAATTTCACTAGATAAAGTTGTGATTACCGTTGATCAACATGGTAATACGTCTGCTGCATCAGTTCCGTTGGCTTTAACAACAGCTGTTTGCGATGGAAAAATAAAAGAAGGAGATCTTATCATGTTAGAAGCCATGGGAGGTGGATTTACATGGGGAGCAATTCTTATTCGTTGGTAAATTATGGCTACTTGACCATATTTCAAGAAAACGTATAAGTCATTTTGTAATTTTTAATATTTTAATAGGTGGTTATAATGACAAGTAAGACAGTAACGCGTGCAGATTTAGCGAGCGTAGTTTGTAAAAGAGTGGGCTTGTCACATACTGAATCAGCAGCTTTAGTCGAATTGGTTTTGGATGAGATTTGCAACTCACTTGTAAGAGGTGAAGCGGTTAAATTATCTTCTTTTGCAACTTTTCAGGTTCGCAGTAAAAATGAACGTGTTGGACGCAATCCAAAAACAGGTGTTGAAGCACCGATTCCGCCGCGACGTGTTGTGACGTTTAAGGCTGCCAATGTCCTTAAACAGAGAATTTTAGATTCGCATCGTGCAAAACAGAAAAAATGATATCTCATAAATAAATGCCATGGTATGTTTGGTATTTGTTAAAGAAATGTATAAAATAAGGGTCTTTATTTTTTAGAAAAAGACTGGTGAGTAAGGTATCAATGATGGTCTTATTTTTGACTAATCTTGTTGAGAAATTGAGACAGAATGAGTCATTGTGAAGTAATTTATTTTGTTTTAAATAAGGTGTTACAAAATGGATAAAAGCTCTGATGCTTTTCGCACAATTAGCGAAGTAGCGGAGTTATTGGAGCTTCCGCAGCATGTCTTAAGATTTTGGGAAACACGTTTTAGGCAGATTAAACCAATGAAACGTGGGGGAGGAAGGCGCTATTATCGTCCGGTCGATGTTGATTTGCTCAATGGTATTAAGCAGTTACTATATGATCAGGGTTATACGATAAAAGGTGTGCAACGCCTTTTGAAAGAAAATGGTGTTGCTTTTGTGACTGCATTGGGTAATGGTGATCTTGATGCTATGAATGTGGTCATAGAGAAGAAACATGCAGGACAAACTTCTGAAAATGCTAGCAATAAGCCTAAGAAATCTTCTTTTGGGCTTTTGAGTTTCATGAGGAATGAGGGAGAAACATCTGTCGGTTCTGTGAATCTTTACAAAGATAAAACTGATAAAGCATTGTTACAAGAAATTCTGTTTGAACTCATTGAATGTAAGCGTGTTCTTGATAGAGCACGATAATAATATTTTTTTATTTTATATGTGTTTCGTAGATATTTAGATGTTTTATGGATGTGCCCAGAAGTTTATACGTTCAACGAGTAGTCATATATCGTATGTGTATATTTAACGAGTTTTTTATAAGAGTTTTTCATTTGGTAAAACATGAAGAAGAGAAAGAATAAACGCTGAGTTTTGCCATTTTTTTTGATTTGGCTTTATAAAAATTAAGGCAATATCTCATCAGTGTAGATTGCGGGATGTAGAATGCCATTAGCTTACCAATTCATGTGCTTGTTTTAAAGAGATGTTTCTTAAGGCTTCTTAATCTTATTTTACCATAATGCCTCGTGAATGATTAATGGTAAACTCGTTGAGTACCGCTATTTTTATACTTATGAAGGTTCAAGTCGGCATCATCATTATAATTATAGCCTGTTCTCAATAACTGCAACAATTCTTAGCACTTTAGGCGGTTCATTGTAGGCATTTTAAAAGTCCTTTCTCAATAATTTTTATCCACACACTCATTCCGCTTGTTTCGTGCAAGCAAATGATTTTGATAGATTCAACATAAACATATTAAAAATAAGAGAAGCCTATGATATTCGAAACCTTATTTAATATGAATAACGATATATTATCATTATAAATCAATATCTTGTCATTTTTATAAGGGCTTATCTTACGAATAAGAAATATCATTGTTCAGCTAATTTTACATATTTTTTATTAATAAATATAATCTTGTTTTCAGTTTTCTTGCTTGATGTTGCTATAATTATTGTAATGATCTATCCATGATAATAGCAGCATCTTTTCATTATAAAGGTAAAAGATTAATGTTATTATTAATATTCAATTGTCTATGATTTTTGCAATTTAAACAGCTCATAGCTTACATTCAACTTTTTCACCAATCTACCTTGTAGAGGAAGAGCACGTTATTCTTTCTGATGATAGGTCATTGTGCATGAAACAAAAACACACTACAATATCAAATTATTTCATTTTGTACAAAAACTGAAGATTTATAGTAAAAAATTAACGTATTACCATCTTCTGTAGTATTATGCATTTATTACACGTTGCAAATCTGGAGGTGTTGCTTCATTTGAGAGTTGTTTAATCACATCTTCTACAGATAAAAGGGTTTGATTTGTACTTCCTAAGCGGCGCATATTTACGCTGTTTGTTTCAGCTTCACGTTTGCCACATACCAAAATTACGGGGACTTTTTGTAAAGAATGTTCTCGTATTTTATAGTTAATTTTTTCATTGCGGAGATCTATTGTTGCGGAAAGCCCAACAGCTTTAAGTTTTGCTGTTATTTTTTGGGCATATTCATTTGCTTCGGATGTAATTGTTGCAACAACAATTTGTTCAGGAGCAAGCCAAAGTGGCATATGTCCAGCAAAATTTTCAATTAATATACCAAGAAAACGCTCCATTGATCCAAAAATAGCACGGTGGATCATAACAGGTTGACGTTTTTCTGAATCTTTATCAATATAGAATGCACCAAAACGTTCAGGGAGATTAAAGTCTATTTGTGTTGTTCCACATTGCCATTCACGACCGATAGCATCCTTTAATGTATATTCAAATTTTGGACCATAAAATGCTCCTTCACCTGGAAGGATGCTTGTTTTGATTTGTCCTGCAAATTTTGTTTCAATCGTTTTAAGGACAGATTCCATGATACTTTCTGCATGATCCCATAATGCATCAGATCCAACTCGTTTTTCTGGACGTGTTGAAAGCTTAAGACTAATTTCTTTAAAACCAAAATCAGCATAAGTTGATAAAATAAGATCATTAATACTGAGACATTCATCGGCTAATTGTTCATCAGTACAAAAAATATGCGCATCATCTTGTGTAAAACCACGCACACGCATAAGACCATGTAAAGAGCCTGAAGGCTCATAACGATGAACAAGTCCAAATTCAGCAAGTCTAATAGGCAAATCACGATAAGATTTTAAACCATGTTTAAAAATTTGCACATGACCAGGGCAATTCATTGGTTTAAGGGCATAAACATTCCCATGATCTGAATCTTCTTCTGCTGAAATTACTTTGAACATATTCTCCTTATACCAACCCCAATGGCCAGATATTTCCCAGAGTGACCTATCGAGAACTTGTGGTGCATTAACTTCAGCATATTGATGATCATCAAGGCGTCTACGCATATAGCTGATCAAATTTTGGAACATTTTCCAACCTTTTTTGTGCCAAAAAATCATTCCTGGCCCTTCTTCTTGAAAGTGAAATAAGTCCATTTCACGTCCCAAGCGGCGATGATCACGTTTTTCAGCTTCTTCTAGCATATGGAGGTAGGCTTTTAAGTCATTTTCATTTGCAAATGCTGTTCCATAAATTCTCGTGAGCATTGGATTATTGGCATCGCCACGCCAATAAGCTCCTGCAACTTTCATTAATTTGAAAGCATTCCCAATTTGCCCTGTAGATTGCATGTGCGGTCCGCGACAAAGATCAAACCACTCCCCTTGATAATAGATTTTTAAATCTTGATTTTCAGGAATGCTATCAATAAGTTCAACTTTATAAAATTCCTTTTTCTCAGAAAAAACTTTTCTTGCTTTTTCACGAGACCAAATTTCTTTTCTAAAAGGTTTATTGCGTTGGATAATTTCACGCATTTTCTTTTCAATGACGGTGAGATCATCTAATGTGAAAGGTTGTTGGCGTGCAAAATCATAATAGAATCCGTTCTCAATGACAGGACCTATTGTTACTTGCGTTTCAGGAAAGAGCTCTTGCACTGCTTCAGCAAGGACATGGGCGCAATCATGCCTTATGAGCTCAAGAGCGCGTGAATCTTCTCGGGTAATAATCTCTACTTGACCAGATTGTCCCAATGGATCCGATAAGTCTCGCGTGATACCATCAAGACTATAGGCGACTGCTTTTTTTGCAAGTGATTTAGAAATAGATTCTGCTAATTCCAAGCCTGTCATTTCGGCGGGGTAATTACGTTTTGAACCATCGGGAAAAAAAAGAGAAATAGAGCAAGACATAAAAACACCCTTTTAATCCAATTCCGCTAACGATTGCGGATGGTTTCGTGAAAATTGAGTAAAAAGCTTATAGACTAATTTTTTATCAATACATGTGAAAAAAGAAAAGGATTATTTGTTGTGTTTGTCAGAAATTTTCCAGTAACGCCAAGGTTTATAAAAACAGCAAGAATTTCCAAGCGATGGAGGGACTGGATCAAAGCCATCTGTTCCAAAGGGCCCACAACGCATGATACGAAAGAGTCCCATCCATGCACCAGCCCAAAGCCCATGGCGAGCAATCGCTTCATATGTATATTCTGAACAAGTCGGAGCATGGCGACATTGATTGCCTATAAGGCTCGAAAGTGTTATTTGATAGAACCGTATTAAGAAAATACCCAATAATCGTCCGGGTGTTTTTTTCCAAGTGCCTGTGTAATTCCGAGTCAACTTTTTTTGTCTAGATTGTGATTTGAACATTTATTTTTCTTCAATTTTTTGAATGCAGTCTATCATTGCATCAAAGGGTAGTAGTGTTGCTGCATGGCGCACTTTATAGTCTTTAATGGGCTGTAAGCAAGAAAAATCCTCAAATGGAGCTTGAGGAGAAGGACCATTTTGCGTTAGCATTTGGTAGATAACTTCACGCAATATTTTAAGATCTTGAGTTGTTTGTCCGATGATATGAGATGCTAAAAGTGAAGCTGAAGCTTGCCCTAGCACACATGCATGTATTTCGTGAGCAAAATCGGTAATAATACTATTTTCCACTTTTAAATCTACAGTGATTGTCGAACCACAAAGGTGTGCATGTTTTCTTGATGTTGCATCAGGATTATTAAGACGCCCAATTTTGCCTATATGTGCAGCATATTTAAGTATTTTATCATTATAGATAGTATCAATCATGCGCTATTGCCTGAAATTTTGAAAGTCGTGATTGTTTAAACTTTTAATTCGCTTATATAGAGATTATACAAAATGAGATAGGTATGGAGCAAATGCTTTGTATAGAGTAAGCTTGGAGTTTTTGAATGCGTAATGTTGTTAAAGAAGACGCAAATTTATCTGAAGAAAAGCGTCCGAGTATTGAAAAGGTGGAAGAAGCGATTCGTACATTACTCTTATGGATAGGGGAAAATCCAAATAGAGAAGGGCTTTTAGATACTCCAAAACGTATAGCCAAGGCATATCGCGAGCTTTTTAATGGTTATAGTCAATCGGTTAAAGAAACCTTAGGTACAGTTTTTGAAGAGGTTTCAGGATACAATGAAGCCGTAATCGTAAAGAATATACCTTTTTATTCACACTGTGAGCATCACATGATCCCAATTATTGGGAAAGCACATATAGCATATCTTCCTAATGCAAAAATTGTTGGTCTTTCAAAAATTGTACGTGTTGTAGATATTTTTTCTCGTCGTTTACAAACTCAAGAAGCTATGACAGCGCAAGTGGCTCACGCGTTAAAAACGTATCTGAAGCCTCATGGTGTAGCAGTATTGATTGAGGCTGAGCACATGTGTATGGCTATGAGAGGAATCCAAAAACAGGGCTCTACAACAATTACAAAAAACTTTCATGGTTATTATGAAAAAGATCAAGCGGCACAAGCACATTTTATGATGATGGTTCAAAGGTCATAGTAAAGCCCATATTTCTCGTAATCTTTATTAAGTTATAAAGCATCCGGATAAAATAAATTATGAGAAAAAGAAAATTGGCTTGTACCTTTCTTTATGATTTGTTAAAGGCTAAAAACCAAGATTTTTTCTTTCCACGTGCGGTCGTGGCGGAATTGGTAGACGCGCAGCGTTGAGGTCGCTGTGGGGCAACCCGTGGAAGTTCGAGTCTTCTCGACCGCACCAGAGCAGTGAGTCTCTCCATAATGAGATGAAGTTATGTTAGAGAGAGGGGATTTATAGGCATTATAGAAAAATCTTTTTTGTATGTTATTTGTTGGTGTGTTGCCAATAATGTTTCGTTTTTTATTACTTTATCTATGCATTTGAAATGTTATATTTTTATAAGGTGGGGTGAAGTTGCAGTGAGAAGTATAATGATTCTGAGATATTTAACACTTCTTATTTGTATTTCTTTATTATCAGCGTGTAGTGATTCACGTGCTGTACTTTGGCATGGGGTGCATGCAACACCTTCTATGACTGCCGTAGAAAGGGAAGTTGAAGGGAAACCAGTTTCTCCAAAAGCCATCGTTCCAGTGTATGTTGCAACGAGTCGTATGATGCAAAATAATTACGCTCAACCTTATGGTGCAGAGCGATCAAATAAAGTTCATTATAATCGTGTTGACGTAGGAATTCCTCAGCAACATGTAAAGGGAGTTGTTGAAATAAATGCCTATAAACCTACGCATGATAAGTATTTTGCAGCAGTAGCATTGCAAAAATACGATAATAAAGAACAGTTTAAACAGCAATTAAATGCTGCTTTAGCAAAAAAGCCAAAAGGAAAAAGAGAAATTTTTCTTTTTATCCATGGGTATAATAATAATTTTGCAGATGGTACATTTCGTACAGCACAGTTTACACACGATTATTCTTTAAATGTTGTCGCTGTGCATTATTCTTGGCCTTCGGCCGGATCAGTTCCTCTTTATATTTATGATCGTGACAGTGCTAATTTTGCCCGTGACGGATTGATAGAGCTTTTAACACTTATTAGTGAAACCAATGCTGATCAAATTTCGGTTATTGCACATTCTATGGGCAATTTTGTTATAATGGAAGCATTTAGAACGTTAGCGTTACAGGGAAAATATAGGCCTATTCGTCGTATTACAAGTTTATTAATGGCTGCACCAGATATTGATGTTGATGTATTTGAGCGCCAACTTAATGATATAAAAAAACTTCCGCAGCCAACCGCTATTTTAGTATCCAGAGCGGATAAAGCTCTTGCAGTTTCAGGACGTCTTACGGGTGGACATCATCGTGTGGGCGATGGCTCAGATATTGAAATGTTGCGTAAAAATGGAATAGCTGTTCTTGATTTTTCTCATGTGGATGGGGGAGCACACAATGTCTTTGCATCTTCGCCAACGTTGATGGCTCTTTCTCGAGAAGGTTCTTTGGCTTCCACAATTATGCAAGGTACAGAATTGTCACCTAGTCAAGCCCTTCTTGCTGATGGTAGTAGTGTGTTGGAAAAAACAACACATCTTATCCTTTATACACCTGTACGTTTTCTCTCTCCACGGATTCCACGTTGATCGTGAAAAGAGAGAAGGGGCTCCATCGAATAATGTATTGGAGGTAATATTTTTTAGCACTTTCTTTAGAATGGTCTTGTAAAATGAAAAATAAATAGCGGGATGAATGTAAAAAACAGTCATTAGGTGAGTTTGTGATGATTGCACGGAAACGCTATGTTAATACGCCTACAGTTGTTGATTATTTATCTCATTCCGCAATTAAGTTATTAGATATTCATGCTATGCTTGTGAAGGTGAGAAAAGGTGATATGGGGGAAAAACCAAATTTATTGCGTCAAATTGATTCTACAAAAAAACAGTTAGATGAGATAAGCCATGCTCTTATTTTAGAATATCGTAAACGCCAAGAAAATGAGCGTTTTTTAAAACAAATTCTGCTATCCATTTCTGATCAACTTTTTGCACTTAATAATGGTTTTAAGGAAACAGGACGTCTTTTTTTTCAAGAAGTTAGAATACTTCAATCTCAGATGCAATGTTTGTATGAGGGAAAGGAGAGGCTGCATTTGTTGAATAGCCAAGAATCTTTTTGTTCTCCATCAAAGATTGATGAAGTCATTAAACAGTTACAAAAAGCACGAGAAAAGCTTATTCTTGAAAGCCCACATCTCTTTGAAAAAAGCACAAAAGCTAAACAATAAAAGTTCTTTAGTTGAGCAGATAGATAATTTGAATTTTACAGCAAAAACGCTGTTAGATAGAAGGCTATAACCTTTTTAAAGAAAAGAATTTGCTTTAATAAATGAAACACATACCTTATATCTTTGCTAAAGTTAAGGCTGATGAATTAGGTGGCTTTATTGAAAAAAATGTTTGTGGAAAGAATTTTACAAAAAACTTTCTGATTCTTTTAATAATAGTCCGCCGGATAATTTTACCAATGTTATGAAGTTGTTAGTATATTCATTAGAAACTTAAACTTTGGTAGAAATTAGCTGAATTTAAAGCATTAAAAAGAAGTTTGATAAAAATAACATGTTTTGTAAATTCACGTTCACCTCTACCTTCTCTTGAATTTAAAAACACTCGGAAAATGAATAAGCTACACGTAATTAAAAAAACATATGGTGCCCCCAGAGAGACTCGAACTCCCGACCCCCTGATTACAAATCAGGTGCTCTACCAACTGAGCTATAAGGGCGTAACCATGTAGGAGTTAGCACAAACTAACAAAAAGGAAAACAGAAAATTATTAAATTTTATACATATTAAAAGAAAACTATATAAAAAATAACCAATTTATTTCCTTTTTTCCACTTTTTACAGCAAGGTTGGAACTATCCTTATGTTGATATCTTATAGAATCTTTTATAAGAATGCACCGTTTTGCTATCGAATTACGAATCTGAAGACTTTGATTGATGAGCAAGGTAATTTTCTAGCCAGTGAATATTATAATTACCATCAGCAACATCTTGATTATTAATAAGATCGCGAAAAAGAGGCAGTGTAGTTTTTATCCCATCGACGACAAATTCATCTAAAGCACGCCGTAAACGCATCATACATTCTAAACGGGTACGTCCATGAACAATCAGCTTTCCAATCATGCTATCATAGTAAGGAGGAATACGGTAACCTGAATAAGCGCCTGAATCAACACGAATCCCTAAACCTCCAGGTGTATGAAAATGTGTAATGGTTCCAGGTGATGGCGTAAAATTAATGGGATCTTCTGCATTAATACGGCATTCAATGGCATGACCAGAAAAACAGACTTCATCTTGTGTTACTGAAAGTTTACAGCCTGATGCAATATGGATTTGTTCGTGGACTAAATCTATACCTGTAATTGCTTCAGTTACAGGATGCTCGACTTGTAAACGTGTATTCATTTCAATAAAATAAAATTCGCCATTTTCATAAAGAAATTCAATAGTACCAGCTCCACGATATCCAAGTTGGGCACAGGCATTTGCAACAATATTTCCAATTTTTTTCCGTTCAGTTTCATTAAGTGCAGGTGACGTAGCTTCTTCCCATACTTTTTGATGCCGTCGTTGAAGTGAACAATCGCGTTCTCCTAAATGAATAGCATTTCCCGCACCATCACCTATGACTTGAATTTCAATATGACGGGGTTTTTCTAAATATTTTTCTATGTAAACAGCGTCATCACCAAAAGCAGCTTTCGCTTCTGAACGCGTTGTTTTGAGAGCTATAGAAAATTCTTGTTCAGAATGAACGACTTTCATACCACGTCCGCCACCACCGGCAGAAGCTTTTATAATAACTGGATAACCAATTTCACGAGCAGTGCGTAAAGCATCTGATTCTTCAGTGACTGCTCCATCTGAACCTGGAACTACAGGAATACCAAGTTTTTTGGCGGTTTTCTTTGCTTCGATTTTATCGCCCATGATGCGGATATGAGTAGCTGTTGGACCGATGAATGTAATATCATGGGCTTCTAGAACATCTGCAAATTTTGCATTTTCAGAAAGAAAGCCATAACCTGGATGAACAGCATCCGCTCCTGTAATTTCACAAGCAGCAATAATTTGCTGAATACTCAAATAAGAATCACGAGCGGGAGGAGGGCCAATACAAACACTTTCGTCAGCAAGACGAACATGCATTGCATCTGCATCAGCGGTAGAGTGAACAGCCACGGTTTTTATGCCAAGTTCTTTACATGCACGTAAAACGCGAAGAGCAATTTCTCCTCGATTAGCAATGAGGATTTTTCGAATCATGGTTGCCCCTCGCTTTATTCAACAATAATAAGTGGTTCACCAAATTCAACAGGTTGACCATCTTTGACAAGAACAGTGGTTACCGTACCGGAGCGCGGTGATGAAATTTGATTCATTGTTTTCATGGCTTCAATAATAAGTAATGTCTCCCCTTCAGAAACATTTTGTCCTACTTCTACAAAAGGCTGTGCGCCTGGTGAGGGTGCAAGATAAGCTGTTCCAACCATTGGAGAGGTTATTGTGTTTTTTGATTTATCTTCTTGGATAGATTGTATAGGAGATTCAGCTGTTGGAACTGGAGAAGATGTTACAGAAAAAGTAGGAGTAGAAACAGGGGCATAGATTGCTTGCTCAGAAGAAGTTAAGGTATTTTGGCGAGAGACACAAATACGAAGCTCCCCTTGTTCAACTTCAATGTTCGTTAAATTTGTATCATTCAAAATTTCAGCAAGATCACGAATAATTTTCGTATCAATTGCGGTTTTTGCCGAATCCATTTTTTTTGTTGCCATTTTATTTCTAACTCCTTGATCAATGAAGATCGTCATTATCTCATTTTATGACCGAATATCTCTAGATTAGGGATGACATCTTTTGAGGCTTTAAAGATTTTTATTTCCTTTAAATCATTATACTTTGCAATTTAAAACTTGTATCTGCTTTACGTAAAATTGCACTTATAAGCCTGTTATCAAAAAAGAGAAAGCATAAAATTACCTCATTTACAGTATTCTTCCTAAAACGGATCAGGTATTCACTGTGTATTATCTATCGCTTGTTTTAGAATATCTTGTCTGGCTGCGCCGATGAATATTTTATCACCAATGATGTAAGAAGGTGTTCCCGTAATATGAAGTGCAGAGGCAATTTGAATGTTTTCTTTAAAAGCATTTTGCAGAGTGGGATCTTTTATTGCATTATGTAGTTTTTTTTCATCTGCTCCTAATGAAACAGCTACTTTAATAGCTTTAGCTTCATTTGCACGACCCTGATACATTAAAAGCGTTTTGTGAAACTGAGGATATTTCTCTGGAAATTGTTTTCGAAATGCGTAGGCAACAGTATGGGCTGCCATAGAATCAGAGCTTAAAATTGGTAAGTCCTTGATAATAACCTTTAAATCTGGATATTCTTTTATCAAGTCTTCTATATTTGAATAGGAAATTTTACAATAACCACAGTTGTAATCAAAAAAATTGACAAGCACTCTTTTACCATTTGGGTTTCCCAAAACAGCGTCATGAGGAGAATGAAAAATCTCTTTTTCTAATGAATGAATGACAGAAGTTTGTTTTTGGCTTTCGTATTCATTCTGTTTTTCCAGCTTATCTTGAAGAATAAGCTGCATTTCAATCATAATTTCTGGATGAGTAAGAAGATACTCTCTGACGATTTGTTGAATATGATGAGAATCAGTATGTGGTATCATTTTTTCTTTAAGCTTAGATAAAAAGCTAGAATCTTCCAAAAGTTGTGATTTAAGCTTTTCTAAGCTTAAATCATTTGCTGTTTTTGAGTGTGATGTTGCGTTTGATAAAGAAGGTAAAAAGATTAAAATACTCGACATAACTATGACTAAAATTTTTGAAAAAAGTGTTATTTTCGAGTTTTGAGAGTGATAATTCATTTGTATACCTTCACATTTTTTAGGGTGTCATTGAGTGAACTATATGAAAAGCGCTATCTATGTGCAATGAAGCATTTAGTTATAGTGTATCTTTAAGAATGAGAAAAAACATCAATTTTTCTCTAAAAAGATTTCATATGATAAACCTTGGCTTGGTAAGGATTATGTTTTGTAAAAGATAAAAAAATTCTCTTTAATTTGTCAAATGTTGTTTTGATGTATAAGGGTATCAAAAGCTTTTTGTGCGTGTTTATTTTAGGAAAAAGTACGTTGATAATACAATGAAGAACATTTGTATTATTTTTTCCTGTTGCTTTATTGAGTACTGAGAAACAAAATTAAATAATGAAAAGTGAAATTATGAAAACCACAACACATTATGATCTGTTTATCATTGGAGGAGGGATAAACGGCTGTGGATTGGCAAGAGATGCAGCAGGACGCGGATTTAAAGTGGGATTGGCTGAAATGAACGATCTTGCATCTGGGACCTCAAGTGCGTCAACAAAGCTTATTCATGGTGGGCTTCGTTATCTTGAACACTATGAGTTCAAACTTGTTCGTGAAGCATTGAAAGAACGCGAGATTATTTTACGTATGGCTCCACATATTGTGCGTCCTTTGCGTTTTCTCCTTCCTTATCATAAAGAATTGCGCCCTGCTTGGATGTTGCGTTTTGGACTTTTTATTTATGATTATTTAGGGAATTGGAATCAGAAATTGTGGCGCAGTAAAACGATTAATTTTTCACAAAAATTTTGCTCTACACTGAAGAAAGAATATCAGAGAGGTTTTGAATATTCTGATGCAAGAGTAGATGATGCGCGTTTAGTTATTGGCAATGCTCGTGATGCAGAAAAGTGGGGAGCTGATATAAAAGTACGAACAGAAGTTCTCTCTTTAAAAAAAGAAGACAATAAATGGCGTATCTTTCTTCAAGACAAGTTAAGTAGCAAAGAATATAGTGTCACAGCTTCTTATGTCGCGAATATGACAGGTCCTTGGATTGATCATGTTTTAGCAAGCATATTAGATTGTAAAGAACATCCACCAGTACGGCTTGTTAGAGGTTCTCATATTTTGGTTCCCAAGCTTTATACTCATGATCGTGCTTATATTTTTCAAAATGGTGATGGGCGTATTATATTTGCTATTCCGTATCAAGAAGAGTTTACCTTACTTGGAACAACAGATTGTAATTATCAAGGAGATCCGGCTGACGTTCATATTACTGATACAGAAATTGATTATATTTGTGCAGCAGCCAGTGAATATTTCATACAACCAGTGTTGCCTGAAACGATTGTCTGGTCTTACTCGGGAGTTCGTCCACTCTATGATGATGGAGCTTCAAAAGCACAAGAAATTACGCGCGATTATGTTTTAAAAGAAATGGGAACAGGAACGACACCAAAGATACTTAATCTTTATGGTGGAAAGATTACAACTTATCGTAAGTTGGCTGAAGATGCGATGAAATTTGTTGAAAAAGAGCTTGGTAAAAAGGGAGCATCATGGACGGCTAAGGCAGTACTTCCAGGGGGTGATTTTCCCTATAACAAATTAGATACAATCGAAAATAGGATTGCTCTTTTAATGCCAGATTTAGATGCTTTTACACATCGCAGGCTTGCACGCTCCTACGGTACGGAAGCATTGGTGATCTTTGCACATGGTAAGGCAAATAAAGGAAAAAATTTTGGACATGGGCTTTATGAAGTAGAAGTAAAATGGTTGATGGAAAAAGAATGGGCTAAAGTATGTGAAGATGTGTTATGGCGTCGTTCAAAACTGGGGCTCCTATTTAATGAACAAGAGGTTGATACTCTTTCTTCCTATATGCAAAGCCAACAAGAGATTGAACAACGTTTATGATCATTTCATTTTACAGATTGTATCTGCAATATTGTAAAATATTTTCCTTCGAGAGATACTGATATTAGTTATAGATATTAAAAAGGCAATGGTTGTCTATACCCTGATTTTAGTTTTTTTTTGCAAGAATCACAAAATGGCAAAATTAGATAGAATATTTAAGATGAAATTTGTCTATCTTATAAAGTGAAATCTAAGAATATTACCAAAAAGAACTCATTGATAAAAAATAATTTATAATTAGATTCGTGTGAAATAAGGGTTTTTCCTTCTTTAAGAGAAGATAAAAGCTACTTTCTGTATCGTTTATTTACACAATGAGTTAAAAAAATCTAAAGAAAATTAAATCGATCATGAAAAATTCTATAATGTGTTAGTTTAGCATTTATTATCTTAAACGCTGTACTAAATCATGTAAGGGAAGAGGCTTGAAGAGCGTAAGAAGAACTTATAAATGAGTTTTTTATATTATAGTAAAAATCTTCTTTTTTCATGTTTATATACCTGAACACTAATCTATGAGAAATGCGATATTGTGTTGTGGCATGATTGATTGTAGTAAACCTTGATATCAATTGAAAATAATGAGCTGTTATTATACTCATGATAGTATAAGAGAATAAAATTTTCCGTAAACTAAAAGTAAGTATTTTTTTATGTATAAAGAGAGAGCTATAGGGACATGAGAGTAATACCCTCATGATATTTTACAACCTTCCATCGCCTATAAAATTTGCAGTAGCACCAATGTTGGACTGGACAGACCGACATTGCAGATTTTTTTATCGTCTTTTAACGAAAAAAGCTCTCCTTTATACGGAAATGATGGTAGCAGATGCTGTCATTCATGGTGTTCGCGAACAATTGTTGGCTTTTAGCGACAAAGAATGTCCAGTTGCATTACAATTAGGGGGCGCAGATCCGAAAAAGTTAGCAGAAGCTGCACGAATTGCTGAGGATTTTGGCTACAACGAAATAAATCTCAATGTTGGTTGCCCATCAAATCGTGTTCAAGCAGGTGTCTTTGGAGCTTGTTTGATGCTACATCCAGACATTGTGGCAAATGCCGTAGAAGCGATGAAACGAGAGGTTACTATACCTGTAACTGTCAAATGTCGGATTGGAGTGGACGAACAAGATGAAGAGTTAGCGTTAGATCTTTTGGCTAATCAGGTTTGGAATGCTGGATGTGATGCGCTCTGGATACATGCACGCAAGGCATGGCTACAAGGATTGAGTCCGAAAGAAAATCGCAATATTCCGCCCCTTAATTATGAAAGGGTTTACAAATTAAAACGTCTATATTCTCATAAATTCATTGGGATAAATGGTGGAATTAAATCGATTGATGAGATCAAAGAACACTTAACTTTCTGTGATGCTGTCATGGTTGGTCGCCAAGTTTATCATGATCCAACTTTGTTAAAACATATTGATTTTGAACTCTATGGTGAGTCGCAGAATAGTCTAAGTGAGAGTGATCTTATTGAGGTTATGTGTGATTATGCTGCTCGACATATTGCATCGGGGGGGCGGCTTTCTCATGTGACGCGTCACATGATTGGTTTATTTCATGGGCGGGGTGGGGCACGTCGATGGCGGCAAATACTATCAAATGATGCGACAAAACCAAACGCAGATATATGTACTTTAAAAGAAGCTTTTTATGCTCTCATTTAATAACAGTCAGACAATTAACATATATTAAAGTTGAGATCCTTTGCGTTTTGATTTCTTTGCGATAATTTTGATCCCTTCAATTTTATAAGTTTTTGAAAGTTTATAACTTTTATTATGAATAAGAATGTTAGAATTTATATATTAAACGGCATGCTGATTATGCCTATTAAATAAAAAATAGTTTAAGGGTATCACTGTAAAGGTAGTCATAAGATATTAATAACATTTTGAATCTTGCACGTTTGTTATTGGGGTAGAAAATAGAATATAGAAATTATTGCCTTCATAGTATTTAACTTTTTTAAAGCACTGTTAAAAAAACAATAAATTATTTATATCCTGTATATATGACGTGATTTTCATAAATATTGTAGATTTTAAAAGGTATCCTTATGATCGCTAGTCCATTTGATGATTTTCGTGCTTTGCTTACAAATTTACCTGTTGCTGATGAGTTTTCTATAATTTTGGCAAAAAAACGGCAAAAAAACTTAACAAAAGAGCAAGGAACATTGGGAAAACTAGGAGATATTGCTGTTTGGTATGCGGGGTGGAGGGGTACAGAAAAACCTATCGTAACGCGACCTTTGGTTGCTATTTTTTCTGGAAACCATGGTATTGTAGAGGAGAATATTACACCATTTCCACAATCTATGACACAAAAAATGGTAGAAAATTTTGCATCTGGTGGAGCTGCTATCAATCAAATTTGTATTGCTTATGATCTTGGATTAAAAATTTTTGATTTAGCATTGGAATATCCAACAATGAATATTACGAAGGATGCCGCAATGGATGAGCGGAGTGCGGCTGCTACAATGGCATTTGGAATGGAATCCATTGCGGGTGGGACAGATCTTTTATGTATTGGAGAAATGGGAATTGGAAACACAACAATAGCTTCAGCTTTATGCTTAGCATTGTTTGGAGGGGAAGTGGAAGAATGGACAGGAAATGGTATGGAATCAGAAGGTGATTTTTATCAGCGTAAAATTGCAGCGGTTAAGACAGCCATTTCTTTGCATAAGGATTATTTTAATGATCCTTTTGAGATAATGCGTCGCTTAGGAGGACGTGAGATTGCTGCTATGGTTGGTGCTATTTTAGCAGCAAGAATAGAAAAAATACCCGTTATTTTAGATGGTTTTGTGGCAACAGCAGCTGCAGCGGTTCTTTATAAAATGCATCCAAAAGCTCTTGATCATACCCTTGTTGGACATGTTTCTTCTGAGACAGCTCATCGTAAACTTTTAAAAAAAATTGGCAAAGAACCACTTCTAGATTTAGGGATGCGTCTTGGTGAAGGGACAGGAGCAGCTATGGCAGCTGGTATTGTCAAAGCTGCTGTTTTAACACATGCACAAATGGTGGTTTTTTAACAAGAAAGTTTGAATGCCTAAAAGATCATAAGACGGATATAAAAAATCTTAAGAGCTTTGTTCATGCGTCTTGTCGTGTAATTTAATATAATTAAGTGGAAGTTCTGTTGTATATTTAATCTGTTCCATTGCGAAAGAAGAAGAGACATCACGGATGTCAATTTTAGAAATTAATTTTTTATAAAAAAGATCATAAGCTTCAATGTTGGGCACAACAACACGCAATAAATAGTCAATATCTCCACTCATTCGATAAAATTCAATGACTTCACGGAATTCTTGCACAATTTTTGAAAAACGCTTAAACCATTCATGACTATGTGTATTTGTGCGAATAGACACAAAAACAGTGACGTGTGCGTTTACTTTTTCTGGAGAAAGAACAGCAACACGACGCTGAATGACGCCATCTTCTTCAAGTTTTTGAATTCTACGCCAGCAAGGAGTGGTCGAAAGTCCCACTTTTTTAGCAATATCAGCAACAGAAAGTGTCGCATTTTCTTGCAAAAGATGTAAAATTTTTCGGTCAAGACGATCCATATTTTTTCTCAATATTTTAATTTATAAAAATTTACGCACTAAACAACGCAGATATACAATAAGCTCATCGTTAAACCATGGGTTTTTCTGTAACCAAGAAGTATTTCGCCATGACGGATGAGGCAAAGGCATAACATTATAGCCTCGAGGTTGAGGAATGGAAAGAATATTTCTCCAATCACCAACAGTTGCAGAAACGGTTTTATGTTTTAATTCTGTAATGTGCCACTTTTGCGCATAACTGCCAATAGCAAGAACAAGCTTTATTTGAGGCATTGCCTGAAATATCTTTTCATGCCATATTTCTCGACATTCACGTCTTGGTGGTAAATCAGCTTTATTTTTGTCATAACCTGGAAAACAAAATCCCATAGGAACAATAGCAAAGAGAGATTTATTATAAAATTCTTCTTTCGTGACACCCAGCCAATTACGCAATTTTTCACCAGAGCGATCATTAAAAGGGATAGAAGTTTCATGGACACGCAACCCTGGTGCTTGGCCTGCAATTGCAATCGAAGCAGTATCGGATAAATAAACGACAGGGTTTGGTTCATGAGGAAGAGGAGGAAAATAATGGGGTTGTTGGATGCAAACACGACAGGAATAGATCTCTTTTTCAAGTTTGATAATTGGGCTACATTGTTTCATTAGTAAATAAAATTTAAAAATATTTTTTTATTCTGTGCGAGGATTTGCTTTGCGCCATTCTTTTGGTCGTTGAAAACTTGATGCCCATATTCCTTTCTTTTTCTTTCTAGCTTCTTGCTCTTCTTTGGGGTATTCATAATAATTTACAGCCCAACCATTATGTACAAGTATTGCGTTGATATTGCTAACTTGTTTTGTTTTACATGTTGCAAGAATACGGCGATATTTATCTGTTTTTTGCCAGTGACATGTAACAGTTTGATTTTTTAATAGTTTTTCTAAATATTTCTTTGCCTCAAGCCCACAAGGGTAGCGAGCTTCTTTTTTTCCACAAAATTGGTGGAGTTCAGGAGCATCAATTCCAGCTAGTCGAATCTTAATTGAAGAAATCATAATGGTATCGCCATCAATGATTAATGCATTTCCTTCAACAGTGTTTTGAGAAGGAAATTTTTCTTTTTGAGGCAACAGCTGAGTTTTCTTAAAATAAGTTGACATAATGATAAGAATGCTAGCAGCGACAAAAATACTGAAACCGATAACTTTTAGATTAAAGCTTCTTAGATTAAAATGAGAAAAAGATTTTTTCATGAAATAAAGAAACTGCTAACATTATTATAACTCTATTTTAGTATCGAGAAACTTTATTCATATGACGAAACAATGTTTCGTTTTAATGACAAAATTTTCATTAGATATCACAATAATCAAATACTCATACAGAATATATGTAAGCAACTTAAATAATAAATCAACTTATCCAAATCCGTACAAAACATACAAAGTTTAAAGTAAACTTTTTAAACTTAAGGAAATAAAAAAACACACCTCAAAAAATAACTTTGAAGAGCAATACTTCCACATTTCTTTTGGAGTATAAAATCTATCAATTTAATAATAATTTTATTTATTTAATTTTTGTTTCTTTAAATTCAACGTGCTTTTTTACAACTGGATCATATTTACGCTTGCTCATTTTATCTGTCATTGTACGGCTGTTTTTCTTTGTTACATAGAAAAAACCAGTATCTGCAGTTGATAAAAGCTTGATCTTAATGGTTGCTGCTTTAGCCATAATGTAAGTACCCTATTTATACTGAAAAAAATATTATTGCTGTCAAAACTTATTTCCGACATCATCAGATTTTCCCGCAACACTACGGATGTTCTCAAAAAAGTCAAGAGCTGATTAATTTTCTCATAAGTTGGACAAACACGAAAATGACATATAAACCGAAAAAAACAGCCATGGCTATTGAAAAACCAAAGGGTTTAAAGATATCCATGGATTTTCCGATAAAGGTCGGTCCGATGAGCATACCAATTCCATAACAAAAAATAAAAGCAGAATTAGCAGCAGCAAGCTCTTGCCCCTTGAGACGGGCTCCTAAATGTGCAAGACTAATTGTATAAAGGCTCGCTGATACACCACCCAGAAAAAACAAATCAAGCATCAGAATCCATGGATATTGAAGAATCCATGGTACTATAAAAGTTCCTATAAAACCTAAAATAGCGCAACTCATCAGCGGGTAGCGTCGATCTTTGGCGTAGTCGCTTATAATGCTGATAGGAATTAAGAGGAAAATATTCCCAAGTGCAAGGGTTGCCATAAAATGTGCTGCTTCATTCTCATTATAACCAATGGATAAACTAAAGGGTATTATAAGAGTTAATACGCCCATTTGAATGGCCCCATAAACAAGGACCGCCATCATTGCACTTGGAACGTGAAAAAAATAACGAAAAAATGGCATATATTGATTTTTTTGAAATTCTGGACTTAATTTCCAAGCGGTAAGAATTGGTATAGTAGCAAGTATAATAAGGCTATATCCAACAGCAAAAGGAATAAATCCTTGTGTTCCCACTTTTGCTAGCAGCGTTAGACCTATTATAAACCCTAATCCTAAGACAATAGCATAAATAGAAAGGATAAAACCGCGTTTTTTGGGAGGAGCATAACTGTTGATCCAAAACTCTGACAGGATAAACATAACTGTCATGCTGAAATGTAATATAAACTTTAAAATAAACCAAACCCATATGGGATCAAAAAAATAGAATCCTAAAAAACTTAAAGATCCTATCGCCATCATAAGCAATATTGTTTGAGCGATTCCTAAGCATAAGGCAATTCGAGACGTAAAAATAGCTGCAATAATTGTGGCGATTCCACCAACTGTTCCACTATAGCCGATTGTACTGTTGGAAAGTCCTTTCTCTGCCATAAGAAGAGAGACAAGTTGTGTTCCCATTGCCAATGCTGTTCCAACAGTGCCAATGGTTGCAATAGCGGCAATAATTGCACGCAAAGAATTATTTTGAGAGTCAAAAGGTTTTTTTTTCATGAGAATGGCTTAAGGTACTCTTGTTTATTTAAACAATGAAAAGATGAGCTGAAATGAAAGGGAGCCAAAACTATCCTTTGCAGTTTCTCTTATTTCCTAAGTATAAAAAACTGCAAGATTTTTATATGGTTATTATAGACTTAACAATAAAATTTATCCTCTTGTATACTAAAGAAAGAAGATTGTACATATAAAATAATATAAATATTATATAATATAAGCCATTTCTTAAATTGAATTTATTATTCAAATTATATTTAATGGAGGGCAAGAAGCTTAATTTTTTCTTTTCCCATAAAAAGTATACTTTTGTTTTTTTAATTTGTTTTTATGGTAGGATGTCGGTGAAAATTTTATTGGACGAGGTTTTGTTAACAGTTCAAAGCATAAAGCGCCAGCAAAAGGTTGTACCGTTATAAGTTTTACTTCTACAACATCACTGAGCTGATAGCCTTTATGGCTACGCTGTCCTACAAGAACATGTTGTGCTTCATCAAAATGATAATAATCATTTTTAAGTGTAGAAATATGGACAAAACCATCTGTATTGAGTTTATCAAGTGAGATAAAAAGACCTGCTTTTGTAACTCCGGAAATGCGACCTGTAAAAATACGACCGATTTTATTCGTTAAATAGTGAGCAACAAGCCGATCAATCGTTTCTCTTTCAGCCATCATTGCACGGCGTTCGTATAAAGAAACTTGCGTAGCAATTTCTGCAAGATTTTGTTCTTGTGTATCTGTTAATTGATCATTTCCTAATTTGAGAGCTTTAATGAGTGCTCGATGAATAATGAGATCAGCATAACGACGGATTGGTGATGTAAAATGTGTATAGTTCTGCAAATTTAAACCAAAATGGCCACTATTTTTAGGGTTGTACTCTGCTTGTGATTGTGAACGCAAAATAACTTGATTGACTAGTTCTTGTTGTTGAGTATGAGCGACATTTTCTAAAATTCTATTAAGGCGCGCTGAGGTAAGTTCGCTTCCGCGGGAGAGTGGTATCCCCAAACTTTGAAGAAAGCTCCGAAGTATTTCTTGCTTAGCAAGAGAAGGTTTTTCATGAATACGATAAATGAGCGGCTGGTGATGTTGTTTTAATGTTTCAGAAGCTGCAATATTAGCTTGTATCATAAACTCTTCAATTAAACGATGCGCTTCTAATTGTGTTTCACTCACAACATCTTTTATGCATCCATTTTGATCAAGAATAATCTTTTTTTCTGCAATTTCTAATTCTAGTGGTTGGCGACGATTTCGCGCAGCTTTAAGGCATGCATAGGCTTCCCATAAGGGGTGCAAAATGCTCTCAAAAAGAGGGGTTATTTTTTCATTTATATTACCTTCAATTGCCAATTGTACTTCTTGATAAGAAAGTTTGGCTCTTACACGAATCATAGTACGATGAAAACTATGTTTTCGTTTATTACCGTTTGCATCAAAAATCATACGAACGGCTAAAGCTGGTCTTTCTTTTCCTTCACGCAGAGAACATAAATCATGAGAAAGGCGTTCAGGTAACATTGGCACAACGGTATCGGGAAAATAAACAGAATTTCCACGTTTCAATGCTTCTTTATCTAAAGCACTTCCTGTTTTGATATAATAAGAAACATCTGCAATGGCTACAATAATAATCCAACCATCATTATTTGCTGGATCCTTATCCTTGGTTGCATAAACTGCATCATCATGGTCTTTTGCATCTGGTGGATCAATTGTAATAAAGGGTAATTGTCGCCAATCTTCACGATTATCCATATTGGCAGCTTTGATATGTTTGGCTTGCTCAAGAACACTTTCAGGAAAAATATAAGGAATTCCTTTCGAAAGAAGCGCTATCATTGAGAGTGTTTTCTCACTCTTAATGTGCCCTAAAACATTCTTTATTTTTGCGCTCTTTAATCCGTAACCAGTATTTTTTTTTATTTCGACTTCAACGAGATCACCAATTTGAATCTTCATTTCTGGAGACATTTCAACAATGAGTTCATTGGTTTTGCGGTCTATAGGATCAAGGCGCCATTGATTATTTTCCAATTTTCGTACAATAGCAAATGCGCTTTTGGGAGATACATCAATTTTACGAATAATTCGTCCCGTATAAGGATGGCTTGAGCTTTCAGAATTTTTATTTCGAAAAACTTTTACAAGAATATGATCTCCAACACCAATATTACTTCCTGTTATGTGATGAAAAGAGTGTATTTCAATATTGGGCTTTGGAGAATCTTCCCATTCAAGAGGTTGTGCAATAAAACTTCCATCTTTATCACGTCCGCTAATTTTTACTAAAGAAACAGGGGGTAATTTTCCTTTGTTTATTGCTCTTTTGTGGTGTTTAGATATGAGATTTTGATCCTTTAACTCACGTAACATATCTCTAAGCCAGATACGAGAATCGCCTTTTAAGTTAAAAGCTTTAGCGATTTCTCGTTTACTTGAGTGGTTAGGATTCTCAATTATAAAGGAAAGGATTGCTTCCTTATTGGGAAAAGTTTTCCCCTTGAATGAAGAGAGATATTTTATGTTTTTTTCACCTTTAGCCAAAATTTATGTCTCTTTTATTTTTGCTTTTGTTTTAGAAGAAGCTCTTTTTGAAGTTGTTTTTTTACTCGATGCTTTAGCCGATATAAGTTCTAGTGCCTCTGGAAGTGTTACACTAATGGGATCTTTATCTTTTGGCAATGTTGCATTAATTTTACCCCAATTGACATAAGGACCATAACGCCCGTTGCGCACGGTAATGGTTCCTCCTTCGGGATGCTCTCCTAATGTTGCCAATGCTTCAGGTGTTGTTCTGCTTTGCCTGGTTTTGTTTTCTTGTTGTTCTGCTAATACTGTAATAGCACGATTGATACCAATATCAAAAACTTCATCTGCATGAAGAAGGCGCGCAGATTTTCCATTATGGCTAAGATAGGGACCATATCGTCCAATCGTAGCCGTGATTGTTTTTCCGGTTTCAGGATGAATGCCAATTTCACGGGGAAGGGATAGTAAAGCCAAGGCTTTATCAAGGGTTACATTTTCTGCCTGCCATTCTTTTGGTAATCCTGCACGCTTAACTTCTTTGCTTTCACCAAGTTGAATATAGGGACCAAACCGGCCATTACGAAGAGAGATCTCTTTTCCTGTTTCAGGGTCAATACCAAGTATAACAGGTTCATCATTGCGTACAGCTTCATTCTCTTCTCCAGTATCTGTACCAAGTTGGTGTGTGTATTTACATTCGGGATAATTGGAACAGCCAACAAAAGCACCATAACGCCCAAGTTTTAATGATAATTGACCATTTTTACAAAGAGGACAGGAACGCACATCACTTCCATCTTCGCGTTCAGGAAAGGCGAGAGGTGCTAATGTTACATTTAAAGCATCAAGAACATTGGTTATACGGAGTTCTTGGATATTGCTAATAGATGCATTAAATCCATCCCAAAAATCTCGCAATACGTCTTTCCAAGAAAGTTTGCCATCAGAGATAAGATCCAGCTTTTCTTCAAGATCTGCTGTGAAACCATATTCTACATAGCGATTAAAAAAATTTTCAAGAAAGGCTGTAACAATACGTCCCTTGGCATCGGGAATAAGCTTTCGTTTATCAATGACAATATATCCACGGTCACACAATGTTGCTAATGTGGATGCATAAGTTGAAGGACGACCAATTCCTAACTCCTCAAGCTTTTTAATTAATGAAGCTTCAGAATAACGAGAAGGGGGTTCTGTGGTATGTTGTACAGATTCAACTTTTTCTTTTGTAAGTGCTTCACCAGTGTTTATTTGTGGTAAACGTGTTGTTTCATTTTCTTCATTATTTTCTTCGTCTCGTTGATCCGTGTAGACGGAAATAAAGCCATCAAAGCGAATAACAGATCCTGTTGCCCGTAGATTTGCACAGTTTTCTCCTGTCTGTGCTTCAATTTCAACAGTTGTACGTTCAATTTCAGCAGAGCGCATTTGGCTGGCAATGGCACGCTTCCATATCAGATCATAGAGCTTTGCTTGATCGCTATCGAGAAAATTACGGACTTGACTAGGATTGCGTTGAAAATCTGTTGGGCGGATCGCTTCATGTGCTTCCTGTGCATTTTTTGCCTTTGTTGAATAAAAACGTGGCTTTTCAGGAATATAGTCTTTTCCGAAAGTTTCATGAATAACTTTTCGTGCTGAATCAATAGCCTCTGGTGCTATCTGCACACCATCGGTACGCATATAAGTAATAAGCCCTGCCGTTTCACCATTAATTTCAATGCCTTCATAAAGCTTTTGGGCAATTTGCATAGTGCGAGAAGCTGAAAAACCTAGTTTTGAAGAAGCTGCTTGTTGTAGTGTAGAGGTCGTAAATGGAGGAAAAGGATTTCTCTTTGTAGGTTTTGCTTCAACACTGAGTGTATGATATTGCGCTTTCTCCAGCATAAAGCGAATTTGGTCTGCTTGTTCTTGAGATTGAATATCAAGCTTGCCTATTTTTCTTTGATTAAACATTGTCAATCTTGCTTGGAAACTATCATTTCGGATGGTTTTTAACTGTGTTGTAATGGACCAATAATCTTCTTTGATAAAATGTTCTATTTCTGATTCACGATCACAAATAATACGCAAAGCAACCGATTGAACGCGTCCTGCTGAACGCGCACCAGGGAGTTTACGCCATAAAACAGGTGAAAGTGTAAAACCAACGAGATAATCGAGAGCACGACGTGCAAGATAAGCATCGACAAGGGATGTATCAATATCACGTGGATTATTCATAGCATCAAGCACAGACTTTTTGGTGATGGCATTGAAGACAACTCTTTTAATAGGTTTATCTTTTAAAACTTTTTTTTGACGAAGAACATCCAGAATATGCCATGAAATAGCTTCCCCTTCACGATCAGGGTCTGTTGCTAATATAAGGCTATCAGCTTCTTTAACGGCTTTTGCTATTTCATTTAAACGTTTAGCGGCAGCAGAATCTATATCCCATTTCATAGAAAAATCTTGATCCGGTAAAACAGAACCATCTTTTGCAGGCAAATCACGAACATGTCCAAATGATGCGACAACTTTGTATTGAGACCCAAGATATTTATTAATTGTTTTTGCTTTTGCTGGAGATTCAACGATAACGATATTCATAATTTTACCCAAATATTGAAATAAAAATTTTTTTATAAACGCCTTTTACGCGAATAGCTAATGCCAATTGCTTAAGAGCACATAAAAAAATATTAGCCATATAAAAAACATGAATATTGTACAACTTATGATTGTCATTATTAGAGTACACCCTATATAGAATTACACGATTTATTTTCCACTGTTATTACAAAAACATACGGCGAAATACTAAGATAACGTCTATTGAGAGGTAGGAGGGGAAATGCTCAAGGATAGAGGATTATGTTTATAAATCATTTAAAAGTTATCCAATATATTACAGACATGTCAAAGCAAATGAATCAGATGGCACGTCAGGCGCACAGTCCGCTTTTAGCATTGCTTTTGGATATGGTTGCCAAAGAAGGGCAAAGCATTATTAATAGTGCTGAAGCTCTTGGGGAAGATCAAGATTCGACAATGACACACAACCACCAGAGTGTCGAATAAGCTTTCCAGCAAGGTCGAGTTCTACCAACAAGAGGTAGAGAGCTGGGAGTGAAACACCTGAATGGATACTGAGTGTGTCTAAATCGATTGGCGTTGTTGAAAGAGCGGAGAGAACTGCTGCACGTGCTGCATCATCATCTGCTAAAGAGAGATCGCTGTTTTTTTCATCTGCTAAATTAAAATTCTCCTTTTCAAGTTGTAAGGAGGATGGTTCCTCAAAAAAATTGAGTTGCGAATTTGGAAGCGGTGAAATTAATGGCGTAAGTGTTTCTATAATGTCAGAAGGATGTGTGGTGAGTAGAGCACCGTCTTTGATAAGATTGTTTGTACCAACAGATCTTGGATCAAGTGGAGAACCGGGAATGGCAAAAATTAGCCGTCCCATTTCAGCTGCTTGACGTGCGGTAATTAAGGACCCTGAGCGCAGGGCTGCCTCTACAACCAAGAGACCAAGTGATAGAGCTGCAATAATACGGTTTCTTCTTGGAAAATCGATAGCACGCGGCTTCCAAGAAATGGGCATTTCGCTGATGATGGCTCCACCGTTGGCAATAATATCTTCATGCAACTTTTTATTTTCAGGAGGATAGATATGATCAATTCCTCCCGCCATGACTGCAACAGTTCCTGTTTTTAAACTTGCTTGATGCGCAACGCTATCAATTCCACGAGCGAGCCCAGAAATTGTTACAAAGTCTGCTTCTCCGAGAAAACGCGCAAATTGAGCTGTAAGCTTTTTTCCCGCAGCTGAAGCATTTCGAGAACCTATAATTCCAATAGAAGTTTTTTGAAAAATTGAAACATTACCTTTGATAGCAATAAGCGGCGGAGGGGCTTCTGTAACCTTAAGAAATGCTGGATAATCTGGTTCTCCCATACCGATAAACCGGACACCTAATCTTTCAGCTTCTTGCATTTCTTTTTCTGCATCTTCTAAGCTTGCTATTTTAATAGATACAGAACCACCACCTTTTCTACTAAGCTCTGGCAGTGCTGCCAGAGCATTTTCTGCTGTTTTATAATGATCAATGAGATTGCGAAAACTAACAGCTCCAATATTTTCACTGCGCAATAACCGTAACCAGCTTAGACGTTGATGATCAGTAAGCAGGATTCCTTTATTTATCTCCGTGTTGCGTACCAATCTTACTTTCTTCCCCAATTAATAATCTACCGATATTTGCAGAATGTTTTATAAACACAAATACGCTCATCACAATCAGCATACAATAGAAATAAGAAGCGGAAAAATAAAAAACAAATATCGGTGTGATCGTAACAGCAATAAGCGCAGATAATGAAGAATAACGCATGAGGAGAAAAATCGCACTCCATACAATAATAAAAATAATTGCTGCAGGCCAATAGATTCCTAAGCAGACTCCTAGATAGGTAGCAACACCTTTGCCACCTTTAAATTTAAGCCATACGGGGAAAAGATGTCCTAAGAAAACAAAAAAGCCTGCTAGAGAAACAAGGATACTATTGTCTAGCGGATCACTAAAAAACTTTATAACGAAAACAACGATAGTTCCTTTCAACATATCACAAAGAAGTGTTAGAGCAGCAAGCTTTTTATTTCCTGTTCGTAAAACATTTGTTGCTCCAATATTGCCGGAACCGATTGTTCTTATATCACCAATTTTGAACAATTTCGTAAAAAGAAGCCCAAATGGAATCGAGCCAATGAGATAAGATATGAGGAAAATAAACCATGGAGTGGATTGAAAAAATATTTCTGCTTCATTCATTAAGAATCTCATTAAATTTGTTGATCAAGTTTAAAAACGTTTTTCCCTTTCACAAAGGTCTGGAGCACGCGTCCTTGAAAACGTGCATTCTCAAAAGGGGTATTTTTTGAACGTGAATAGAGCTTCTCTTTCGAAACAACCCATGGTTCTTCAAGATCAACCACAATAAGGTCTGCATGAGCCCCTTTTTTGAGTGTTCCTGCATTGAGTCCAAAGAGCTTTGCAGGCGCCGTTGACAAAAGTTCCGTTATCCGTAGAAGAGATAGGCTCTCATTATGATAAAGACGTAAGGCTGCGCTCAATAAGGTCTCCATACCAATAGCGCCAATTGCCGCGTCATTAAATGGTAAATGTTTTGTGTCGATACTCTGAGGATCATGAGAAGAGACAATAACATCTATAATCCCATCCTTTATTGCTTCAATCATTGCTACACGGTCTTCTTCTGTACGCAATGGGGGCATTAAGCGAAAAGAAGTGCGATATTGTCCAATGTCATTTTCATTGAAAGATAAATGATTAATAGATACACCCGCTGAAATTTTCTCACTGCGTTTTTTACCTAAACGAAGTGCATCAGCAGAGAGTGCTGTCGATATTTGAGCGGCATGATAGCGTGTTTGCGTTAATGCTGCTAAACGTAGATCTCTTTCAAGTGGGATAACTTCTGCTTCGCGAGGGATGCCAGAAAGACCAAGCCAACTGGCAAGCAGTCCTTCATTCATCACACCTTGCCCTGTAAGATCTTTATCTTGCGTTTCATGCATCAATGGAACATCAAAATCACGTGCATAAGTCATTGCACGCCGTATAACAGATGAATTTTGAAGTGTTTTTTTTCCTTCACTAAAGGCAACGGCTCCAGCATCTTTGAGCAAACCAAATTCGGTTATTTCTTGTCCGTTGAAACCTTGTGTGATTGAAGCAACGGGATAAATATTGACCAATGACATTTCCTGTGCTGTATGCGTAATAAATTTAACGAGTGCTACATTATCAATAACTGGATGCGTGTTTGGCATCATAAGAAAGGAAGTAATACCACCTGCTGCGGCCGCGTAACTTGCTGATGTAATTGTTTCACAATGTTCATTCCCTAATTCTCCAACAAAAACGCGCGCATCAACAAGTCCAGGGAGAATTGCTTTGTTTTGTGCGTTAATAACTTCTGCTTCTTCAGGAAACCCCTGATTCAGAGCTTCTTTTCCAGCGGCTATAATTCGTCCATTTTCAACAATAACTGTACCAATTTCATCGATTGCGCGCGAAGGATCAATAATACGAGCATTTTGAAAAACAATTGGTTTTATCATTTTTTTTCTCCACTGATCTTTGCGCGTGAATCTAATAAAGCCTCCATGACAGCCATACGCACTGCAATTCCCATTTCTACTTGTGTATGAATCATACTTTGTGGTCCATCTGCTATGTCGGATGCAATCTCTACACCACGGTTTAATGGGCCAGGATGCAGAATAATAGAATCATTTTTGGCATAGGCTAAATTTTCTTTATGTAAGCCAAAATAATGGAAATATTCACGCGTAGAGGGAATAAAAGAGCCTGTCATCCGTTCATGCTGTAAGCGCAACATCATGATAACGTCAGCATTTTTAAGACCTTCTTTCATCGTGTTAAAAACCTCAACACTCATATGAGCGATTTCTGCGGGTAAGAGTGTTGAGGGAGCAACAGCACGAACACGAGCACCCAAAGCATTGAGACACAGGATATTGGAACGGGCAACACGTGAGTGTAAGATATCTCCGCAAATCGCAACAGTTAATCCTTCAATACGACCTTTTGCCCTTTTAATGGTTAGAGCATCTAATAAAGCTTGGGTTGGATGTTCATGAGCACCATCACCTGCATTAATAACACAACAATCAACTTTTTGTGCTAATAAAGCTGCCGCTCCTGCACTGTTATGGCGAAAAACCAGTATATCTGGCTTCATCGCATTGAGAGTTATAGCTGTATCAAGTAATGTTTCTCCTTTTTTTACAGATGAGTTGCCGATCGCAAGACTCATCACGTGTGCACCTAGCCTTTTACCCGCTAATTCAAAAGAAGATTGTGTTCGCGTAGAGGCTTCAAAAAAGAGATTAATTTGAGTCCGTCCATGCAAAGTAGATTTTATTTTATCAATTTTGTTAGAAAGGATAATATTTGCTTCTGCACGATCAAGCAATGTATTAAGATCTTGTACACTCAGATCTTTAATAGCTAAAAGATGTTGATGAGGGAAAAGTGGGAAAAAATTATCTTGCATCATAGCATTCTTCTTTATCTCTCTCTAAACAGGTTAAACAAGCATTTGTTTGAATATGATAAATGTTTCTTAACTCTAAAAAGACAAATAGTCTATGATATGAATGATTTGAATGTAGGAATATACCTATGAGTGCTGTATCTGCGCAAAATACTCGTCGAAAAAATACATTTCTTAGCGATACGCTTATGTTTCGTATTGCTTCTACTTTGCCTAAGTTTTTGTTAGCAAGTTTTGAAGAAATAGGGGATTTTGCCGCGAGTCGAGAAGCATGGAAACTTTCTTGCTTAGCGAATCATTATAAGCCTTTACTATGCTATAATGATGAATGGGGCCAACCAACAGAAAGATTAGAGATCCATTCTTCCTATCAAGCTCTTCAACAATATTCTAGACAAGCAGGTTTGGTTACCTCGCTTTGGGAAAATACGAGCTCAGAAAATGGAGTACGCTATCAAGCGCGTGCGATTCGTTTAGCTTTATCTGCTGGTTTAGAAACAGGACATTTGAATGAAGTTATCATAACGAGTGCAGCTATTGCTGTTTTAATTAGTGATATTGAGCTCTTCAAAAAATGGCAAAATGTACTTTTATCACGCCAATATGATTCCTCATCAAAGCCTATTCATCATAAAAAGGCTGCTTCTCTAACTTGTGCATTTGACGATATTGAAAAATACGCTTTCAATTTTCCAAGTGTTAAGAAAATTTCTTTCGATGAAAGTATGGAACGTGATCTATATCGTTTAAATGTTGTAAAAACCAACGTTATTAATCCTACCGCTGACGGATATCTTGTTAGTGCAGATTTAGATGGTCATTTAAGTTGTTTTTTTATTCCACGCATACAAGAAAATGGCGCATTAAATGGATCTATATCGATTCGTCATTTAATTCAGCGATCTGGAGAACTTTTAACACCAGAGGGGGTTGTCGACTTCCAAGGCAGTTATGGCTGGCTTTTGGGAAATGCTGGAGAAGGGCTTAAAGTTATTAAAGATATCGAGACGATGATGCGTTTCGATCAATCTGTCATATCGGCAGGTGTTTTACGAGCGGCTCTTCAATTTGGTATGGATTTTTTCCGGAAAAAAATGCCCAATCAGCCGTTACCTCCACTGACAGAACGTATTTTTGCAGATATTGCATTAGATATAGCTGCCTCACAAGCATTGGTTTTGCGTTTAGCGAGAGCATTTGACAATGCAGCAAATGACCGTTCTGAAGCGGCTTTTGCCCGCATTATGACACCTATTATTGCTTATCATGTAAGTCAATTGGTTGTGCCTATTGTTGGTGAAATTATTGCACAACTTGGTATTGAAAGTTTTATAGAGAATAATCCATTATCACAAATGTTGCATAATGGGCCTGCGCGAATTGTGAGAAATAGTTCTGCTAATCAATTGGTAAAGGATGCCATTCTTATTGCTGAAAAAGCACCGGGATTGTTTCAGAAATTGTTGGAAAAAATTGCTCTTGATATTGGACCAGCGGGACCCCGAGCAATTGAAATTATTAAGTCAGCAGGTGATATGGCATCAGCAAATGAAGGTGCAGGAAGATTTTTTGTTGAACAAGTAGCTTATGCAGCAGCAGCAGCAGCATTACGTTCTACAGACATAGAACATGTTGCGAATGCCTATATGGAAAGCCGCCTTGGGGGACAATGGAGATCTTCTTACGGGATGCTCATTGCACGATATAATGCAGGGCATTTGCTCAATGTTCTCTATCCTTCCATATGATGAAAGTTTTGAATTCTATTGAGAGCACCTTGCAATATAAAAGCGGCGGCTGCCGAATCAATACGGCTTGCTCTTTTAGCGCGCGATACATTCATTTCTAAAAGAGACCGTTCCGCAGCAATTGTTGATAAACGTTCGTCCCAAAAAACAAATGGAATTTTTGTATAAGCTTTCATATTGCTCACAAAAGCTCTGGTTGCTTGAACACGAGAGCCACTGCTTCCATTCATGTTAAGAGGTAAGCCAATGATAATAACGCCTACATTTTCACGGTCAAAAATTTTAATAAGTGTGTAAGCATCTTCTGTAAATTTTTTTCGCTGTAGTACAGGACGCGGATTTGAGACAGTCAGCCCCATATCAGAAATCGCAATTCCGATAGTTTTTGTCCCTAAATCTAAGCCTGCTATTGTTTGTCTAGGCAAAAGATGTTTTATAACTTCATCTATATTAATAACAGTCATAAAGGTATAATACGTTTTTTAATGTTTCAGATCTATAGTTATATTCTTTATTCATGTTATCTAATATTCTTGCACTTACAAGTGCAGCCTTGTATAGCCAGAATAAAGATCAAATAAATAAACAAAAAAGCAGAAAGGCGTAAAGAGTATGTCTGTTGATCAAGAGACAGTCAAGCGGATAGCACATTTAGCAAGGATTGCCCTCCACGATGATGAGATAGAACCTGTGACAAAAAAATTCAATGCTATTTTAGGTTTTGTAGAGCAATTGAATGAAGTTGATGTCAGTGGAGTTGAGCCATTAACATCTGTGATGCCGATGACTCTACGAATGCGTGAAGATAGTGTTACAGATGGCGATAAAGCAGCAGATATTGTAGCCAATGCCCCTGTTACAGAAGAAAATTTTTTTCTTGTCTCAAAAATTGTTGAGTAACTTTTTATATTTTTGAAATTTGAGAACCAATATGACTGATTTAACAACTCTCACAATTGCGCAAGCTCGTGATGCTCTAACAAAGAAAAATCTCAAAGCAACAGAATTAACGGAAGCTTATTTACAAGCAATAGAGTTGGCGAATCCAACTTTGAATGCTTATGTAACAATAACAGCAGAACAGGCAATGAAAATGGCTGCTGAATCAGACAGTCGCTTAGCGAAAGGGCAGGGAGGGCTTTTGGAAGGAATTCCCTTGGGGATTAAAGATCTTTTTGCAACCTATGGTGTTCATACTCAAGCCTGTTCAAATATCCTTGATGGTTTTAAACCGCACTATGAATCAACTGTCACGGCTAATTTATGGCAAGATGGTGCTGTGATGTTAGGAAAACTTAATATGGATGAGTTTGCTATGGGCTCATCCAACGAAACATCATATTATGGTCCCGTTATTAGTCCATGGAGAAAAAAAGGCTCAAATGAAAAACTCGTACCCGGTGGTTCTTCGGGGGGATCCGCAGCCGCTGTTGCTGCACAAATTTGTGCTGGTGCAACTGCAACCGATACAGGTGGCTCAATACGTCAACCAGCAGCTTTTACTGGAACTGTGGGAATAAAGCCAACTTATGGACGTTGTTCGCGATGGGGCGTTGTCGCGTTTGCTTCATCTCTTGATCAAGCTGGACCTGTTGCTAGAGATGTTCGTGATTGTGCTATCTTACTCAGATCAATGGCCTCTTTTGATGAAAAAGATTCTACTTCCGTCAATTTACCAGTTCCTGATTATGAAAGTTATCTTGGTCAATCAATCAAAGGAATGAAAATCGGTATTCCAAAAGAATATCATGTGGATGGAATGTCTCCAGAAATTATTGAGCTTTGGCAAAAAGGAATAAATTGGTTAAAAGAAGCAGGTGCTGAGATTAAAGATATTTCTTTGCCCCATACAAAATATGCTCTACCTTCTTATTACATTATAGCTCCTGCAGAAGCCTCTTCTAATTTAGCGCGTTATGATGGTGTGCGTTTTGGTTTGCGCATGCCTGGGAAAGACATCATTGAGATGTATGAAAATACGCGTTCTGTTGGTTTTGGTGATGAAGTCAAACGGCGCATTTTGGTTGGGACTTATGTTCTTTCATCAGGTTATTATGATGCCTGTTATTTAAGAGCTCAAAAAGTAAGAACACTCGTAAAACGTGATTTTGATCAATGTTTTGCTTCAGGCATTGATGCTATTTTGACACCAGCAACACCAACATCTGCTTTTGGTATTGCTGATGAAAAAATAAAAAATGATGCTGTAGCAATGTATCTTAATGATATTTTTACTGTACCAGTTAATATGGCTGGATTACCAGGAATTTCTGTTCCTGCTGGTCTGTCATCAAATGGTTTACCTCTAGGATTGCAATTGATTGGTAAACCTTTTTCTGAAGAAGTCATTTTTCAGATAGCGCACATTATTGAACAAGAAGCAGGAATATTCAGTGCAGAAAAATGGTGGATGTAATAGTCAAAATTCACAAAGGAGCATTTCTCATCCTTAATGAGAAATGCTCTTTTAAATGGTGGAGGGATGAGCTCTATTTCCTTAATTCGTAGTCTTACCCACCAAGATAGGCTTCTTTAACACGCGAATCAGAGAGCATAGTTTTTCCTTCACCGTGAAATAAAATATGTCCTACCTCTAAAATATAAGCATAGTCAGCTATGGAAAGTGCAGCAAATGCATTTTGTTCAATAAGAAGAACAGTTTTCCCCATATCATTAATTTTTCGAATAATCGAAAAAATTTCTCGAACGAGAAGTGGTGCTAACCCCAACGAGGGTTCATCTAATATGACCATATCAGGATTGCTCATGAGTGCACGGCCCACAGCAACCATCTGTTGTTCACCACCTGACATTGTTCCTCCCAACTGTTTTGCTCTTTCACGTAGGCGCGGAAAAAGGTCAAATATCCATTCAATATCACGGGAAATTCCCTGCTTATCGTGACGAATATAAGCGCCTAGATGAAGATTCTCTAAAACAGTGAGATGGGGCATGATACGTCGTCCTTCAGGGCTTAGAGCAATCCCTAATCGCAAAATCTCTTCTGGTGATTTTTTAATAATAGATTTGCCATTATAGGTAATTTCTCCATAAACAGAGCGATTAAGCCCTGTAATAGAACGTACAATACTGCTTTTTCCTGCACCATTGGCTCCAATTAAAGTGACAATACTGCCCCGCTTTATGGACATAGAAAGATTTTGGACAGCTTTAATGGCGCCATAATGAACGTAAAGATTTTTTATTTTAAGAATATCCATAAACATCTCCGCCAAGATAAGCTTCAATAACTTTAGGGTTATTACGAATTTCATCTGGTGTACCACTGGCAATGCAACAGCCATATTCCATAACCAAAATATGTTGGCAAAGCCCCATAACCACTTTCATATCGTGCTCAATAAGAAGAATTGTAAGATCAAAGTCTTTTTGCACTTTTGCTATGAATTTTCTAAGATCTTCACTTTCTTGTGGATTCATGCCAGCAACAGGTTCATCAAGAAGAAGCAATTTGGGCTTTGTGGCTAACGCACGTGCAATTTCTAGACGTCGTTGCACACCATAAGGTAAAGCTGTTGCCGATTGATTGGCAAGATGATCAAGTTGTAGCTGTTCAAGGAGCTCCAAGGAATTTTTATAAACTTCCTTCTTTTCTTTTATTGCTTTTGAAAAAAAGAGAGCTGAAGAAAACCAAGGATATTTTTGTCGAACATGCGCTCCTACCATAACATTCTGCAAAACCGTTAACCCTGAGAAAAGACGAATATTTTGAAATGTTCTGGCAATATGGCTTCTACAGATAATATAAGGAGACGCTCCAGAAATTTTTTTCTCATCAAAAAGAATGATGCCGCTTGTAGGAGCATAAAATCCAGAAATCATATTGAAAACTGTTGTTTTTCCAGCACCATTGGGACCAATTAATCCAGTAATACTTCCTCGTTTAATTGCCATATTAACATTATTTACAGCAACTAATCCGCCAAAACGCATTACAATATTATTGAGTGAAAGGATATTGTCGTTCATAGCTTTCCCTCAGTATTAGAAAGCTTTTTGCGTGTCAAAAAGCTATAAATTCCATTCCATGAAAATTCTCGTTGTCCCATTAACCCTTTTCTCCAAAACAAGATAATTACCAGCAATAAAAGAGAAAAAACAACCATACGAAGCCCTGGGGTTTCTGGAATATGTATAAAACCTAAGTCAAATGGACTTTCAATAATACGAAGCCATTCAAGCATGACTGTAATAATAATGCTGCCAATAATGCTCCCTGTAATTGAACCGAGACCACCAGCAACAACAATCATTAAAATATTAAAAGTCAGAAGAAAATTAAACATTTTTGGATCAATGGTTGAAATAAGAGCCGCCATTAATGCGCCACCTATACCTGCAAAAAATGCTCCAACAGTAAAGGAAAAACTACGGTAGAAAAAAGCATTAATTCCCATAGTTTTCGCAGCTATTTCATCATCACGAATAGCACGTAATACGTTACCAGTATTACTTTGCAGTAAGAGGACAATAAAGAGAACTGTAATTGCTAGCCAACCATAGTTCCACCATAATGTTGCATTTTGAGGTATTCCTTTGATTCCCAAAGAGCCATTTGTGAGCGATGTTGCGTTCGTAATGACAATGCGAATAATTTCCGCAAAACCTAATGTTGCAATTCCAAGATAATCGCCACCAAGACGCAATATTGGTAAAGCAATTAATAAACCTACAACAGCAGCACACAAACCACTTACAACAACAGCGATAAAAAAAGGTAACTGCAAATGATATAATGGTTCAGCAATAGGCTCAAGAATCCACATCATTTCTTTTTGTTCAGGGGAAAGAAGTAAAATTGCGCAAACATAAGCACCAATAGCCATAAATCCAGCATGTCCAAGAGAAAACATACCTGTGAAACCGTAAATCAAATTAAGCGAAATTGCCAATATCGCATTAATAGCAATCAGATTGATGATACGAAGCGTATAGTCATTAAAATGGCTATCAGCATAAAATAAAAAACCTATGAGAACTAAAACACTTATACACGATAAAACAGTTGTCGCTGACTTTGCCATTAGATTTTCTCCTGATTTCTTTTACCCATTAATCCTGTGGGCAATATCAATAGAATCAGAATCAATAAAATGAAAGCGAAGGCATCTCGATATCCAGATAGCGCGGGGAAAAATGCGATAATCATAATTTCAATAAACCCTAATAATAATCCTCCCAACATTGCACCTGGTATCGAACCAATACCTCCGATAACAGCAGCGATAAATGCTTTGAGACCAGGAAGAACACCCATATAAGGCTGAATTTGAGGATAACGTAAAGACCACATAATGCCAGCTATGGCGGCAAGAGCTGAGCCTATTCCAAATGTAAACGCAATAACTTTATTGACAGACACACCCATCAAACGTGTTGTTTCAATATCATGGGAGATTGCGCGCATAGCAAGACCCGGTTTTGTTTTATGGATAATCCATAACAGTAATAAAATAAGAATTAATGACACAAAGGGAACGATCAGAGACATGGGAGCAATTCTGATGATACCATCTGCTCCTGATCCTAGATGCCATAAAAATGGTGTTACAAGAAAGTCTGGCTGTTGTACACCTTTCGGAACACCACTAAAGAGTACAGTAGCAAGATTTTCAATAAAAAAAGAAACACCAATTGCACCGATAAGTGCCGAAATACGCGGAGCATGGCGTAGAGGTTTATAAGCAAATTGATCAACAGCAACACCCACAGCACTTGTAATAAAAATGGAAAAACAAAGAGCTAAAACCCAAATCGGTGTAAAGTCTTGCGGGGAAATTTTAAAATAATAAACAAATCCTAGCGCAAGAATTAAAAAAGCAGCAATCCAATAAATTGGAGGACGCCTTTTAAAGCCTATAAAGACCGAATAATAAACAAGAGCAGCAAGGAACAAAAGAAGAAAAGCTGCCCAAGCAGGCATAAAGCCAATTGTGGAAAAGAAAACAAAATATGCTCCCAGCATAAAGATATCACCGTGAGCAAAATTAATGAGTCTCAGTATACCGTAGACCATGGTGTAGCCAATAGCAATAAGCCCATAAAGAGATCCCAATGCCAGTGCATTAAAAAAGTACTGGATGAACATTTCAGTGCTCATCTCTCATCCTTCCACATTTGTTAATTTACATAGGACAATAAGAAATTTCTAAATTTGGTTGAGAAAAAAATCCTCAACCAATTCTTGCATTTTAGTAAGTAAAACTTTTTAATTAAAAAGCAGGTTTAACTTCTTCTAAATAAACACGTTTTCCATCCTGTATTTTAATGATACCAATAGGAATTTTAGGGTTATGATTTTCATCCATTGACATATCCCCAAAGGGGGTAGGAAAATCTTTTAATTGGCTAAGTGCGATAGTAATTTTTTCACGATCAGTGCTACCAGCATTTTCAATAGCCTTCATGAACATCATATAACTCGTGTATCCCAAAACAGAATTGATATTTGGCTCTTTGTCTGGGTAAGCTTTTTTCCATTCTTTTGTGAATTCTTGCGCAGCTACTGACATATTTGGCATATCCTCACTATAGGGAAGTGTCGTATGTAAGAAACCTTCTGCAGCTTTTCCTGCAATCGTAATGGTTTCTGGATTATCCATAGCATCTCCACCCATAATTTGAAATTTAGCCCCTAATTCTCGTGCTTGTTTCATGATGATAGCACCTTCAGAAAAGTAAGATGGAATGAATAAGATATCAGGTTTCTGGGCGATAATTTGCGTGAGAACAGCTGAAAAGTCCTGATCTCCAGAATTATAATTTAAATTTGAGATAACTTCACCACCTAATTTTTTGAAAGCACGCGTAAAATAACTTGCAAGACCAATAGCATAATCGCTTGAAATATCTTTAAGGATAGCAGCCTTTTTTGCGCGTAAAGTTTGGCTTACATAAGTTGCGATTCCTACTCCTTGATAGGAATCAATAAAGCAAGCACGAAAGTAATATTTTTTACCCTGTGTAACAAGGGGACTTGTTGAGGACGTTGCAATGGTTGGAGTCTTTGCCTTTTCAGATATTTCACCACCTGCTAACGAAAGTGAAGAACCATAGCTACCAATGATTCCACTCACTTTTTCACTTGCTGTTAAACGCATAACAGCATTAGCCGCTTCTACTTTATCAGATTTATTATCAATAATAACAAGTTCCACTTTACGTCCTAAAATTTCTGGAACTTTTTTATGGGCTAATTCTATACCTCTAATTTCAAGCTGACCTCCAAATGCATTTTGACCACTTAATGGAAGATAAACACCAATCTTAATAGGTTCACTCGCATAAACATTTGCTGTAAATGCCATAAATGCTGCGATTATCGTAAGGATTTTCTTCAATTGCATTGCGCATTTTCCTTAATTGAATTGTCGTTTTTTCACCTTATATTGAACTTCTTCATCATGCAAGTTACACATTAATCAAAATATCATTATGTAAAAAAACTTTTATATGACCTCTTTTGTAGGGCACTTCTTGTAAGGTATGTAAAGTGTACAATCAAATAGTTTTATAAATATTCATGTTGATATTCTCTGACATTAACATAGAAGATACGACAATGTGGGGAAATCTTATCTTGGGGCTTGCGTGTTGATACAAGAGCAATGTTTACTTAAACCTAGAGAATCAATATCGTACAATTTATAAGCTACAGGATCACGTTATTATGACGAGTAAGGATGCATTAAAGGATTGTTCCCCATCTGAGGATAGTATAGGTGCTTGTGGGGAGATTATCGAAATCAGTGGTGTCATTAAGTGGTTTGATGGTAGTAAGGGGTATGGATTTATTGTACCTGATTTACCTCATTTTCCAGATATATTATTGCATGTTACGGTAATGCGAAGGGATGGTTTTCAAACAGCTTTAGAGGGAGCTAAAGTCATTTGTGCTGTGGAAAAAACTGAACGAGGGTTAAAGTGCGTTCAGGTGAAATCCATAGATTGTTCTTCAGCAATTCATCCATCAGAAGTTCCTGCCCGTACCCATGTTGTTGTTACTCCAGAAAGTGGACTAGAACGAGCAATTGTTAAATGGTTTAATCGTGACAAAGGATACGGTTTTCTTAGCCGAGGGCAAGGAACAGAAGATATTTTTATTCATATGGAAACATTGCGCCGTTTTGGTTTAGCAGAGCTTCGTTCCGGTCAAGTTGTTCTTGTACGTTTTGGTAAAGGAGAAAAAGGTTTAATGACAGCAGAGATTTATCCGGACATAGGCATTCCTTTAGCTACGCATTGAATTTCACGAGTGAAATCAGTGTGTTTTCTATATTTTTAAAGATGGTTATTCCGTAAATTGCTATAGAGGTAGATTTTTAAAGAAAATATGGCTCTCGTTAATCCATAAACCAAATGAAGAAAATTTCGCATATTACGTTGAAAAAAACTAGAAAATAACAAGGAAGCAATCCTCTTTTTTTTGACTTTTAAACTCTGGTACTTTTTATTTTAGAAACAAAATTTAAAATTTTTCTGTGGTGGAGACAAGAATGTTAAAGCCTTTTAAAAAGGGGTATATTGTTTTATTGGTGATGCTTTTTATGTTAGATATGCGTGTTGTTGTAGCAAAGGAGCCCATAGAGATTCCTGTGCATCCGATTCCTTTAGAAATACATACAAAGCAAGGTCCGGTTTTTTATAAGGTAGAGATTGCTTTTACGCCATCTCAAGCAGCAGCTGGTTTAATGTATCGAACTGATTTTCCACGCGATCGTGCAATGCTCTTTAAGCAGCAAAAAAGTTATCCATCGGGAGATGAGCAGAAAATTTTTATGTGGATGGCAAATACGCCTTTACCTTTAGATATGATTTTCTTAAACTCTGAGGGAATTATTGTATCGATTATTGAAAATACTTCTCCATTTTCAACAAATACCATTTCATCAGAAGTTCCTGCAGCTTTTGCACTTGAAATTAATGCTGGTGAAGTTTCTGAAAAACAGATACAAAAAGGACAACGTGTTATTCATCCTGTACTTTGTGGAAAGTGCAATAAAAAATGACCGCTGAAGATATTCGTTTTTTTGAATATAATGGTTTGCGATTTGCTTATCGAGAAGAAGGACAAGGCGCTCCTGTTTTGTTGATCCATGGTTTTGGATCTTCTGCACGGGTGAATTGGTATGCAACAGGTTGGTTTCGTATTCTCACGGAAGCAGGATATCGTGTTATTGCTCTTGATAATCGCGGTCACGGAGATTCAGTTAAAAGTTATGATCCTATCTTTTATACACCTCAAGCTATGGCTGGCGACGCAGTAAAGTTACTGCAGCATTTAGAGTTATCTAAAGCCCATGTTATGGGATATTCTATGGGGGCTCGTATTAGTGCTTTCATGGCTCTTTTGCATCCAACATATGTACACAGTGTTATTTTTGGTGGTTTAGGTATTGGTATGGTGACGGGAGCAGGAAATTGGGAGCCTGTTGCTGAGGCCCTTTTAGCAGAAGATATTTCCACTATTACTAATACGCGCGGTTTAATGTTCCGTAAATTTGCAGATCAAACGAAAAGCGATAGGCGTGCTCTTGCTGCTTGTATCATTACATCAAAACAGGAGTTAACGGCGTCTGAAGTTTACAAAATCAAACAACCAGCACTTGTTGCCGTTGGTTCATTAGATGAAATTGGCGGTGATGCAGAGCCATTGGCAGCCTTGTTGCCTTGTGGTGAAGCTTTATCAATTCCTGATCGAGATCATATGCTTGCTGTAGGCGATAAAGTTTATAAAAAAGGCGTTATCGATTTTCTTTCTCGTTATCCTATAAAATAAGAACTCTTCATAGCTTTTAGAATTTACAGAAATACCCAATATTTTTATTTCGTATAAATTGAAAAAAGCTTATTAAAAAATCTTTCTGTTATGACGTAAGTTTTTATAAAAAATGAAAAGAAAAATAAACTCTTATTAGCTTATTTTGTATATTTTCCAGAGAGGTAATTCTTCTAAGATTAGATAATTATACTTTAAAGGTTATTAAAAAGAATTATTTTCGAATGATGTAATAAATATTTTTTGCTAAAAAATGTAGTTTTAAATAAAAAAATATTTTTATTTGTATTTTTTACAAAATAAACAAAATTATAAATTATTGATCAATTTATTCTTACGAATATGCATTTTAAATACAGATGCTAAAATTGGAGATAAAGTAAAATTATTAAAAATATACAGTTTTTTTGCCATTTTTTAATCTATACGGGTATATTTAATAATGATAGACTCCTTTTGTAAACGTTCTTTATGAATGTATAAAGAACGTTGTGAATATATGTAATATTAAGTAAATATTCAGATTATGCTTTTTTACTGACTTTACAGAATCATAAGAGTGTCTTATTTGCACGACACGCAATTATTTTAATCGTTTCAAAAAAACAGGAGAGCATAGTGAATGCTGATGAAATAAAAAAACTTGATAATTATTTTAAAAATATATTCCAAAACTCAGCATTGCAAGTCAGAGCACGGCCTAAAAAGAGTGATTCTTGTGAGGTTTATATGGGAGATGAGTTTTTAGGCATTATCTATCGAGATGAAGATGAAGATGAGCTCTCCTATAATTTCTCAATGGCTATATTAGATATTGATTTAGAAAATTGATTCGTTATTCGTAGTTGAATGAAGTCTTTTTTATCCCATAAGATTTATATAAGTTTTAACGCTTTAAAACTCGTATGGTTATTTCGTGCAATAATAAGATGGTCATGGATAATAATGCCTAATGCATTTGCTGCATCTTTTAATCTATATGTCATTGTTATATCTGCATTAGAGGGGGTGGAATCGCCAGAAGGGTGATTGTGGACTAAGATAAGTCCTGATGCGGATAACTCTAAAGCTCGAGAAATAACTTCACGAGGATAAACAGGGGTATGATCAATGGTTCCAGTTTGTTGCACCTCATCAGCAAGTAAGCCGTTTTTCTTATCAAGAAACAAAATACGAAACTGTTCACGTGTTTCGTGAGCCATAACAGCTTTACAATACGCTAACACTTTATCCCATGATGAAAAAATATCGCGCTTAAACAATTGCGCACGAGCAAGACGTCCAGCAACATCTGAAATAATTTTTAAATCAACTGCAGTGGCGGGACCACATCCTGGAATTTCTTGAAGTCGGTGAATATCCGCTCCCAACACATCAGCTAATGAACCAAAACGCGCTATCAAATTTTTAGCTATGGGTTTTGTGTTTGCACGGGGTATTGTGCGAAAAAGCAATAATTCAAGATATTCATAATCTTCAATTGCATTTCCTTTTGACTTTAAATAGCGCTTCCGAAGACGTTCACGATGGCCTTGATAATGTTTATGAAGCTGTGCGTTTTTCTGAGGCTCTTCACTTTTTCTTTCTGATACTGGGGTGAGTGGAGAACTCGATGTTAATGCAAAGTGATTACTTTGAGTATCTTCCTTTTGATTTAATTTTTTAGCCATAACATCTCTACATTGCGTTAGGTATGGGAATTTGGAATATAAAAAATATTTTTAGGAGATTGTGTAAATATTTCATACCCTTCATTTGTAACACCAATTGTATGTTCATATTGTGCTGTCAGAGAGCGGTCACGGGTAACAGCAGTCCAACCGTCAGATAAAATCTTAACTTGTGGTTTACCAAGGTTAATCATAGGCTCAATTGTAAACATCATACCTTGTTTTAATTCAACTCCTTCTCTAGGATTTCCATAATGGAGAATATTGGGAGCATCATGAAAAAGCTGGCCGATACCATGTCCGCAAAAATCTCTCACAATTGAACAGCGTTCAGATTCTGCATACTGTTGAATGGCTGCCCCAATATCACCTGTCGTTGCTCCAGGCTTAACGACAGCGATTCCTTGCATAAGACTTTCATAGGTTATTTTTAGCAAGCGTTCTGCGGCACGCCTAATTTTTCCAACAGGATACATTCGGCTTGAATCCCCATGCCAACCATCAAGGATAAAGGTTACATCAACATTTACAATATCACCTTCTTGCAAAGGTCTTTTATTGGGAATGCCATGGCAGACAACGTGATTGATAGATGTACAGCATGAATGGCTGTATCCATGATAATTTAGATCAGCAGGAAGTGCTCCTCGCTTAGCTCCAAAAATAAATACAAAATCATCTATTTCTTGCGTAGTAACGCCCGGCTTAATAATATCTGTAAGCGCATCAAGGCATTCTGCAGCAATACGACCAACTTCACGCATTTTAGCAAAAGCATAATCATCGAAAATGCGGATTTTTCCATTAAATTTTAAAGGGATTTTATTATATTCGATATACTCAGTCATTGTTTCTTCTATTTTCTATTTTTACTCTCTGAATCGGAAAAATGCCTTCTACACTTACATGACACTTTACAGCATAACATTCTACTCCTGATTTTAATGCTAAATCAAACTTACGTCCATAGAGTGGATCAAGATCATGACAAATTGTAAAAGCTGAGCAATCTTCTCGTTGAATAATATAAAGCATAGCAGCTCGTTTTCCTTGTTGTACAACTCCTATGAGCTCATCAAGGTGACGTGCACCACGTTTTGTTTCGCTATCAGGAAATTCTGCTAATCCTTTCTGACGAATAAAATGAACATTTTTGACTTCTAGGTAACAATCAGGAAGAATGTCATCACGTAAAAGAAAGTCAATTCGTGATTGTGTCCCATAGCGTTGTTCTTTTAAAATTGTTTTATATCCATTTAATTCTGGTAGTAATCCGTTTTGAATTGCTTCTAACGCAAGTTTATTGGGTAAAGAAGTATTAATACCAACCAAAGTATTATCGGCTTCAATAATTTCTAATTGATAGGCATATTTTCGTTTGATGTTGTTATGATAAGAAAGCCAAATATTGGTGTTGAAAGCTGTTAATCCAAGCATTGATCCTGTATTAGGTACAGACACGGTGAGGACATGCTGATCATCTTGTTGAACATCCGCAAGGAAACGTTTATAACGACGGATAAGCTTTGCAGGAAAAAGTTTGGGAATAAAGTGCATATCCCTTTTTTAGGATTTATGATTTCATAATTCAACTGAGATTATGATTTATAGGGGCTGTTCCCTATTAAAAAAGATAAAATTGATGTAAAAAACGCTACGATATCTTATATAAATTGTTATAAATTCCATCGTTCACTTTAATGGCTTTTAAAATTTATTATTAGGTTTAGAAACTATTATCTTTGAATGAAAAGATAGATTATCTATAATTTATTATTAAACAGCATTAGAGTATTGTGAAAAAGGTTTCGTAAAAATAGTGGAGAGGGAGATAGTTTAAGTGAAACTAGGTAAAATTGATGGCAGGAACGAATAGGAATCGTGAAAATTTAACAAATGGTCCCATTATTATTTTAGTTGAACCGCAGCTTCCTGAAAACATTGGTATGGTCGCAAGGGCAATGGCAAATTTTGGGCTTTCTAAGCTTCGATTAGTCAATCCTCGAGAGATGTTTCCAAATGAAAAAGCTAGAGCTGCTGCGAGTAAAGCTGATCATGTCATTAACAATGCTGTGATTTTTAACACATTGCGTGATTCAATTGCAGATTTACACTATGTTTTTGCCACAACAGCACGTGAAAGATGTGGATTTAAAACTGTAAAAAGTGCTGTCGAAGCAGCAAGCGTATTACGTCAGCGTGAAAGTATCGGACATAAGACTGGGATTGTCTTTGGAAGAGAGAGATGGGGACTAGAAAATGATGAAATCAGCCTTGTTGATGAAATTATTACTTTTCCAGTTAATCCTGCTTTTGCGTCACTTAATATTGCGCAAGCGGTTCTTTTAATGTCTTACGAATGGATGAAAGCTGGTTTAGAGAATGTCAGCGATACGGCATTTCGTGCAGCAGAGATGGAACCTGCAAATAAAACAATATTCCATGGTTTTTTATCTCAGTTAGAAGAGGCTTTGAATATCCGTGGGTATTTTAGACCACCAGAACGTAAAGAAGTAATGCTTGCAAATTTGCGCTCTGTTTTTACGCGCGCTAACTTTAGTGAACCTGAGGTTCGTTTATTGCGAGGCATTATATCTTCTTTGGATCATTTTTCGCCACAATATCCACGGGGGAGTAGAGCACCGGAAGAGCGTGATCGTAAAAAAATTAAAAATAAGTGTGAAAATTAATGGATGAACGACCTGTTCTTTTTTTTGATAGCGGTATTGGTGGTTTAACAGTGTTCAGGGAAGCGCGTATTCTTATCCCTGACATGCAATTTATCTATGTTGCTGATGATGCAGGATTTCCTTATGGAAATTGGAAAGAAAATATTTTGAAAGAGCGTATTTTGAAGATTTTTACAAATCTTTTAACACGTTACAATCCAGCTTTATGTGTGATTGCTTGCAACACTGTTTCTACACTGATGATAGCAGATTTACGACAGAATTTTCCTCATGTCCCTTTTGTAGGAACGGTTCCTGCAATTAAATCAGCTGCTGAACAAACAAAATCTGGTTTTATTTCCGTATTAGCGACTCCTGGAACAGTTAAACGTGCTTATACAAATGAATTAATTAACTCTTTTGCTGGACAGTGTCATGTTCAGCTTGTGGGAAGTAAAAAGCTGGCTGGACTTGCTGAAGATTATTTACGGGGAAAATCTATCGATTCAGAAGAGTTAAGAAAAGAAATCCTGCCATGTTTTGTGGAAAAAAATGGACAATATACGGATGTTATTGTTTTAGCCTGCACACATTATCCTTTTTTGATTAATTTCTTTCGTGAACATGCTTTATGGTCCGTTGAGTGGATTGATCCGGCGAAAGCGATCGCCAAACATATCAGATCTTTATTACCATTGTCGGGAAAGATACACCATCAATATATAAAGAAATATCAAGATTTTGCGTTGTTGACATCAAAAAATATCACTTCTTTAACAGAGAATTTGTTTAAAGGATTTGGCTTAAAACTCATGAAAGGAGTTGACTTTGGGTTACGAGACCAATAATGATGATCTAGCTATTTTTTCAAGAAAATAGCATTAATTGACGTGTCCCGTGGATAACTTTGCATATTGATATGTTAAGGTATTCTGTCAGTCTTTAGTATTTAAAGGCAGAGGAGGGCGCGTTTCCTTGGGGTCTTAAGATCTCGTGTTTTATTTTATAAGGAAATGCGATGAGTAAACGCGAAACAACAAAGTATAAAATTGACCGTCGTATGGGAGAAAATATTTGGGGGCGTCCAAAATCTCCTGTCAATCGTCGTGATTATGGTCCAGGTCAGCATGGACAGCGTCGTAAAGGAAAACTTTCTGACTATGGGGTTCAGTTGCGCGCTAAACAGAAATTGAAAGGGTTTTATGGAGATATTTCAGAAAAACAATTTCATAAAACCTATGAAGAAGCAGCTCGTCGACGGGGCGATACTGGTGAAAATCTTATCGGTCTGTTAGAATCACGTTTGGATGCTGTTGTTTATCGTGCAAAATTCGTACCTACGATTTTTGCTTCTCGCCAATTTATCAATCACGGTCATGTTAATGTCAATGGGCGGCGCACAAACATTCAATCTTATCGTTGTAAACCAGGTGATGTTATTGAGGTTCGGGAAAAATCGAAACAACTTGTTTTAGTGTTAGAATCAGTGCAATTGGCAGAACGTGATGTCCCTGATTATATTGAAGCAGATCATAAACAGATGAAAGCAACCTTTACACGTATTCCTGCTTTTGCAGATGTTCCTTATGCTGTGCAAATGGAACCTAATCTGGTTGTTGAATTTTATTCTCGATAATTTTTCTGTAAGAGAAATTGTTTCTCTCTTCTATTATGATAACTTCAAAATATTGTGTTATTCTTACAATATTTGAAGTTAATAAGTTCTTTTTGTAAATGGTTCTATATTAAGTTTATTGCTATGTTTTATAGTCATAAATTTGTATAGTTCCATTTCTTTTTTGTGTATCTAATTTATAAATTCAAAAAACATAAATGTAAGCTTGCTTTAATATTTGTTTTTATCTTTGCAAAACGAGCCGTTTATTGTGCAGGATATGGTATTATGAATGATGTTTCAGTTGAATATCAGGCAATAGAAGAAAACAAAGGGAGAGATGATCCTTTAATAAGCGAAGCAGATAATTGTCATCCAATGTTTCGTGTTGCTCCTTCAAGCGTAGAATTTAATAAATTGCGCAAACGACTTTTACGTCATATGCGACAAGCTTTGGATGATTTTTCTATGCTCTCTACAGGGAAAAAATGGCTTGTTGCTTTATCGGGTGGAAAAGACTCTTATGGTTTATTAGCGCTTCTTTTAGACTTAAAGTGGCGAGGTCTTTTATCCGTTGAAATTCTAGCCTGTAATCTTGATCAAGGGCACCCAGGATTTCCTAAGCATATTCTTCCAGACTTTTTAAGTTCTTATAAAATTCCATATCGTATTGAATATCAGGATACTTATTCCATTGTTACAGATAAATTGGCAGAGTCGCAGACATATTGTTCACTTTGTTCTCGATTACGACGTGGTAATCTCTATCGTATTGCACGTGAAGAGGGATGTTCTGCATTAGTTTTAGGTCATCATCGTGATGATGTTTTAGAAACATTTTTTATGAATTTGTTTCACGGTGGCCGATTAGCTGCCATGCCTGGAAAACTTAAAAATGATGAAGGAGATCTTTTTGTATTACGTCCTCTTGTTTATGCTGCTGAGGAAGATATGGAAAAATTTTCTCAAGAAATGCAATTTCCAATTATTCCTTGTAATCTTTGCGGTAGTCAAGATGGATTACAACGTAATGCAATGAAAGAAATGCTGAAAAATATAGAAAGACAAATGCCAGGACGTAAAGATACGATGATTCGCGCTTTAACAAATGTACGCCCAAGTCATTTGCTTGATAAGAAATTCTTTGATTTTAAAACGTGTTAATAAAAATTAGATATTTTAAAAATAAGTTTAAAGAGTTTAAGATAAGATACTTATTTATAATGATAATTTATTTTTTTCATTTAAATATCGTCAGATTGTTTTGTTTCAAATTCTCTTATATTGCTTCCATAAAAAACATCCGTTTGCATATCACAAAGGAAATTCTTGTGTGCATAAAACACTCTTGAAAAAAGTTTCCTTTCACTAACCAATGACTGTCGTAATATGAAAAATGGGAAAATAGTACGGTTGTCGATTTTTTCTTTTGTTAATTAAAAATGGTGAGCCTTGTGGATTTTATTCTTTTGCGCCGCCGTCACCGCCATTTAAAGCTCATTTAAGGCATTAAATTAAGAGAATATATAACTGCTTGGTATTTTGGGAGTGTATAGCAAACATTCAGAGTAAGGATTGCTCGTAAATTCTCATGAAGTAAGTCACATGATCGGTTCTTGTTATGAAAAGTCGCTTTTTTATAAACCAATGCTGATAGAAATCTTCATCATTGAGGACAGGGAAGGAGTTAAATTTTTAAACTGCTATACCATAAAGGTCATAGGCATCCGATTGTTCGATTTTAACGGTGACAAATTCACCAACACGCAGTGGGCGTCGTGATGATATATGGACAACACCATCTATTTCTGGAGCATCGTACTGACTACGTCCTTTGGCAACTTTTCCTTGACTTTCATCGATAAGCACTCGGAGTCTTTTTCCAATTTTTTTCTTTAAAAGATGTGTAGAAATTTGTTGTTGTTTTGCCATAAAACGATGCCAGCGGTTTTCTTTCACCTCTTCAGGAATATTTTCTAATCCCAAATCATTTGCGGCAGCTCCTTTTACTTCTTCATATTTAAAGCACCCCGCGCGTTCAATTTTTGCTTCTTCTAGCCATTCTAGAAGTATATTAAAATCTTCATTCGTTTCACCAGGAAAACCAACGATAAATGTTGATCGCAAAGTAAGATCTGGACATATTTTCCGCCATTTTTCAATTCTACGATTTGTTTTTTCCATAAGTGCGGGACGCTTCATGTGACGCAAAACAGTTGGTGATGCATGCTGAAAAGGTATATCCAGATAAGGAAGAATTTTTTTTGCAGCCATAAGTTCGATAACTTCATCAACATGGGGATAAGGATAAACGTAATGCATACGTACCCAAATACCCATATCGCCTAGTTCGCGACAAAGATCAAAGAATTTAGTTTTGATTGTACGATCTTTCCAAGAATTTTCGAGATATTTAAGATCAACACCATAAGCACTCGTATCCTGTGAAATAACCAAAAGTTCTTTTACACCCGCTTGCACGAGTTTTTCAGCTTCACGAAGAACATCGCTGATGGGACGTGAAGTGAGATCACCACGCAAAGTAGGGATGATACAAAAACTACACCGATTAGAGCATCCTTCAGAAATCTTTAAGTAGGCGTAATGGCGAGGTGTTAAACGAATACCTTGGGGAGGAACTAAATCAAGAAAAGGATCATGAACAGGAGGAATTGCTGTATGAACAGCTTCTATAACGCTTTCATAAGCTTGCGGTTTTGTAATAGCCAATACATTAGGATATGTTTGGCGAATAGCATCAGGATCAGCACCAAGACACCCTGTTACAATAACTTTTCCATTTTTTTTAAGAGCTTCATCAATATTGGCTAATGATTCTCTCCTTGCCGAGTCAAGAAAACCACAGGTATTCACAATAACGACATCAGCTCCTTGATGTTGACGTGAAATCTCATACCCTTCAGAGCGAAGGCGTGTAATAATTCGCTCAGAATCTACGAGTGCTTTTGGGCATCCGAGGGAGACAAAACTAATACGAGGTGCTACCATGATGATCCTACAATTACTATGAATGATTGAGTTACGCTTTTATTAATTTAAAAATAATGTTCTTTATTTTTATACCTATGCAATACAATCTGTTACAAAGTTATTTGATTTTTTTCTACAAAATTTTATGTGTTTTTATGCATGCATACAATTTTGTCTTATTATATCGTAAAATTCCGTTATTGAGGATGATGATATAAGACAGCTTCCTTCAAAGCATTTAAGTTCTTTTCAAAGTACGTGGTGAATATTTTAAAACTTACTTGTCAAGCCTTGCATTAAGTGAAGAACATGGAGGGAAGGGAAAGTGAAACCCGCTCGATAAGGATCTGGATTGTTTATAAACTGAATTGGGGGCATCCTTTGGCTGTGGAGAAGAAGTCAATTGCGTGTGGCACAATAAAAAAAATACTCAATAGCTTCTTACTGCGATATCTATCGCGTACTATAAGGTTTATTTTTTAATATTTGCGAATAAGTCCGGTAAGTTTTCCTTGTATTTCTATACGCTCGGATTCGTATGTCCGTACTTCATAATGAGGATTTGCGGCTTCTAATGCAATAGAAGCTCCTTTGCGTCGATAACGTTTTAATGTGGCTTCTTTTTTATCAATAAACGCAACAATAATTTCACCTGTTATTGCTGTATTTTGACGTTTCACAATGATCGTATCTTTATCAAGGATACCAGCCTCCATCATAGAATCATCTTTAACTTCTAATGCGTAGTGCTCACCTGTATTAACCATATCGAGTGGAAGAGAAAGGCTGTTTATTTGTTGCAGTATAGCAGAGGCGGGTACGCTCGCAGAAATACGTCCCATAATAGGAATGGTGATATTTTTTTTTTCTTCTTCATCAAAGGGACTCAAGCTTTTTGATATTTCCCTTTTCTTTCTTTCTATCATACTGGGAGAAATTTTACGTGCTAAAGAAAGGTTAAATGTTATTTTTTCAGGGAGTCGAATCACCTCCACAGCACGAGCACGATTGGGCAAGCGACGTATAAAACCTCGTTGTTCTAAGGCTATAATGAGCTTATGAATACCAGACTTTGAAGAAAGTTCTAATGCATTTTTCATTTCTTCAAAAGAAGGAGGAACACCAGTTTCTTTTATATGGTTATGAATAAACAAGAGTAGCTCATATTGTTTACATGTTAACATTCAATATTCCAATCAAAATAATAAAAATTAGTAAAGTAAAAATACATGTATATATAGCACTTTTACAATTTTTATCGCCAAATAAAAATTATTTTCTTTGTTTTTGATCTTATCATTTAATAAATCAATATGTTTATTTATCGATATATTTAAATTATTATTTATATACTATATATATTAATATTAAATAATGTATATATATACTTTATAGTTCTGACTGAATTGTCTAACACCAAATTTTATGACCAGTATTATCCTTTTCTTCTAAAAATATATCTACATGTTTTGTAATTTCTGATATAAAAAAGTTAAATAGAAGGCATTCTATATATTTAGAACTCTCTATGGGTATTTAAAATCATTTTACATACTGCATATTATTTCTGCTTTTTTATTCTTAGTAAAATTATCTACAGCTCTAATAGTGAACACAATTTATAGTCATTCGAGATATTTTCAATGAGACTAAATTTTGCTTCATATCTACTTTATTCTATAGGATAAACTGGCTTTCGTTATATATTCATTATGCATAAATAAAATTATACTCTCAAAATGCCATTGTTGCTCATTGTTCCATTTTCAGGTCTAACGTGTCAACTGCTATATACTATTTTCATGAACCCTAATGTTGCGATAAATTTTGATTATTGAAAGGAGGCATAAAAGGTATTTTCATTTCTTTTTTATAGTTTTATTCTCTCACTTATATTGGTTAAGAAAATCCTTTTTATTGTTTCAATATAAAAAAGGTTTGAAATGAGATAAGCTTACAGTATTTGAGACTTCTCACTCAAGTGAAAAAAATGGTAAATTATTATAAATCAATATATTATCTTATAAATCTGTATTTATATTTAAAAATTGAACACTAAGATATAAAAATAATATTATAATAAAAGGTATTTTTTCTTCTCTACCCATTATGCTCAACAACCCATGTGAGGGGAAGGGGGGTAATTTCTCATAATTTTAACGCTTCGAATCTATGCAATATTTTGCAGTAAAATTTTTCCTTTATTGAAACTTCAAAAATAAGATTAAAGAGTACTTATACAATGATGAAGTAAAGGGGTGAAAACGAAAAATTATTGATAATTGAAGAAAATAATAATATTTTTCTCCAAAAGGTGTTGACCAAATGGAAAGTCAACCGTATGTTCCCTTCACTTTCTACAAATTAGATAGTGTGTAAACTAGATAGCTTGTATGAGAGCGCGTAGCTCAGCTGGTAGAGCAACTGACTTTTAATCAGTAGGTCCAGGGTTCGAATCCCTGCGCGCTCACCAAATTTAAATTAATATCAATAGTCTATAAAAAATTTAAGAATCTTTCTTGTTTCTATTCTTTTTGAAGTTTTTTGTTGATTCTATAACCTGTCATTTTCTATCAGCTGTTTTGGAATAGAGCGATGCTATGTTGTCTCCTGTCCAATAAAAAAGAGCTTTAAGATTACGATAGGATTGTACCTGCGTTGGCAGCACATGTGGTTTCTAATTTTCTCAATCCATAGGTTGATTTTTTAATACCCACTGCATTACATGATTCGCAAAACAAGTTGCTAAAATTACCACTTATTCACACTTATATTATGAAATGAATTTTCTATAAGATGTTGATTTATTTAACTTTTAATCTTTTTAACATCTACTATAGTACATTTATTTTGTATAAAAACCATAAAAAGGTTAACAATACGTTAATTTCTTGATAAAAGGGGCCAATTCAAGAGTGGTATATACGCGAGGGGAATCATTTAAAAACGTAAATTCTTCCGTTGCGTACAAAAAGCGTGATGTGGTTTTTACAGTAGTGCTTAACAGAAATAAGTGGACTGAATAGATGCCTTCAAATAGAAAAAAGAAAATTACTTTTATGATTAAACCAACACTTCAATTGTTTTCTATGATTGTCATTTCTCAGTCACTGGTATCTTGTTGCGCAAGCCAAACTATGAATTTTTCAATAAAAGATTCCTATCATAATAAACCAATTAACGTAAACACTTCTGTACTACCTCAACAAGTATCCAATAAGAAGAATCAATCGGAAGAAAAAAAGCGTGGACGAGCGATTGTTGGTAAACCTTATCAAATAAAAGGAAAGTGGTATTATCCTCAAAGTGATCCAACTTATAAACGTGTTGGCGAAGCATCATGGTATGGTTCAGATTTTCATGGACGTTTAACTGCCAATGGTGAAATTTATGACATGAATCTTTTGACTGCTGCTCATCCTACAATGCCTTTACCTAGCTATGCTCGTGTTACTAATTTGAAAAATGGGTCTTCAATCGTTGTTAGAGTGAATGATCGCGGACCTTTTATGAAAGACAGAATCATTGATTTATCAAGGCAAGCTGCGGCAATATTGGGGTATGTAGATAGGGGGGTCGCAGATGTTAAAGTAGAATATATTGCTGAAGCACCTGTTGGCTATTATGATGCTGCATATTTAATGTCCTCTTATACTCCTGGAAATGCTGCCCCATATTCATTAGCGTTGGAAAATGTTGCGAAAAAAAGAGAAACTGTTTTGTTAAAAGAGCAGCGCAATACAAGGAACAAAAAAGAAATAGCTAAAGCAGCTGCTGTTGAACAAGAACAACGTAATAAAACTGTTGCAGTTAAATTGCCAGAAATTGGTCCTATCATGGTTGATAAGCCGATACCATTCGATCAAGTTGCTTCTATGAATAAGCTAAATAAAAAAACAAAGGTTAATTGGCTACAACTGTTTTAAGAAAAAATGCATTGATTTTTTATCTATATAATTTTCTAGTAAAAAAGGTAAGAAATTACGGATTTAGTGTAGGATTTTTATCTTAAAGCGCTTTGTCCTTTTCAAAAAGCGTGGTTGGGTTCTATTATTATAAATTCAGTACGGACTTTCCACTCCATTGCTGGTCTATTCGTCGTTTTATGATATTGCTTGCTTAATAAAGCGTGTACTTTTCTTGCTGTAATAGCTTTTGCTAGACGAAGGTAAATTATTGTGTCAGTCTGTTTGTGTAATCTCTAAAACAACTTGTACAATCGATTTGAGAGGAATAAAAAGCTTAACAAGTAAAAAAATATTCTCTTTTGATTCGGCCTTGCATCTTTCTAAAGTATCTACGGTAATATCTTATGAAAAGATTATGCATTATCTCATGCTTTTGTTTATCATGTTCTTTAATGGAGTAAGTTCCCTCACGAAAAACAGAGCGTCTCAAACAAAATACACTTACATTGCCAATTCATGGACTTATTTAAAAGAGACATACTTTAACACGCTACAAGCCTATTTTGCGACAGCGCCTGTGAATGGTATAACTGTTAACGCCTTTAGACATCAGCATCTTTACACTTATGAAGATATAAATCGACACCATCATACACTTTGCAAGTCCCCAATGTTTTGTGCGATAATTCTTAACACTTGAGAGGTTTATAAGAAGTATTTTTACTCTCTTTTTTAATAATTTTTATCCATATACGAACCCTACTTATGACCCGTAAGTAAGCGATTTTTAATGAATTCAATATGAGAAGAGGGGATGAGAGAATCTTACAGTATTTTGAGTTAGCTTCAATTTTAAAATGATAATTTATCATAACAAATCAAAATACTATCAATAAAAATAGGAAAAAATCTTTTGTCTCTCATACATTTAAAATGTTAAACTGAACCTACATGGAAGATAAAAAACGTGTCATATTATTTTTTCTAAAGCTAAATGAAAATAAAATCTTTTTATGAGTTGTAAATAATTCCTCAATTTTCAGAAATCAAAAAGTTTTTTCCTATATAAGATTCTTTATGTTGATCTTTGGGATGGGAGGAGCAGCTATGTATACAGCATTAAGGATCTTATTGATATTATGGGGAGTATTGGCATTTGATACGTGGGGGAGAGCACAAGATTTTCAAACTCCCGCATCACAACTGTTATTACTCGATGATGATACAGAGACAATACTTTATGAAAAACAAAGTGATATTCCTTTTTTTCCTGCTTCATTAGTAAAATTGATGACAGCAGAAGTTGTATTTCATCAATTAAAAAAAGGATTATTAAAAAGTACGCAGAAATTCAAGGTCAGTGAAAATGCTTGGCGCAAAGGTGGAGCACCTTCCGGTACAACCACTATGTTTGCAAAGATAAAGACAGAAATCAGTGTTTCTGATCTTTTACGTGGTTTAATTATTGTGAATGGAAATGATGCTGCTATTATTCTTGCTGAAGGAATATCAGGACATGAAGATCATTTTGTAAAACTGATGAATCAGCGCGCAAAAATAATCGGATTATCTCAGAGTCATTTTGTTAATGCTACAGGGCTACCCGAAGAGGGACAATTTGTAACTGTGCGTGATATGATTATATTAGCACGTCATATTGTTCAGGAATATCCGGATTATTATGCACTTTATTGTGAGCCTCATTTTACATGGAATAATATTTTTCAACGTAATAAAAATCCTCTTATTTCTAAGGAAATTGGTGTAGAAGGATTTGGTTTTGGCTACAGTGAAAAAGAAGGTTTTTCAATGGTTGCCACCATTTCTAAAAATCATCGACGGCTTTTTTTAGCAATCAATGGTTTGCAAGATGGTAAAAAATATACAAAAGAAATAGAACGCATTCTTCAATGGGGGATGACGGCATTTGATCTCAAAACAATTTTCACAAAAGAAGAAACGGTTGGTCGTGCTTCTGTTTACGGTGGTAAGAAAAATTTTGTTCCACTCATTGTTAAAACACCAATAAGTTTTATGCTTTCGAATGAAAAAAAAGTAAATGTTAAAGCAAAAATTAAATATCATGGTCCATTGAAAGCCCCCATCGTTTCTGGGCAATCAGTTGGTGTTATTCAAATTTTAGAAGATAAAAAGGTTCTTCTGGAAAAACTAGTTTTTGCCGGAATGAATATTCAGGAAGGAAGTTTCTTTGCAAAAGTAAAAAATGCATTCTATGAAATAACAATTGGATGGTTACGGAAATATTTGTAGTTACGCGCTAATAAGGTTAAGGTCATACGTGTCAGGTTATTTTATTACATTCGAAGGAGGGGAGGGGGTAGGAAAAACGGTGCAGATTTCTTTACTTGCTGAGTCTCTCTCTCACCAAGGTTATGATGTTGTTACAACACGAGAACCAGGAGGAACGCCAGGAGCAGAAGCAATCCGGCATATTTTGTTGTCGGGGCAGGCGCAACAGTATGGACCGTTGATTGAAGCTGTTTTGTTTACAGCTGCACGCGCTGACCATTTTCATGAAGTTATTGCACCTTCTTTGCAAAAAGGTAAAATCGTTTTATGTGACCGCTTTATTGATTCTACACGCGTTTATCAAGGACTCAATAATAGAGTCAGTTCTTCTCTTCTTTCTGTTTTAGAGTGTATTGCGCTCAATGGTATTTTGCCTCATTTAACATTTTTATTAGATATGCCAGCAATGTGTGGTATGAAGCGTGCAAATTTACGAAGAAAAAAAACAGAAGAAATTGATTATTTTGAAAAAGATCAGTTGGAAATTCAAGAACAAAGACGTCAGGCTTTTCTTCAATTGGCCAAACAAGAACCCCATAGATTTCGAGTCATTGATGCCACTGGCTCAGTGGAAGCTATTGCTCATCAAATAAAAAATATTTGTCATCAGGTATTGTTGGATCAGCTTTCATGAGTAATTTAAATACCTTACGCCAATATGATGATATTGATACAATTTTATCACCATCCCAGAACAATGTTATCTTTGGTCATGAGGATGTGCGTCATTTTTTGACACAAATGCTTAAAGAAGAGCGTTTGCATCATGCATTATTATTTGAAGGAGAATACGGGATTGGAAAGGCTACATTAGCCTTTCATCTTGCTTGGAACATTTTAAGTTTTCAACAGAGTTCTTTCTTGAAACCCGATCCTTATTCTACCCCATGGCGCCAAATTACACAAGGAAGTCACCCTGGTCTTTTGTATATTTCACGTCGATTTGATGTGAAAACACAAAAGTTTAAAACAGGAATACTCGTTGATGATATCCGTGATATTATGCATTTTTTAAGTCGAACATCGCAAGATAATGGATGGCGTATTGTTATTATTGATTCTGCAGATGATATGAATAGAAATGCAGCAAATGCAATTCTCAAAATACTTGAAGAACCACCTACAAAAACGTTATTTGTTATTATCGCACATTCTTCAGGAAAATTGCTTCCAACAATCCATTCACGGTGTCAAAAAATTTCTTTTCGTCCGTTGAATAACGATGAAATGAAAAAAGTTATTATACATATTTTCGCCGATCAGGATTTACCTGATGAAAAAACAATTGAAATGATTATTAAAAAATCTAAAGGAAGTCCTCGAAAAGCCGCTTTACTTATTTGCCATGGCGGTCTTGAAGTTATTAAAACAATTGATGCTCTCCTAGAGAAACCTGTTTGTAACGCAACAATTGTACATACTCTTGCACAAACATTTTCATCTGCTTCTTCTACATTCCAATTTCAACAATTTTGTGATGAAATTCTTAATAAAATTCAAAAAAAAGCTATCATGCTCGTTGAAAAGGGAGACTTATTTCTCTCAAAAAAATATGCGGAAAAATGGCAGGAGATTCATCAAGAAATAGAGGAAATACAACTGTTTAATCTCGATAAAAAGCAGTTTGTTATTAACTTACTTTTTAAAGTTCATAAGATCATTCATGAGAATTAGTTTTTCCGTGACAATGCGATGAACAAGCGTTATGTCATTATATCTTCTATTTATAGCGTTTTACAACGAGTATGACATGCGTGACACATATTACATAACAACTCCCATTTTTTATCCTAATGGTGCTCCACATATTGGACATGCTTATAGTGCCATTGCAAGCGATGTTTTAGCCCGCTTTCAACGGTTAAATGGAAAAAATGTATTTTTTCTTTCTGGTACAGATGAGCATGGTCTCAAGATGCAACAAACCGCAGCTGCATTAGGCATGACACCTCAGCAACTTGCAGATCGTAATAGTGCGGTGTTTCAAAAAATGCTTGCAGTATTAAATTGTTCTAACGATGATTTTATCCGTACGACAGAAGAACGCCATTATCAAGCTTGTCAAGAAATTTGGAAAAAGATGGAAGCAAATGGCGATATTTATCTCGGTCGTTATACGGGGTGGTATTCGGTTCGCCAAGAAGCCTATTATGAAGAAAAAGATACGGAAATTGGAGCAGACAACATCCGTCGTGAGAAAGAATTAGGCTCTCCAGTTGAATGGAATGAAGAAGAAAGTTATTTTTTTAGACTTTCTCATTATGAAAAGGCTCTTCTTGAATATTATGAAAAACATCCTGATTTTATTGCTCCATTTGAGCGGCGTAATGAAATTATAAGTTTTATCAAATCAGGTTTAAAAGATATCTCTATTTCACGCGCAAGTTTTAACTGGGGAATTGCTGTTCCTGAGAATCCAAAGCACGTGATGTATGTCTGGGTTGATGCGCTTACAAATTATCTATCAGCAATAGGTTTTTTCAATGAAAATTCAAAAAAACGTGATTTTTGGCCTGCAAATACGCATATTATTGGTAAGGATATTATTCGTTTTCATGCAGTCTATTGGCCGGCATTTTTAATGTCTGCTGGAATTGAATTGCCTAAAAATATTTTTGCACATGGTTTTTTACTTAATCGTGGTGCAAAAATGTCAAAATCTATTGGAAATGTCGTTGATCCTTTTGAAATGGTTGATCATTATGGTCTTGATCAGGTCCGTTATTTCCTTCTCCGTGAAGTGCCATTCGGACAAGATGGTAGTTATAGTCATGAAAGCCTTGTGAACCGTATTAATGCTGATCTTGCTAACGATCTTGGTAATTTAGCACAGCGCTGTTTGTCTATGATTGCCAAAAATTGTAATGCACAAGTCCCGAAACCAGCTTCATTTTTAGCTCAAGATAAACAGCTTTTAGAACAATCTCTTCAAGTACTTGAAACTGTACACCAAGCTATGTCTTCTTATAGTATGCATTTAGCACTTTCAGCTATTTTTTCAATTGTAGCAGATGCCAATCGCTATTTTGCCAACGAACAACCTTGGAGTTTACGTAAAAACGATCGAGAACGATTTTCTACAGTTCTTTATATAACTGTAGAAATCTTGCGGAGAATAGGAATTATGCTTTTGCCTTTCATACCCCAATCAGCAGCGAAACTTCTTGATAGCCTTGCGGTTGCTGAAGATGATCGGTTATTGTATCATATAAGTCATTCAAAAATTCAAGAAGGGCTTGATCTTCCACCACCAGAACCAATTTTTCCTCGTTATATCTTGAAGAAAGAAGATACTCATCATGTTGATTGATACACATTGTCATCTTGATTTTGAAGACTTTTCACAAGATTTGGATAATGTTATCCAACGGGCTTTAGATACTGACGTTAAACGTATGATAACAATTTCAACCCATGTTCATAAGTTAGATAAACTGTTAGCCATTGCGCAAAGCTATGATCAAGTCTTTTGTTCCGTTGGAACACACCCCAATCACGCGCATGAAGAACAAAATATTACAGCGGAAGAGCTTATACAGCTCTCGAATCACCCTAAAATTGTTGCGTTTGGGGAAGGGGGCCTTGATTATCATTATGATTACTCTACACCAGAAGAGCAAAAGAAAGTTTTTCAAGAACATATCATTGCTTCTCGAGAAACACAGATTCCTCTTGTTATACATTCACGCAATGCCGATATCGATATGGAGAAAATATTACGTGAACAGACAAAAGAAGGAGCTTTTCCCTTTATCCTCCATTGTTATTCGTCTGGAATGCAACTTGCTCGTGCTGGAATTGAACTTGGTGGTTATATTTCTTTTTCGGGTATTCTTACTTTTAAAAACGCACTTGAAATCCGTGAAATAGCAAAAATTGTGCCCCATGAGCATTTGTTAGTGGAAACAGATGCTCCATTTTTAGCACCTAGTCCCCATCGGGGCAAAACAAATGAACCATCTTTTGTATGTTATACAGCAGCTGTTTTGGCTGAAACAATTGGCTTAAGCATTGAAGAAACAGCTCAAATAACAACGCGTAATGCTTTTCGTTTATTTAGCAAAATGAAATAAGGCAAAAGATATGTGTGATCAATACCGATTTACAATATTAGGTTGTGGTCCTTCTCCAGGAGTGCCAAGACCTAATGGTGATTGGGGAACATGTGATCCGAATAACCCTAAAAATAAACGCTACAGAAGTTCTTTATTAGTTGAACGTATTAAACCTTCAGGAGGCAAAACAACGATCGTTATTGATACAGGTCCAGATTTTCGCTCACAAATGATCGATGCGCGTGTAAGCCATCTTGATGCTGCTCTTTACACGCATTCTCATGCAGACCATATCCACGGTATTGATGATTTACGCAGCTATGCACTTGCACAAAAATGTTTAATAGATATCTATGCCGACAGATTTACACTAGAGCATCTCAAAAGTGCTTTCGGATATTGTTTTCAAACTCCAAAAGATTCATCTTATTCTCCCATTTTAAAAGAGCATCTTATCAATGAAGATAGCCAATTTATTATTCAGGGGCAGGGTGGAGAAATAAGCGTCAATACACATTTACAACACCACGGAAACATTCATTCCTTAGGTTTTCGGATTGGGAATGTTGCCTATTGTACGGATGTTAGTGAATTTCCTGAAAAAACTTTATCCAAATTAATGGATTTGGATGTTCTCATCATTGAAGCTCTTCAATTTAAATCCCATCCGAGTCATTTTTCTGTTGATCAAGCATTACAGTGGATAGAATATTTAAAGCCGAAACAAGCAATACTCACACATATGGACAGATCGCTGGATTACAATAAGGTTATAAATTACGTTCCATCCTATGTAAAACCTGCATATCAAGGTCTTACTTTCGAAACAACTGCATAAGCTTATTCATACAATATTTTACGTTAAATAAAGTTTTTTGAAGATTATCCTTTATTTTGTTTTATTTTTGACATAAATGTTACTTTTTTATGTTTAAAATGAGGTTTTTATGTATAAGAATTTTAAGCGGGGTGTATGTATTGTGGTTTTAGCGGTTTCCTTAACAGCATGTGGGGGGCGTTTAGAAAAAAATATTGCAACGACAACATTACATGACGGATCAATGAGTTGTGCCGATATTCAACGGGAGTTTTTTGCTAATAAACGTCAGATTAATGATACAATTAGAGAGCGTTCTACAGCAAGAAATAAAAATGTAGCTTTAGCAGCGGCAGGTGTTGTATTTTTACCTGCTCTATTTTTTATGGATCCTAAATCCAGTGAAAGCAATGAAATTTCGGCTTTAAATAATCGTAATGCTGTTTTGAGTGATCTTGCACGTATGAAACGTTGTAAAATAGTACAGTAATTTTTCTTATTTATCATATGTAATTTCATTTTTTGGTCTTTAAGGAATATACCTTAAAGACCAAATCGAAATTAATGGATTTGGATGTTCTCATCATTGAAGCTCTACTCACACATAATTACAATGTGGTCGTAAATTACGTCCCATCCTATGTAAAACCTGCATATCAAGGTCTTACTTTTTAAACAGATGCGTGAACTTATTAACGAAATATATTTTTGTTGATAGTATATTTGTTAAAATTTTAATCTTACTTTTGCTCTATTTAAATCTCATTAAAAACATTTTGTGTTAAAAGTGAGGTTTTTATGTATAAAGAAAATTTTAAATGGGGTGTATGTATTGTCGTTTTAGCGTTTTTTTTGACAGCATGTGGGGGGCGTTTAGAAAAAAATATTCCAGTTACCACATTACATGATGGAACAATGAGTTGTTCTGATATTCAACGGGAATTTTTTGCTAATAAGCGCCAAATCGATGCTACAATTAGAGAGCGTTATAAAGCAAGAAATAAAAATGCGGCTTTAGCAGCAACAAGTCTTGTATTTCTTCCTGCTTTGTTTTTTATAGATCCTAAATCCAGTGAAAGTAATGAAATTTCAGCTTTAAATAACCGTAATGCTGTTTTGAGTGATCTTGCACGTACGAAACGTTGTCAAATAGCACAATAATTTTTCTTAGTTTTATTATACGTAATTTCATTATCACTATCACTATTTTTGGTCTTTAAGGAATGTACTTTAAAGACCAAATTTTATTTTAAAAGTAAATTGTATGATATAAATATGATGATGTTTTAAAGGAGGGTTTTCTTTTTGGATAAAGGATTTATCTTCTGCATCATATTATCGCATAATATATATTATGGAACTTTATGGAAAAGTATAGCTAGCATCAGCGTTTTGAGGAACGAAGCTTTAAAATGAGCTACTTAAGTTAACTAAGATCGAAAATCGAGCCTGTTATTCTGGCTCGAAAATTTTAATCACAATGTTTTTTTATTTTTTACTCTTTTAAAAAAAATAATTACAATTTGTAGTACTATAAAAGCTAAAAACAATATTCCATGAAATGATGGTACAAATGGCTGATAAATAAAATCGGAATAATATATTGTTATTGCTTCAATCAACGCTGCAATACACCACACAATGATACCCCATAGTGAATACATCCAAAGTCCAACTAAGGCAATAGGATAGAGAATAGCCAATATAGCTGATGCAAATTGCCACTGCCAAGGCATAAGATCAAAACGCCATAGAATACCTGGAAAAACCCCAACAAGGCGTATCCAATAACAAATACCTAGAACTAAGCAAATAAATGCCAAAAACCGTAAGTAACAGTTATAGATTAAATTGATTTTTGAAATCTGTTTGTGAGAATTATTTTTCACAATAATAACTCTTGTTCAACAGGTTGGAAGTAAGAATCTACCATTTCATCTGTCACATTTGAAAGTTTATCTGGTTGCCATTGAGGTCTTTTATCCTTATCGATTAACATAGCACGTGTACCTTCATAAAAATCATGTGAATGAATCATATGATACGCTATGCGGTTTTCAATTTTCATACAATCTTCCAACGTTTGAGATGAATTTTGTTTCATTTGTTTCCAGATAACTTTTAAACTTGTTGGAGAACGTGACTGCAAAATATCATAACATTCTTTAGCAAATAAAACATCTTCATTGCTTTTTTTATGTAGCAACTCAAGACATTCTTCTAAGGTATGTGCACTAAAACAAGTGTTAATAATACAACGTATTTCATGACTTGTTTCATAGTCTTTTGTAATTGCTCGCTCGTTTAAAGCTAAAGTAGGATCTCCTTGCTCAATAACAGCTTTTCTAATCATATCGAATTCAGTTTCAGCAACGGCGTGTGTTGCTAATCCTAAATTTAAGCAATCTCCCCACTTTATACGTGCGCCCGTTAATGCAAGATAGATACCAAAATGATTGGGAAGAGATGGTAAGAAAAAACTTGCACCTACATCTGGGAAAAATCCAATCGCACCTTCTGGCATAGCAAAAACTGTATTTTCTGTAACAATTCGATGCGAGCCATAGAGAGAAATACCTACCCCTCCTCCCATCCAAATACCGTTTAAGAAAGAAATGTAGGGCTTTGAAAAATGTTTGATATAAGCATTTAAACTATATTCATTTCTAAAGTATTGACAAGCAGCAGCACTTTTCCCCATATGATAGATTTCTACAACATCTCCACCAGCACAAAAAGCACGCCCTTCCCCTTCAATTAAGACACAAGAAACATTATCATCTGTTTCCCATGTTCTGAGAGCTTTTTTTAAAGCTGAAACCATTCGTTGATTAAGAGCGTTTAATGCTGAAGGACGTGTGAGCTTTATAATACCAGCACGCCCTTCTTTCGTAAAAGAAATATCATCATCTGCTCCAAAATTAATTTGCATCTCACACCCTTCTTAAAACAATTATTTCATTGTTTTTTTATACTTTTTGCCCCAAGTTTAGGAAATATTTGCATGATTGCGCCAATACAATATATATAAATTCCTGTTACCGAAATTCCTATTTTAACCCAATAGGGAGCCTCTAGTTGATAAAAGAAGGCAGAAATACCAAAAAAACACCATAAGAGAAAAATGGGAAAATTAATTCTACGTAAACGAAGGACTCTTACTGGATGAATAAAATAAATTGGCAAAAAAGATATAATCGCCGATAAAACAATAATGATAAAAGTAATCCACTCTCCTGGTCTGACGACAAAAAGCGTAAAAATCATCATATTCCAAACAACAGGAAATCCTTTAAAAAAGTTTTCTTTGGTTTTCATACTAGTATCTGCATAATAAATAGCAGATGAAATAACAATAATTGCACTCAATGAAAATGATAATCCTACCCCCATGAAACCACTTTGATAGAGTGCAAAGGCAGGAATTAAGACATAAGTCACGTAATCAATAATATTATCTAACAGCTCTCCAGACCATGTTGGAAGAACGTACTTAACATCAAGTTTGCGTGCAATTGGTCCATCTATACCATCAACGAGAAGAGCAAGCCCAAGCCAACAGAACATAGCTGTCCATTCTTTTTGAGAGGCTGATATAAGAGAAAGAAACGCTAAAAATGATCCCGAAGCTGTTAGTAAATGAACGGAAAAGGCCTTTGCTTGTGGCATTGTTACTTTTTTATGGCGTAATAATTTAGCATTTGTTTTGATTTTCTTTGTTAATTTACGTTTCAAGGTTTTCTTATCCTCGTTTTTAAAGTCTTCAACCATCTATCAATACGCCATTTTTTAACGATGATATAACTCAGCATTTAAAAAAATCATAAAAAGGTTACTTTTTTATATCGCATTATTTATTACATACTATAATAATAGAAGAGCTTCATATAATAAAAAGAGAGAGATCATTTGGAAATGTTAAAATATTTTCTCAATGAATAAAGGTTCAAATCGTTGTGATATTTGAAAAGGAAGAGCATAAAGATATTGCTGTTATTGGTGCAGGTCCTGTCGGAATGTTAGCCGCGCTGAGTCTTGCACAGAAGGGGCTTTCTGTTTTTCTTGTTGGGCCCCCTGCTCATACAGATGAGTTACGGACAACGGCTCTTATGATGCCTGCAATACGCATGCTTCAAAAACTCAATATTTGGGATAATCTTCAAAAACATGCAGCTGCTTTATCGTCCATGAGAATTATAGATATAACTTCTAGAATTGTGCATGCTCCTACGGTGCATTTTTCTTCTACTGAAATTGGCGAAAAAGCTTTTGGCTATAATATACCTAATGTAAAATTGAACAGTGCTTTAGTCGACGCTGTTACACATACGCCCAATATTACAAGATTTGTTTCTGCAGCCAAATCTGTTCATCACACAAAAAACCATGTATGCATTACTCTTGCTGATCATAGAATTATTCAAGCACCACTTGTTGTTGCAGCTGATGGACGTCACTCTCTTACACGTGCCGCAGCAGGGATAAGTGTCAAACAGTGGAATTATCCCCAAAAAGCACTTGTTCTCAACTTTTCTCATGAGTTTTCTCATCAAAATACATCAACTGAATTTCATACAGAACACGGTCCATTTACACAGGTTCCACTACCAGGACGAAGATCTAGTCTTGTATGGGTTGTTCATCCTTCCCGCGCTGAGGAATTATTAAATATAGAACCAAAAACAATTGCAAAAATGATCGAAAACCAAATGCAATCAATGCTTGGAAAGCTAAGCTTAGAAACATCAATTCAAGCATGGCCGCTTTTCGGACTTCTTTCTCATCATTTTGCTGCTAATCGAACAATTTTAGTGGGTGAAGCCGCTCATGTTTTTCCCCCTATTGGGGCACAGGGATTGAATTTAGGATTCCGTGATGTCCAAACTTTAATTGATATTTTACCCAATAAAATATCCAATTCTAACTCTGAAATGATTGTTGCACATTATAACAAATGCCGCAAACCAGATATATTAATCCGAAGTGGAGCTGTTCATACACTGAACTCTGCTCTACTTTCTCATATGTTGCCTGTTCATATCATACGAAGCATTGGGCTTGGTTTGTTGCATAGTTTCCCACCATTACGTAATTTATTTATGCGCGAAGGAATGTATCCTGGTTATGGATTCAAGGAAATTATGCAAATATTTCCAACAAAATCATCAAAACAGCTCTACTAAGCAATAATGAATAATAACGTAAGATAAAAAATAATAAATTGTATTTTGAATCATATCTATTACTGATGTAAAAAAATATTTTTGTTATTTCTAAGAAGTAACAAATTATATTAAAATAATTAATTATATTTATTGATTTATTTATAATAATAAAATGTTTAATTAATATAACTGTAAATTATTTTTTATTAAAAATTATTATATTATTTAGTATGTTGATATGAAATAAGAGAAAACTGAATTATAGACTACAAATTAAATTATAAAGATATCTTGCTAAATCATAGCTGTTAAATTTAGAACTATAAATAAAATGAAAAATAATACCGTTTTGAAAAATTTATTTCATTAAATTAATTTTAATAAGAAAATAAATAAAAACAGTTTTATTTAATCAATATATTTTCAAAAATTTTTATTGTTAAGTATAATATTAAAAATAAAATCATCTTTGGAACCTGTTAGTAACACAGAGGTTAATGAAGTGTTGTTTCAACAAATGGTAACAAGATGACACTAAATAATTTTTTGAAATTAAGTACTTTTTTTATAATGATTGCATGTGTCTCGTTGATAGTCACGACTTCAATAAGTGAAGTTTTTCACCTTCCTTATTGTCAAACCTTTACCTATAGCTCTACTCAAAAGGTCACTAAAATAGGTCAGAACTCATTTACTGCTTCACAAGTTAAAAATTGTCTTATGCAAAATGGTTTTGAGAATATTAAACGATTGCGCTTAGATGACAATGGTATCTGGCGTGCTTTAGTAAAATTTAAAAAGTCCCATTTTTTCGTATCCGTTGACTATTCAGGAACAGTTAGCATTCAAAATGAAAGAAAAGAATATGATTGATTTAAAAACTTACAGCAACGTTTCTTTTCACAGCTGTAAGAAAAAAAAATTAAAAAAGTACTGCCATTCTATTAAAGAATTTTCTTTCATTGGCGGTTTAAATGGTAGCATATCAGGAGCTATCGCGGCAACTCTTGCAGCTTATGGTTATATTGCTCTTCCAGGATTTGGTCCAGTTATCGCAATGGGTATAGGAGTAGCACTTTCTTCCGGAATAATAATAGGAGCACTGATAGGATCAGGAATGGGAGGGAGTGTCGGTATATGCTGTATTTTATTGGGAAATTTATATGAATCATAATAATTTTTTCTCTTATAAATTTCATAATGAATAGAAATTTCTCGTCATTTTTTCTATGAAAAACAATTAAATCATCAACAAATTATATGTTCTTTTTTTGATGAAACGATCATCATATTATAAATGAAATAATAGCTAACTTACTAAAATTCCTTATTTAATTTCTTATTATACCTCAAAAAGTAGATTTTTTAAAAGCATCTCTTGAAGAAATGTAAGTGAGATATAATTATCCATCCATAAAAGCTGTATTTTTTATAGATCAAAAAATAAAAGTTATGTTCAGAAATATATATAAACACACTTTAATTTATTTGCTCTTTCTAATAACAGAATATTTCTATGTAAATTATTTTTCTTAAAGTTAAATTTAAGACATTTATATAATATATCATTAATATAGATTGTTATTTATAGACAACAATATATTAAAATATAATTATAAAGGTATTTTATGAAAAAAATATTATTATCATTATTGTTTTTTATGGCATTTTTAATTCATAAAAATTCTGCATTAGCACTATCAAAACAAGTAAATATTTATAAATTAGAATATAACAATTCCAAAAAGGCTATTGGTAGCATTAAAATTGAAGAAACCACATACGGTTTGATTTTCATCCCTAATTTATCTACTTTATCAGAAGGAATGCATGGTTTTCATGTACATGTAAATCCTTCATGTGATACAAAAGATGGCATAATTGGTGGAAGCGCAGGTGGACATTATGATCCGGAACATACCGGAAAACATTTAGGACCTTATAATGTCAATGGTCATCTTGGTGATTTACCAGCACTTTATGTTGATAAGCAGGGATATGCCATAATGAGCGTTCTTGCTCCACGATTAAAAAAAATCTCTGAAATTAAAGGGCGCTCTTTAGTCATTCATTTAGGGGCTGATAATCAATCAGATAAACCATTACCGCTTGGCGGAGGTGGTGCACGTTTAGCGTGCGGTATTATTGAAAAATAAAGAGAGTATTGTGGCAGACTGCGACAGTACACACTTCCTTTACCATAAGGTGTGAGAGAAATTTATTTTTTAAATCTATTTCAAGAAATTGAGTAAACTATGTGAATATTTTATAAAATTAATGTTTTTTTGAATGTTTACTTCGGATAACAAAAAGCTTAGTAATCATCAAAACGAACAGCAATGGAAATTAAAGAAATAGTAGTGTAAATTCTCCGTAAGAAGACTTCAATATGAGGAAGTAATATTTTCTATGCTTGATGTAAACAAAGCAAAAAAGTCGAATTTCACCCTCTATAATAGCAAATTTATAATAAATTATAATCATTAAGTCTAGTATCTAATGGAATCACGCTCAATGCACAAAATAGAACAGGCTTAAAACAGAATTTTTACTCTTCCCCTACTCAACCCTACTCATGAGGTACGTGAGAAAAATTTTAATTGATACAATATCAATATGAGATGGTTTGAAAGGATTGAATACTAGGATATTCATTCCCCTCATTTAAGTTTAAAGACTAATTATCATTAGTAAATCAACATATTATACCAATATAATAAGACAAATAAAATAGTTAGAGTAATTTTTCATCATTCTGAAAAAAGACTTTTAAACAATAGAGTCTTTTAAAAAATACCCCTCATAGATACATATGATCCCAATCTAGAGGACGCATCTCACCAGTTTGATAAAATTGACGAATGAGCTTAATATAATCAAGAAAATCTTTGTTTTCCTCCACTAATCTATTAGCAGTATCCCAATCAATATCACTACGTTCTTTGGCAGGAATTAAGATCTCACTCTCGGAAGAGTTTTCCTTATTAAGTCTTATAAATCCAATTCCATGCAAACTTGAAAGCATCCGAAGCTCTTTTAATGTATCAACTCCTTCAATTTCACTAGCAACTAAATAACTCAAATTAGCCCATGAAGAATTACTAACTGTTTGAAAAAATGCTTTTCGTAAATTTGAACGATTGATGAGAATTTTTACTTCAAAAGACCAAAGCTTTGTCTTTTTATCAAAATATTGCAAAACACAGTCTTTGATTTCACGATTCCATTCCTTGCTTAAATCTTGCATCCCTACGAGATCTGGATAAAGCCATTTATTTCCGCCTGCACCATGTTTATTACGAGAACATTTCTCATTAATGCGTTTGCTATAAACTGCAAGCTCTGACCATAAAAATTTAGATAATAATGGATAAAGATCATGCTCTTTAACAGAGCCATCTTCTGTTCTACTCTTTGCATTGTCCTCTATTGCATCAATTTCAGCACTATCTGTTTGTTCAGTAAAATAATATTGTCGCGGTCGTCCTTCAGTGGTTTTAATTTCTGAATAACGCTTTTGTAACTGAGGGCGTTTTGCCCCTATTTCAGCAACAATTTGCTGAATAAGAGCTGCATCACTATTAAGGAGAGTGATTATTGCCGTTGAATTCTTTTGTTTTTGACGGCATTTTTCTGGGTAATTTTCAAATATCCATTGAGCAATTTCTCGAGCTGTAAACTTTTTTGTCGGGTTTTTCTTTAAAAAATTAAAAACAGTGTTTGTTAAATTTAAAGTCATATGAAAAACTCCCCCTTTTATCCTCTGGGTATTTCATTATATTCAGGCGTTTTAAATGAAAGAACAATAAACTGTTTAAGTTTTTTAAAAAAAGAACATTTATCAAATTACTCAATAAAATTAAAATATTTTTTTTAATTTATGACTATAACTCAAAGATCTTTTCACATAACGAAAATAAGATTGTACTTTTATAAAAAAGTGTAAATGTGCTACAAATCCCCATACAAAAGCATAATCTTGTATAACTTTTCTATACATTTTTCTTTTTATTTTAACGTCGTTAGAAAAAAGTTAAAAATAATTATTCAAACATTTGATTAAACCTCACACCCGTCAATTAAAAAACTTATGTGTTTTATTTTTGAAGCAAAAAGTTATAAGCTCTCAAGTATAGATTCTGAAATGGTAAACTCTGCACACAAACCTTCAAAACTACTATTTGCTTTAATAGCATCATGGGGAATAAGAGCATAATACCATTTTTTATCGCCATAAGTCGCCGCATAGCGCGTTGCATGACAACACCATTGAACTGCAGCTTCTCTCTTTTTTAAAACAATAGGATTTTGCATTTCAGAGGCTTTTTTAGGCTCACAAAGATATTTGGCATCCTTCGTTTCTACAACAAAGTCTGGTTCATAGATTGATCCTTTATCATATTCTATCTTGAAAAAACCTCGAGCGGGTTTCATCCATTTCAAGACTTGTGCATCATCCTCTAATATTTGAGCAAATCGTAATTCCCCTTCTACTGAATCAAACTTTTGTAAAGGATAACAGCATTTTCTAAAGCCGCTGAATACAAGTTTTTTAATATCGCTTTTAATGGCAGGAATATTACGAAAGTCAAGAGGAGACGTCCCTTGCGGCAACACATAATGGATAGGTTGTAAAGTTGTAAAACCTCGTGTAACTTTAACCGCATAATCTTTTTGCGTTTCCCATTGATGTTCTCTTAATTGCGCAACAATAAAACTAGTAAGCTTGTGCTGATAGTGAATTAATACGTTTTCAACAGCTGTATCATTGGGTAAATAAGATCGGAAATGTTCTACTATCTGACTAGCTAATTTTCGTAATAAGAGCGTATGGTTATCATAATCGACAAAGTCATTATCAATCAAACCACGAATGATGTAGTTTTCAAGATAAGGCTCTTTGACATATTCATTCTTAGATGTGAGAAAAATGCTTTTATGGGTACGCAATTCTCGAATTAAAAGTTCTTTACTAACAGGTTGAAAATTTAAGTTTTCTAAATTTTCCAAATCAAAATCATAAAAACCATAAGTAACATCACGCGAAGGAATGAGTATAATATTTGGAATATCTATTATCAGTTCTGTTAATTGTTTTGTCAGAATTGTCACCACTTTTGATACAAGAGACTTTTGTGATGAAGGCTTAATATTCATAACTTTATTAGCAATTTTTTCTTGTATCTGTGCAGAACAAAGCATTTGAGAACTTGGCAATTTATCATTCTCTTTGATAAGATCCCACGCGATCGCTGCAATATCTTGCTCTTCAGGTGTTAATGTAGGGGAATCTGTATGACGTAATATGATACCTTGTAAATCAGAAGATGCTCCATTTATATCGGAATTACGTATTACCATCGTTTGCATCAATAAAGCTTCTACTTGACTTGGAACTGTCACTATATCGGTCTTTTCAAAGGGGATATTCCCTCCTGTTCCAATCTCAATATGCTTTTTTATAATTGAGTTTGGATCGTTTGCACGATCAATAATATCTTGAAAACGATCATGCGCAATAATTGTTAAACGATCAATAGCTTCCACGCCTGTTCTATACCCATAAGGCAAACGCAATCCACGCCCAATTGTTTGCTCTGTTAAAATTTCTGAAGCCGATGCACGCAACGGTACAATAGTATAGAGATTCGTAACATCCCACCCCTCCTTTAATTTATTAACGTGAATAACAATTTCTGTTGAGTCATGAGAATCTTCAATTGCAATCAGCTTTTGAATATTTTGATCTTCTTCTATATTCGACTGTTTTGTATGAATCTCTATAACTTTTCCCTTATAAGCTCCTGCAAAAAAATCATCTGATTCCAATAAATCACGCAATTTCTGTGCATGATTTGTATCTTGAGCGACAACTAAAATAAAAGGCTTAACGAACTTTTTGTTATAATCTTTTGCATAGACAATTAAATCAGCTTTCACGTTTTCATGGGCATGAATTGCATCTTGTAATTTGATATGTTCTAATTGTTCAGATGTATAATTTTGAGGTTGAAAATCTTTACGTGTAGCAACAGCAGGCTCTTTTACAAAACCATCTCTCATAGCCTCTGCAAGTGAATAACTATAGACAACATTTTTAAAATCTACGGGTTTTGCACCTATTGTTTTTGGTGTCGCTGTAAGCTCTATTCCTAAAACAGGTTTTAACTCATTAATTGCTGCCGCACCAGCAGAAGCTCGATAACGATGTGCTTCATCCATTAACAAAACTAAATCAGGAAGATTTGCGAGATAATCAAAATAACTTTCACCAATCGTTTCTTGTAAGCGTTTAATTCGCGGAATACTAGATTTTAGTGCGCCTTTTTTATTATCCGTTGTATTAATTTTAGAAATATTAAAAATATTGATAAAGGCCGTATCTCCATTCTCAAACAAACGCTTTTGTCCTTGAATATGGTGTTCATCAACGCGAATACCTTTACCACTTTCATAATCTTCACCTGTAATAATAACGGGTCTATTGGCAATAAATTCACTCATTCCACTGAAAACATACTTCGGACTTTGGGGACTAAAATCCTGTTTTAACTTTTCATAAATAGTCAAATTTGGCGCTAAAACAAAAAAATGGCGACTACGACCTGTTAAATAAAGATAGCTGATAAAAGCCCCCATAAGTCGCGTTTTCCCAACACCCGTTGCTAAAGCAAAACAAAAAGAGGGAAAGTTTCGTTCAAAATCTTGTACAGAAGGATAAAGATTTTTTATCACTTCTAACTCTGCAACCAAATCAGCATTTTTAGAAAGCTCTATATTTTCTAAGATTTTTACCAAAATATTTAAAGATTCACGTTGAGGATCACGCAACGATAAGCGAGCAGAAATCCTTTTTTCAACAGTGTTCATGAAAAACTCCGCTTTTTATATATTATTCAAATAGATCTAATTCTGCTTGCGCAATATCTTTATTTTTGCTGTTTTCTTTTACCACAATTACTGGTTCAAGATTAGCTACATTTAAACTGTAATCGTCCCTTCCCCATTCGCATTTTTCTAATATTGCACGGGGGATTTTAGTGAGTGTCAGATTTTCAAAGGATGCTGATTTTGTATCAAAGGCTGTACCACAAATCAGCAACGTGCGATGAGAGCCTACCTCTTCACTCATTATACGGAGTTGTTCATGGGTCATAGCGCTTGTTGTGACATAAATATAATCTGTTTCGGTTGAATACCCTTGCATCCAATAATGATTTTCATTAGGTGCATAGGTAAATCCCATATGTTTGCACATTGCTTCTGAAAGCATCGCAGCATTATATTCGCGACTAATAATCCATTGTCCCCATGGATCTTTTTGCAACAGAGAAGGTGCAAGGCGATAATAACGGAATCCACCGCCACCTTGCCAATTGACACTTTTGGAAATTCCCCCTTGATCAGTTCCATCAATGACTTGTTTTAAACGAGGGATAATGTGGGTGTGACAATGCTCACCAAGTTCAATCATAATCCACTTCCTTCCCATTTTATGGGCAACAGCACCGGTTGTGCCAGAACCAGCAAAAGAATCCAGTACAAGATCACCGGGATTAGTGGCAAGTTGAATAATGCGTTCCATTAAACGTTCCGGTTTAGGAGTTGTAAAGACACTATCAGAATTGAAGACTTTGGCTTCTTTTTTTGCATCTTGATTATGGCCAACTTCCTGATAAGGCCAAATGGTCATTGAAACCATACCATTTTTTACCTCTGATAAAAAACGTTTCATAGAAGGAACATTACTTCCTGTTGGACCAAACCAAACACGATTATCTTCTAATAGCTTAGCAAATTTTTGTTTACTAACGCGCCAACTCGTTCCAGCAGGAGGCATCACACTGCGCCCAGAAGGCGTAACAATTTCATAAACATCTTTTAAATTCATAGTCTTAACTGAAAGATTATCTGATTTCCAAGGACCGCGAGGATCATTATCAGGATTTTTATAGCGCGCATCCATATCGCTTGAACGAGGAAGCAATTGTGGGCGCCAAATCGTTTTATCTTTAGCATAAACCATTATAAAATCATGATTATCAGAAAGCCATTTTGTATCATTTTGTGGAGCATATTTCTTTTGCCAAATAATATTGTTGATGAAATTTTGGCGACCAAAAATTTCATCCATCATCACTTTAAGATAGGCTTGTTCATCATCATCAATTGATATCCAGATACTTCCATCATCCGCCAGTAAATGATGTAACAATTCTAGTCTGTCTCTCATAAGGCTGAGCCATATGGAATGCTCTAAACCATCTTCATAATGTTCAAAGGCATTGCCTGTATTATAAGGCGGATCGATATAGATACATTTTACCTTCCCCATATATTCTTGTTCAAGCGCTTTGAGTGCGAGCAAATTGTCACCAAAAATAAGTTTATTATCAAAAATATCTTGGGATGATATTCGATGCGAAGCGTGATAAGATTTTTCAAGATCTTCTAATAAGATACGAGGCTCTAGTTTTGGGCGTTTTTCTTTTCCAATCCAAGTGAGTTCTAGTTTTTGTTTATTATAACTCATGCGATCGTCCTTAAATTCAAATGCTTGTGAAAAGTAAACAGCTTATTCATGAATGGCTAAATTAGAGTCTCTTAACAATACTTTTAGTACCATCCGACAGCAATTTGAGCTTCTTCTGACATACAATCAGGTGTCCATGGTGGATCAAAAGTCATAGTGACTTCAACATACGAAACCCCTTCAACTGCATTGACTGCATTTTCTACCCACCCCGGCATTTCACCAGCAACAGGGCATCCCGGTGCTGTAAGAGTCATTTCAATTTTTACTGAACGATCATCTTCAATATCAATACGATAAATCAGTCCTAGCTCATAAATATCAGCAGGAATCTCTGGGTCATAAACTGTTTTGAGAGCAGCAATAATATCATTTGTCATACGATCAATTTCGTCTGCTGGAATTGCTGATATGTAAGATTTTTTATTTTCGCTTACAGTTTCAACGGATTCTGTAGAATGACGCTCTTCAATTGATTCAGCCATTAAAAAATGTCCTTGTTTCTTGCAATGCTTCTACTAATTGATCTATATCCTCTTGAGTGTTATACATGGCTAACGATGCGCGGCAAATAGATGTTAGACCAAAGCGCTGTAATAAAGGCTGTGCACAATGAGTTCCCGCACGTATCGCAACCCCTTTTCTATCAATAAACATAGCGATATCATGGGCGTGAATCCCTTCAATTGTAAATGATATAATAGCTCCTTTATTGGGAGAATGACCATAAATACGCAATGACTCAACCATTTTAAGTTTTTCCTGCGCATAAGCTAAAAGGGACCTCTCATGGGCATGAATCGTGCTACGACCTTTCTCTTGTATATAATCAATAGCCGCAGTTAATCCAATAGCTTCAACGATAGGAGGAGTGCCTGCTTCAAAACGGTAAGGAGGAGCATTATAAAAAACCTTATCGGTTGTTACCTCCTCGATCATTTCCCCTCCCCCTTGAAAAGGACGCATTTCTTCTAATCTATCTTCTTTACCATACAAAACACCAATACCAGTGGGTCCATAAAGCTTATGACCTGTAAAGACATACCAATCACAATCGAGATCTTGCACATCAACGGTTAAATGTACTGCTCCTTGAGAACCATCAACAAGAACCGGAATAGAATTTTGATGTGCTAGTTTAATAATCTCTTTAACAGGAGGCACCGTTCCTAATATATTGGACATATGCGTTATAGCAACAAGCCGCGTTTTTTCGCTTAAAGCCTTTTGGAAATCTTCAATGTGCAGAACACCATTTTCATCGACAGGAACAAAAATAAGTTTTACACCTTTTTGTTCACGGAGAAAATGCCAAGGAATAATATTTGAATGATGTTCCATGATCGTTAGAACAATCTCATCACCTTCTTTGAGTTTTGGCATCGCCCAACCATAAGCAACAGTATTAATAGCTTCTGTTGCATTTTTCGTAAAAACAATTTCTTCAGCTTTTTGAGCATTTAGAAAAACACGAACGGTTTCACGAGAATTTTCATAGGATTGTGTTGCTATATTGGCTAAAAAATACATTCCCCTATGCACATTAGCATAACTATAGTGATAATAATTATTCATTGCATTGAGTACTGACATTGGTTTTTGGGCAGAAGCACTACTATCAAGATATGCTAATCGCTTTCCATAAACTTGATGGTGCAAAATAGGAAAATCACGCCGAATTTCTTCGACATTATAAGTAAATGTTTGTACGTTATTTTCCATTTTTTCTACCTTAAACATTTTTTTCAAGCCATTTACTAATGATATTATCCAAAACGATTTGAATATTATCTTGCTTGATGTCATCAATGAGCTCAGAGATAAATCCTTTAATCAAAAGTGCACGCGCCGTTTTAAATGGGATACCACGTGTCATAAGATAAAAAAGATAATCATGATTAATATTAGCAACTGTTGCACCATGACCACATGCAACATCATCAGCAAAAATCTCCAGTTCAGGCTTTGCATTAAATTCTGCATCATCTGAAAGAATAAGGCTATTACAAGCCATGCGTGCATCTGTTTTTTGCGCTTTTTGAGAAACACGTATTATTCCTTGGAAAACACCAACAGCTTTATCTGTAACCACATTGCGTATAATTTCGGTTGATGTTGATTTTTCTTCCACGTGACGAACAGTCATTGTAAGATCACTATGTGTTTGTCCTGATAATAAATTTATGACGCGTAATTGAAAATCAGATTCTTCTCCCTGTAATTCAATATCGATTTCTTGGCGATTTAATTGACTCCCTATATTAATGACATAAAGTGATAACTTCGCTCTTTGATCAAGGACAGCACAAAATCGACCAAATTGTGTAGAATTAAAATCACGATTGCGAATGAGAATCCACGTAACATCACTATCAGCAGCAACATTTAATGAAAATATTGAACTGACAAAGGTATCTTTATCATTGCCAACCTGATGTTCAATAAACATAACTTGACTATTTTTATCAACTTTTATATCCGAAAAAATATGAGATTGTCCCCCCATTTGTATATTTTGTAATTCAATGGGGATATTTAACTTTGTATTTTCAGGGATGTGAAAAAGCCAACCATCTGTAACAAAAGCTGTATTTAACTGTCCAATAAAATCTTCATCAGAAATGTTTTGATTTATCTGTACAGAATTATCTTCTAATGCGTCTGAAAGGCGTTTTACTGCAATGTTGTCTACCTTTGACTCTATCGATGTTTTTCCATTGTTTATGGAGAAAACAGCACTTTCTGAAAGCAATGCATCAACCAATTGATTGTCTTGAACTTTTGAAAAATTGCTAATAGACTTCAGTAAGGTACGCAGATTGGTATAATGCCAACTTTCGATTTTACGGGAAGGAAGCCGTGTCGTTTGAAACTGCTCAATAGTTTTCTTGCGGATTTCCTGTACAGCTTTATCACCAGGTAAGTGGTTTACATACTGATTGAAATTACTGAGTATATTTTCTTCAACCGCTAACAAGTTTTGCTGTGCATTCATATTTAATAACCTCAAACCGCTTCCCTAATAAGATCAGCATACCCATTTTGCTCTAAATAAAGCGCTAAGGATTTATCACCGCTTTTGATAATTTGTCCTTTATAAAGAACATGTACCGTATCAGGAATAATATAATTAAGCAGCCGTTGATAATGGGTAATCACCAAAAATGAACGTTTTGAATCCCGAAGTTTATTAACACCATCTGCAACAATTTTTAGTGCATCAATATCTAAGCCAGAATCCGTTTCATCTAAAATGCAAAGTGTAGGTTCAAGAAGTGCCATTTGTAAAATTTCAGCGCGTTTTTTTTCTCCACCTGAAAAACCTACATTTAATGGACGCTTTAGCATATCCATATCTATTTCAAGTTTGGCTGAAACTTCTTTAACACATTTTATAAATTCAGGAATTTTAAGTTCTTCGTCACCTCGCGCTTTGCGTTGAGAATTCATCGCAACTTTTAAAAATTCCATTGTTGCTACCCCTGGTATTTCCATTGGATATTGAAATGCAAGAAAAACACCATATGCAGCACGTTCTGCTGGATCCATTTCTAAAAGTGATTGTCCATTATAGAGAATATCTCCTTCTGTTATTTCATAATCATCACGACCAGCAAGCAAATAAGATAAAGTTGATTTTCCGGCTCCATTTTGTCCCATGATAGCGGCAACTTCTCCATCTTGAACTGTCAAGTTTAAACCACGAATAATTTCTGTATCGGTTTCAGCAATACGGGCGTGCAAATTTTTGATCTCTAACATAATTTAATCCTGTTTTGGCTGTTTTTCAGATATCAATGCGTATTATTTTACCTTAGCATCCATCTACTTTTGTAATTACCATAGAGGTCATTTTTAGCATTATGTGCTACCGTTACAGCCTTTTTACATAAAGTCTTCTATTTATTTAATTAAATAAAATTATCCAACACTACCTTCAAGGCTAATACTAATAAGCTTTTGTGCTTCGACAGCAAATTCCATGGGAAGTTTTTGAATGACCTCTTTTACAAAACCATTTACAATTAATGCGATAGCTTCTTCTTCGGGAATTCCTCTTTGCATAACATAAAAAAGTTGGTCATCAGAAATTTTTGATGTTGTGGCTTCATGTTCAAACTGAGCTGTTGCATTTTTTGCTTCAATATAAGGAACTGTATGCGCACCACAATCATTCCCGATTAACAAACTATCACATTGCGTAAAGTTACGCGCATTTTGTGCTTTTCGATGCGCTGTGACTTGTCCTCGATACGTGTTATTTGAAAAACCTGCAGAAATACCTTTGGAAATAATGCGACTGGAAGTATTTTTTCCCAAATGAATCATTTTTGTACCGGAATCAATTTGTTGATAACCGTTTGCAACGGCAATAGAATAAAATTCTCCACGCGCATTATTACCACGGAGTAAGCAGGATGGATATTTCCAAGTAATCGCAGAACCAGTCTCAACTTGTGTCCATGAAATTTTAGAGCTATCACCTCGACAATCTCCACGCTTCGTCACAAAATTATAAATACCGCCCTTTCCATCTTTATCGCCAGGATACCAGTTTTGTACTGTAGAATATTTAATCTCTGCATTTTCAAGGGCAATAAGCTCAACAACAGCAGCATGAAGTTGGTTTTCATCACGTTGGGGTGCTGTACACCCTTCAAGATAAGAAACATAGGAATCTTCAGCGGCGATAATCAATGTTCGTTCAAATTGGCCAGTGTTGCGTTCATTAATCCTAAAATAAGTTGAAAGCTCCATAGGACAACGAACCCCTTTAGGAATATAAACAAATGAACCATCTGTAAAGACAGCTGCATTTAAGGCCGCATAATAATTATCACTTATAGGTACAACTGTTCCTAAATATTCTTTAATAAGCTCAGAATGTTCAATAATCGCCTCTGAAATAGAACAAAAAATCACACCAGCACGTGCCAGCTCTTTTTTGAATGTTGTTACAACAGAAACAGAATCAAAGACTGCATCAACAGCCACCTGCCCCGATACAGACATACTGTCATCAAAAGTGGAGGGATCAGACTGTTTTCTTACTCCTGCCAAAATCTCTTGTTCTTTAAGGGGAATGCCAAGTTTTTCGTACGTTGCTAATAACTCAGGATCCACTTCATCCAAAGATTTTGGTCCTGTATGATTTTTTGGAGCAGCATAATAATAAAGCTCCTGAAAATCAATTTTAGGATATTCAAGACGCGCCCAATGAGGCTCTTGCATTGTCAGCCAACGGCGGTAAGCTTTTAAGCGCCATGTTAGCATCCATTCAGGCTCATTTTTTTTAGCGGAAATAAATTTGATAATATCCTCATTTAAGCCTTTTGGAGCTTTATCGGTTTCAATATTGGTTTCAAAACCATATTTATATTGGTCAACATCTATTTCACGTACTTGGCGTATCGTTTCTTGTACTGCCGGCATAAATTTTCTCCATTTTTTGGCGTCAAAAACCGGTAACTAAAGTCTTGTTTTTTACAAGATTAAAGTAAGCAAGTTATCTCCTAGGCTATAGGTAAAGTGCAAAAATTTCAATCAAACTTATTTTATTTTTAAAATAATTCTAATTTTTATAACTTTCTGATGATAAATCTTCCCCTTTTTTCCTGCTTATAATTTGAGAAAAAAACGACAGAAAATCATCGATATCTTCAGAAGTTGTGCCACGTCCTAGCGAAATGCGAATGGCACCATTTGGAACATGATACCCCATTGCCTCCAACACTTTGCTTTGTTTTACTTTTCCCGAAGAACAGGCAGAGCCGGATGATAAAGAAAACCCTTCTAAATCAAAAGCAATTTGCATCGTTTCAGCTTTTATATTTTTCACGGTAAAGTAAGTTGTATTTGGCAAACGTTGAACTCTTTTGCCAAAAATCTCAACATTTTTACTTATTTTTTGTAGTCCAGCTTCTAATTTATTGCGTAAATATATTAACTGTTTTATTTCCTCCTGTGTGAAGCAATCAGTCATTGCTGCCCCAAAAGCAGCAATAAGGGGCAATGCTTCTGTTCCTCCACGGAGACCTTTTTCTTGTCCTCCCCCAATAATAAGAGGGTGTGGCATGAGAAGATTACCACATGAAACAAAAGCACCGATTCCTTTAGGACCGCCAACTTTATGTGCAGACAGTATAAAAAAGTCTCCTCCTAGCTGATGAATATCCACAAAATTTTTATCTACATATTGTGTCAAATCAACTATAAGAGTGCCTCCTAAATCCCGAACAATAGCGGCGATTTCTGTTAACGGTTGAATAACACCCGTTTCACTATTTGCAGCTTGAATAGCAACAAGAGGTAAACCTTTTGTTTTATCGTGAACCGTTAAGAGTGATGTTAATTTATCTTGTTGTATGAGCCCATCTTGATCAACATCAATGACGCTTATCAATTCTTTAGAAAAACGTCCTCCCTCTGCAACAGAGGGATGTTCAGTCGCTCCAAGGTAAAGATGAGAAAATTTAACTTTTGCTTTCCCCATATTGTAAAAAGGTGTTAACAAAGTCATTGCGGCTTCACTCGCACCAGAGGTAAATACCACGTGATCTGGATCTGTTTTAAGATTTTCAGCGATTTGCCGACGGGCCTTTTGCAACAAAGTTTTAGCGGCACGCCCTTCCTTATGAACCGATGATGGATTACCAAATATCTCTAAAGATTCCAGTAACGCTATCCGTGCCACTTTTTTGAGTGGTGTTGTTGCGTTATGATCAAAATATCGGCGTTTTATAACCATTTTACATCGCAATCATTAATCTTATGAATTGATTGAAAAAATAGCGCATTTTTCTTGAAAAGTGCACTAAAAAAAGAATATCTAATAATTATTTAAGAGATTCTATGGTAAAAGTCGACCAGGGTCAAAGAGAGCCTTTTATTGCATTAAGGAGCATTTTATGCCAGAAATTATTTTTAACGGTCCCGCGGGTCGGCTCGAAGGGCGTTATCAACCTTCACAACAAAAAAATGCACCCATTGCGATCATCTTGCATCCTCATCCCCAATTTGGTGGAACTATGAATCATAAAATTGTCTATGACCTTTTTTATATGTTCCAACAACGTGGCTTTACAACTTTACGTTTTAACTTTCGTGGTATTGGTCGTAGTCAGGGTGAATTTGATTATGGAATAGGAGAACTTTCAGATGCTGCTGCTGCTCTCGATTGGGTTCAAACACAACATCCAGACTCTAAAAATTGTTGGGTAGCAGGATACTCATTTGGAGCATGGATTGGTATGCAGCTTTTAATGCGCCGACCGGAAATTGAGGGATTTATCTCAGTTGCCCCTCAGCCTAATGTTTATGACTTTTCATTTCTTGCACCTTGTCCCTCTTCTGGACTTATCATTCATGGCGGTATCGATAAAGTTGCCCCTCCAAAAGATGTTCAAATACTTGTCGATAAATTAAAAACACAAAAAGGCATCATCATTACACAAGAAATATTGGAAGAAGCTAATCACTTTTTCAGTGGATGTCATGAAGAACTTATTGAACGATGTGCCCACTATTTGGATAACCATATCTCCAATGAACTTCTCGCTCCTCCTCCTGAAATACTTTCACTAACTTAGGAACATACGATAGATTTATAAAAAATTAGCAAAAATCGTCTCTGATCATAACAAAGTAATTTTTTTAGTCTGCATTTAAAACTTTTCTAAATTTTATTTCAGGATAGAAATGAGAATAACAGCATACCTGTTTTCTATCACTGAAAAGTCTCTTTTTTAGCGTAAAAAGGAAATAATACCTGTATTATTATCTTTATATTACCAATATGTCTCTTTCTCTTGTGAGGTGTGTGTCAGTTATGATAGATAACGCATTAATAATTCATTATATAATCGCCTATTATATAAAATAATGCACTCTTAAATTAGGAAATTAAATCTGTGTTTGCCTTTAAATCTGATTTTTTACACATTATGAGCGAGCGTGGTTTTATCCACCAAATTTCAGATGAAAAAGGCTTAGATGATCTTTTTTCAAAAGAAACTGTAAGCGCTTATACTGGATTTGATCCAACAGCATCGAGTTTACATGCTGGAAGTCTTCTTCAGATTATGATGCTTTATTGGTTACAAAAAACGGGTCATCGCCCCATTGCTTTAATGGGCGGAGGGACAGGATTGATTGGTGATCCTTCCTTCAAAGATGAAGCGCGACGCCTTCTGACACAAGATGATATTGCTGCAAATATTGATGGTATTAAAAAGGTATTTGCTAACTATTTGACATTCGGTGACCGAGAAACCGATGCTTGTATTGTGAATAATGCTGAATGGTTATGCAATTTAAACTACTTAGAATTTTTGCGTGATGTAGGAAAGCATTTTTCTGTCAACCGTATGTTGTCATTTGATTCTGTCAGACTCAGACTTGAGCGTGAGCACTCTTTGTCATTCTTAGAGTTTAATTATATGATTCTGCAAGCTTATGACTTTGTTGAACTTTATAAACGTTATGGGTTGCGTATGCAAATGGGGGGCTCTGATCAGTGGGGCAACATTATTAACGGAATCGAATTAGGACATCGTTTAGGAACACCGCAATTATATGCGTTAACATCACCATTGCTGACAACCTCTTCCGGTGCCAAAATGGGTAAATCATTGAATGGGGCTGTATGGCTAAATGCGGATAAACTTTCACCTTATCAATTTTGGCAATACTGGCGCAATACAGAAGATGCTGATGTAACACGATTTCTAAAGCTCTATACTCCATTGCCGATGGATGAGATTCTTAAACTTTCTCTATTACAAGGAACTGAAATTAACGAAGCAAAAAAAATTCTTGCAACAGAAATTACAGCAATGTTGCATGGACGTGTTCTTGCTGATGCAGCAGCAGAAACGGCTCGCAAGACGTTTGAAGAAAAAACTCTGGGAGAAAATCTTCCAACTGTTGAAATTAATGCCTCAGAATTAAAAAAAGGTGTTGGATTGCTCACTCTTTTAGTACAAGCAGGACTCGCTAGATCTAATAGTGAGGCACGCCGACACGTTCAAGGTGGAGGTGTCCGTGTAAATGATCAAATTATTGAGGATGAAACACATCTTATTATTGAAGGGGATGTCAGTGCAGAAGGAACCATTAAACTTTCTTTTGGTAAGAAAAAACATGTTGTGATGAAACCAGTATAATCTTTTGCTGTTTTGTTTATGTTGTTCACGTCGAGCTTGTTCTTTCAATTCAATCGTTGTGATAGGGCAAATTTTGTTAGGGAAATAAAAGTCTCTTCAAAACGATAAAATTCTAGAGAGTTGAATAGTTCTTTTCTTCTGTGTACTCTGATATTTTATACCTGTTACACAAAAAAGAAAGATGAAAACAATGACAAGACCAATGAAAGGTGCTCTTGCTCCTGATTTTACTTTGCCGCGCGATGGAGGAGAGACAGTGTGTCTTTCTGACTTTAAAGGAAAGCCTGTTGTTTTATATTTTTATCCAAAAGATGACACCAGTGGTTGCACAAGTGAAGCACTTGATTTCACAAAATTAAAGATGAAATTTGATGAAATCGGTGTTTCTGTTATTGGAATCTCTCCAGATAATGTAAAAAAACATGATAAATTTAAAATAAAACATGAACTTGATGTCATCTTGGTTTCTGATGAAGAAAAAACGACCCTCGAAGCTTATGGTGTTTGGGTTGAGAAAAGCATGTATGGACGCAAATATATGGGAGTTGAACGGAGCACTTTTTTAATTGATGCAAATGGAATAATAGCAGAAGAATGGCGCAAAGTAAGCGTATCTGGGCATGCTGAAAATGTTTTAGCTACTGCAACACTTTTATATCATAATGGTAACTTGTAAATTGAGTGTTTGATTTACCTTCAAAAGCAAAAGTTATTCTCCCTAATTGATTTTAGTTTTTCAACGGATTCAATTTTTACAATATATTGATTTATAAGGATAATGAATTGTTTTACATTTATATTAGTCCCCCGAATATCGCAAAATTTTCTGATTTCAGATTCTTCCTATCACTTGCAATATCATAAGCAGAATTAGCGTGTGAGAAAAAGTTGAAGAAAGGAACAAGAAAATCCCCCTTTAAACCTTTAAAGTATCAAAGGCTATATAACATCACAGCATCCATGAAACGAACAGCTTAAGAAAAAATCTACATGGCTTGAAGGAAGGATATATAATTAACGAATATCCTCAATTTCTTTGTCTTGTCCATAAATACGCCGTGCGAGTGCTGCCTCTATAAATGCATCTAAATTACCATTAAGTACGGATTGTGGATCCGTATTTTCAATTCCTGTACGCAAATCTTTGACAAGCTGATAGGGTTGAAGAACATAAGATCTAATTTGATGCCCCCATCCAATTTCTGTTTTAGAAGATTCAGCAGCATTGGTTTCTTCTTCTCTTTTTTTAAGCTCTTCTTCATAAAGCCGTGCACGCAACATCGACCAAGCCGTAGCGCGATTTTTATGTTGAGAACGCTCTGTTTGACATTGAACAACAATACCCGTTTTTATATGTGTGATGCGAACAGCAGAATCTGTCGTGTTAACATGTTGTCCTCCTGCTCCAGATGCACGATATGTATCAATACGCACATCTGCCTCTGAAACATCAACTTCAATATTGTCATCAATAACTGGATAAACCCAAATGCTCGCAAAAGAGGTATGGCGCTTTGCATTCGAATCAAATGGAGAAATCCGCACTAAGCGATGAACACCTGATTCTGTTTTTAACATTCCATAAGCATTATGCCCTTTTACAAGAATAGTCGCTGACTTTATTCCTGCCTCTTCTCCATCATGAATTTCTAAAATCTCAACCTTCATTTCATGCTGTTCAGCCCATCGCATATACATACGTAAGAGCATAGAAGCCCAATCTTGGCTTTCTGTTCCCCCTGCTCCAGCATGAACTTCTAAATAGGTATCATTCGGATCTGCCTCTCCTGAAAGAAGTACGTCAATTTGCCTTTTATCTATCTCATTTTTAAGATTACGTATTGATCTTTCTGCATCAGCGACAATTTCCACATCACTTTCTTCTTCGCCCATCGCAATAAGCTCAATGCATTCTTCAAGTTTTTTTGTAAATGATAAAAGACCATTGATTGAATTATCAAGACGTTGACGCTCACGCATCATATCCTGTGCTCGTTGTGCATCATCCCATAATGATGGATCTTCCGCTTTTTGATTAAGATATTCAAGACGCTTTAGTGATTGATCCCAGTCAAAGATGCCCCCTTAGCAATTGTATTGCTTTCTGGATTTCATCAACTAATGTTTCTATTTCTGCTCGCATAATTTAACACCGTATTTTTAAAAACTCTTTTTGTTTGTATCTCTTAGCATTTTATACAAATTTAATAGCTGCTATCAGAAAATGGTACAGTTCTATCACTCTATTTATAGAACCGACATTGTAAAAAAGAGATAAAAACCATGACTCATGGCAAAAGGAGATTTTGTCGATTAATACAGCCCACCTGTCCCACTTTCAAGTGCTTTGTTGACTTGTGGAGAAGTCGTTACTGCAGGAACACCTTCTTGAAAAGAATTTGTACTCCCAATAACTTGATATATATCAGCAGGCCCAGTCCCTGGTTTAAATGCTTCTATAATGACATCTTGATCTCCTCTTTCGGCAAGCATTCCTGTTTTCCGATTAATTGGCATTAAAATCATACCTTTTGGCATCTTAAAGGGAACATCTGGCTTCCCTTTAAGAGCATCTGCCATAAAATCACCAAAAATAGGTGCAGCTAATGAACTTCCTGTTCCATTATATCCTAACGGAGCTGGTTGATCATAACCGACAAAAATACCAACGACAATGTCAGGAGTAAATCCCATAAACCAGACATCCTTAGAGTCATTGGTTGTTCCTGTTTTAGCAGCAATATGTCGATTAAGATAACGTAAACGTGCCGCAGTACCACGCTGAACAACCCCTTCCATCATCGATGTAATTTGATAAGCCGTCATAGGGTCAAGAACTTGATCTCGCTCATCAATCAATGTGGGTTCACTTTGATTATTCCATGAATTCGTATTACAATTTTCGCAAATACGATCATCATGACGATAAATTGTCTTCCCATAACGATCTTGAATTCTGTCTATCAGAGAAGGTTTAATAGAGCGTCCGCCATTGGCAATAACGGAATAAGCTGTAACCATTCGTAATACTGTTGTTTCGCCAGCCCCTAAAGCCATGGGAAGATAAGGCTGCAATTTATCTACGATCCCAAAGCGTTCTGCATATTCAGCGACAAGAGGCATTCCCATATCATTGGCAAGCCGTATTGTCATAAGATTACGAGAACGCTCAATACCATAACGCAACGTTGAAGGTCCTGCAAAGGTACCCCCATAATTTTTGGGTTGCCAAACTTCACCATTATATTGACGAACTTCAATGGGGCCATCTAAAACAACGGATGCTGGTGTATATCCGTTATCAAGAGCTGCTGCATAAACAAAAGGCTTAAAAGCAGACCCCGGTTGTCGGTAAGCTTGGGTTGCACGATTGAATTCAGATGCTGCAAAAGAAAATCCTCCCACCATAGCAAGAACGCGCCCTGTATGAGGTTCCATAGCAACAATTGCACCTTCAACCTTTGGAATTTGTTGTAAACGATAAGTGTTGTTTGTATTGGATAGTTTTTCAACAAAAATGACATCCCCAACTTGCAGAACATGAGATAAGCTCTGAACAGTTTTTCGATAACCATTTTCTTTTACAACATGGAGTGCCCATTTTGAATCAGCTTCAGATAAAACAGCAATTTCCCGTTTTTTTGATAATATACCTGAAGCTTCGCGCTGTGGCTGTAAACCAATCTCTACTTTGTTGGAATTAGTAGAAAGAACAACAGCTAAACGCCATTCAGGAACATCACTTAGCCCTGTGATATCTGCAAGTTCTGTCCCCCAATCACCTTTCTCATCAATATGCGCATAAGCTCCACGCCATCCTTGCGCATGATCAAATCTAATTAATCCATCGTGCAAAGCACGTCGCGCAATAAGTTGTAAATGCGGATCAAGCGTTGTACGAATGGAAAGCCCACCTTCATAAAGTGTTTTAGCCCCATAGCGATGTATTAAACGACGCCGTACTTCTTCAGTAAAATAATCAGCCGCAAAAACATAGCTATCACTCCCACGTATTGTCGCTCCTAAAGGTTTAGCTTTCGCTTTTTCACCTTGTTCACGCGTTACATATCCATTTGCAATCATCCGGTCTATAACCCAATTACGCCGATCAATAGCACGTTGTGTATTCTTAAATGGATCATAATTTGCTGGTCCTTTTGGAAGAGCAGCCAAATAAGCACATTGTTCTAGCGTCAGGTCATTGACGGATTTATTGAAATAGGTCAATGAAGCAGCAGCTATGCCATAAGTGCCACGACCCAGATAAATTTCATTGAGATAAAGTTCGAGAATATGATCTTTTGAATAAGTTTTCTCAATACGCATTGCTAAAATAGCTTCCTTAAATTTACGTTCTAACGTTGTTTCTGAACTTAAAAGGAAGTTTTTAGCGACTTGTTGCGTTATAGTTGATGCACCCTCTGGACGTCTTCCAGAACCAATATTACGAATATTATTGATCAAAGCTCGAGAAAGTCCTTCAGGATCTAAACCAAAATGATGATAAAAGTTTTTGTCTTCAGCCGAAATGAAAGCATTTATAACAAGCTTTGGTATTGATTGAATCGGTAAATAGAGGCGATGTTTTGTTGCAAACTCTGCCATAAGACGGCCATCAGAAGCATGGACACGGGTCATTACCGGCGGCTCATAAAGTGAAAGAACTTCATAATCAGGGAGTGCATTTGCTTGACCACTGGTCATAACACCCCACGTTATTGCACCATAAAGTCCAATAGCAATAAAAAAACGAAGAAGATATCTTAAAAAAATCATCATAAAAACGGCTATCGCTTTCTTAAGAATTAATTAAAGAAAAAATACGTTACTTCAAACACACCAAGTGGATATCACCACAAGATTGAGATCAAGAGAAATTGTTTTCTATCTTTTATTTATACCAGGGTACACTAGAAGCCCATATTGATACTCTATTTTCTCATAAATTTAAAGAGGCTGTATCATTTTCTGCCTATAATCAGCAAATTGACGAATAGAATGAGCAATAGAGGCTGCCATTTGTTTTCTCCAATGAGGATCATTTAATAACTTTTCATCCTCTTTATTGGATAAATAACCTATCTCTATCAAGACTGAGGGTATATCTGAAGCTCTTAAAACTTGAAAATTAGCATACCGATGTGGGTTATTAATCAAGTTAATATGATTCTTTGATAAACTTGAAATAACACTATTTGCAAAATTAACCGAAAATGTATGTGTTTCACGTCGTGTAAGATCCATCAAAATATCTGTAACTTCGAGCGTTTCATCTGCAGGCAAACCATCAAGCAAATCAACTTTATTTTCATTTTCAGCTAAAGATTTTGCAATGGCATCAGAGGCTTTATCTGATATGGTATACACTGTGGCACCGCGAAGAGAATGTAGATCAATCGTATCTGCGTGAATAGATATAAAAAGATCAGCATCAAACTCTTGCGCTTTTTTAACTCTTTCACTTAGTCTTAAAAAAATATTGGAATCTCGTGTTAAAGCAACGGTAATATGAGAATCCTTTTGTAATTCGTCTCGCAATGCACGCGCAAAGTCTAAAGTCACATCTTTTTCTAAAATTCCAGTAACACCCCGTGCACCACCATCAATACCACCATGACCAGGATCAAGAACAACACGGAAATTATATGCTGGCATTAACTGTGTTTTTGTATCAAAATTGCTTCTTTGCTGTTTTTTTAATATCTCATCAAATTTTTCTTGTGTACTTTTACGAATATCAATCAGCAACTGCCATAAACCATTATTTAATTTTTTTACGACATTTTTTTCAACCACAAAAGCCGTTTTACTTGTCAAAATAATGCGTGAAGTCTGTATGTCAGAGAAAGCATAACGCACATCTGAAAGCATAACGGATAATGTATTCCGTTTCTTTAAAGGCGTATTTTGCATCGAAAAGTCAATTGTAGGTAAATTGATAACCAAACGTGCGGGCCTGTCCAAAATCTGTAAACGAACATTTGGTTTTGAATTAAAAACCGCAATAATACGCGTATGAATACTATCACCAATGGTTCGAAAATTAATAAGTCTCAGAGGATCTGCGGCTTGAACACTAGTTTGGAGTAGCAAAAAAGATAATAAAAAGTATGTGACGAGCACAATAACATCCCCATAAGCTGTTTTCAGCTTTTTGGTAAAAAAAACTCTTATCATAAGCAAAATACTCTACATTACCTTTGTAATAATTTATCTTGGTTACATAAAACGATACACCAATTTATTATCTATTTTTCAATAAAAGCTAAATAAACACCTCAAAACGAAATTAAGGTCATAAAGATATTATAATTATACATGATTTACATTGTTACTTGCCAAACGCATGATATCAACATAAAAGAATATTTATGCTTCCTAGCTGATAATAGTCATCTAAATTATCTGTAACTCATATTAAGTTGTCTTTAGAAGTTTTTTGTCTATTATGCGTTGAGACTTTTTTATGGATGAAAAATTTCTATGTTGTAACATTAGGATTGCATTACTTAAGATTCGTTGGTTCGGATATCCGAACTGTTTTAAAGATTATTTTACCGGAGACTTTTAAGAAAATATGAGTCATAAAAAACAGATGGAAATAATGATGAGAAATGGTGTAAATGCAGTCATGCCTTTGCACGTGGTGTTTCGTCCTGTTTTTCTGGTACCTCCCTTTTATGGCAGACAGCCTTTTATGTTTACGAATAGTTATGGCATTCGTTTGAATAAAATTGTGCATGTCGCCTTCAGGATATTAACTTATGTCAAACAAAATGCTTATAGATGCCTCCCATCCGGAGGAAACACGTGTTGTTGTTGTTCACGGCAACAAAATTGAAGAACTTGATTTTGAATCAGAACATAGAAAACAGCTCAAGGGGAATATTTATCTCGCACGTATTACGCGTGTAGAACCGTCTCTCCAAGCGGCTTTTGTTGAATATGGTGGAAACCGACATGGTTTTTTAACATTTTCTGAAATTCATCCTGATTATTATCAAATTCCTATTGCTGATCGCCTTGCTCTTCTTGAAGAAGAAGAAAAAGAAGCTGTAGGAGAAAATTCTGTAGATACCTTTACGGAAGAAGCAACTAAAAATAAAAAACGCTCCAGAAGAACAAAAAAAAGTGAAAAAAACAATGTTATAGCAGCCGATATTGAAAATGATATCACATCTGAAGCGATAATAATTGATAATACAGAAGAAGCATTAAATGCCAATATCTCTTATGATGAGATTGAAATGGTCGGTGCTGAGGACATCCGTGAAGAGCTCCCGATTTATCAAAGAAAACAAGGGCGCCAGTATAAAATTCAAGAAGTCATTAAACGACGTCAAATTTTGTTGGTACAAGTTATCAAAGAAGAGCGTGGTAATAAAGGTGCTGCCCTTACAACATATCTATCTCTAGCTGGTCGTTACTCTGTTCTAATGCCCAACACAGCACGTGGTGGTGGTATTTCACGAAAAATTACGAACGTACAAGACCGTAAGCGTCTTAAAGAAATCGTAAAAGAATTAGCCGTTCCAAAAGGTATGGGCGTTATCTTACGAACCGCTGGTGCCAATAGAACAAAAGCTGAAATTAAACGTGATTATGAATATCTTATGCGGTTATGGGATACTATTCGCACTTTGACACTCGAGTCAACGGCACCATGCCTTGTCCATGAAGAAAGCAATCTCATCAAGCGTTCTATACGAGATCTTTATAATAAGAACATTAGTGAAATTCTTGTCTCTGGAGACCAAGGATATCGTGAAGCGAAAGACTTTATGCGTATGCTCATGCCAAGTCATGCAAAAGTTGTGCAACCTTACCGTGATCCTACGCCCATTTTTGCAAGAAATAATATTGAAATTCAACTTGATAAAATGTTGCAACCACAGGTTTCTTTAAAATCTGGTGGTTATCTTGTTATTAATCAAACAGAAGCACTTGTTGCTATTGACGTAAATTCTGGCCGCTCTACGAAAGAATTCTCTGTCGAAAAGACAGCCTTACAAACTAACCTTGAAGCTGCTGAAGAAGTAGCGCGTCAATTACGCTTGCGTGACCTTGCTGGTTTAATTGTGATTGATTTTATTGATATGCTTGAAGAACGCAATGTGAAGCTGGTCGAAAAAAAATTAAAAGATTGTTTAAAAAACGATCGTGCTCGTATTCAAGTAGGTCATATTTCACACTTCGGCCTTTTAGAAATGAGTCGTCAACGTATTCGCATATCGGTTTTAGAAAGTACGACACAGCCCTGCCCACATTGCGCAGGAACAGGAAATATACGTTCTGAATCATCAATTGCGTTACATGTCATGCGCTCAATTGAAGAATATCTTCTTCATAATTCGCAACATAATATTATCGTGCGCACCCCCGTAGCAACAGCGCTTTATGTATTAAATCATAAACGCAATATTCTTGTTAATTTAGAAGATCGCTTTAAACTTAATATTAGTATTGAAGCAGATGATAGTATTGGAACGCAACATCTTGTTATTTCTAAAGGCTCAATAGCAGAGAGCATTTCTCGATCTTCATTGGAAGATGCCAATGAGCAAGAAATTGAAGATTCTGTTTTCATAAAGAGTGAATCTATTGAAAATCCTTCTCCCATTGAAACAAACCAAAAGCGTCGGCGCAAAAATCGTCACGGTGAAATTACTGATCATTCTCTCTCCAACGTTCATAAAAAAGAAGATACTTTGAATGATGATTCTTATCGTCGAGGACGTCGTCGAGGACGTCGTGGTGGTCGACGCAATCAAGATAATAATTTTCATCAGATTCGCGTTCCTTATGCAGAACCAGTAGGAGATTTTGCTAAGCAAGCTTTAGCAGAAATTAAAGCAGCGCATCGCAAACGTCGTGTTTCACCTGTTAAATCTTTTGAACTTGAAGAAACAAAAAATAATACACAAGCTCTAGATATACAACAACAGAGTGAATCTGAAAAAAATGATACAAGTATTAAACCTAAAAAACGTAAAACACGTTCTTCAAAAGTAGTAGAAAATCAACTTTCTTTAGAGAATGATCAAAATATTGCAGAACAAAAATCTCTTGAAGAAAAACCTACAACCAGTCCGGTGCGTAAAACTAAAACAAAAAAAGCAGACAAAGCTATTCATGAGGTAGAAGATAAAGCTCTTGAAAAGAGTAAAAAATCAACACGTGGAACACGTAAAAAATCATCTTCTAAAGAGACAACGCAAATACAAAAAATATTAGAGCAAGAAACTGTAATCGAGATGGAGAAAGTTATCGAAACCTCTCCTTCCCAAATTGAAGAAACAATTAATCAACCCGTTGTTATTTCATCAACGCCTAATGATTCTTCCAAAACTGAACGTATTGGTTGGTGGAAACGTAGAACTCTTTCGAAAAATTAAGGATTAAAAAAACCGCCACAGAAAACTGTGGCGGTTCAAATAAACAATTATAGAAAACGTTTTGACCAACTTTTATGGTGTGGTTTTATTACTTTTGTTTCGCTTTTTCTTGCTCAGCCCGCATACGCTCTTCAATTTCTTTTTGCTTTGATTGAATGGCTTGCTGCAGCTTTATTTGTTCTTGTTGGAAATCTTTTTCCTCCATACCAGGACCAGTATAGGCTGCTGTAAACCCATTAAGAGAAAATTCAATAGGATTAGCTGAACCACGGAAATTAACTGTGGTTACAACCATTTTTGTACCACTTTTCATAGCTGCTATAAGCTTATCATCTAAGACATCATTAGCAATACAACTTGGTCCATTACAAATAATATAAGGAATTTTTTTAGAGAACTCGTCACCAATTTTAATGTGAACACCTTCTGGCAAAAAACGACCTGTAGGTACTTGAATACCTATACGTTTCTCATTTTGCTTCCCTTTTATTTCAACAAGATTAAAAGCCGTTAAAGGTTGTCCCGTATTCGATAATACAGTATTCATTGTATTACAAATATCAACATCATGCTGCTTACTGCAAACTTTGTACCAACCTTGTGATAAAGTTTGCGCATTTGCAGAAATACCAGCTATAAGAAAAAGGGCAGCGGCTCCAACTAATACTGAAACAGCAGAATAAACATTTTTATGCGACATGATTAAGTTAATCCTTTCAACGCGCTCTTAAGTAACTTCAAAAAAATATTAAATATAATTCCAACTTAATTTATTAAATTATAATGAAATAACAATTAATTTTACTATTTTTACTTCAATATAAAAAAAAAAGTCAAATTTAGAGAAAAAAATACGACGAGCCATTCTAATTTTTATACACTCATATCATTTCCCCTCTTCATCACATTGGTATTTGATGCAATCTATCCATAAAACACCTCTGTGCATTTAAACTAAGATTACACAAACGAATCAATATTGCAATATTAATTAAAATAAACTCTGATACTACTCTAAAAAATTTACTAATTAAAATTTTTACATTTATTACTCTTCATGTTAAGCTTATAGAACCTTAGCAACAGGTGTTGTAATGCAGGAAGCTCCAAAATATCAGATAAATTTTACTGTTTTCCTTATGTGCCTCGTGTGATACACAAAAACAAAATTATCTACGATATTATTGAAATATTTAATGAATTAAAACCACTGATTGTCTAAAATTTCTGCATAATTGTAAGAGAGCTTTTTGCTAATGAACAATTTTCTGCCCTTGTTTACAAAATAATGGTGATACGCTTTTGTAATAAAAATTTTATATTCCATAGCGTTTAACTAAACAGTTTAGTTTAAAAATACGCTACTAAAGAAGTGCTTTTTTCTTAATTAAACAACACATTTTCTTAGAGAGAAAATCTATAACTGCTGAAAATATTTTATTTATAATAAACTTTCTTAAAATATAATAACATATTAATTTATAATAATAATTTATCTTTTTTCTATTTCTATATTGTATGAAAGATCCTAATAGCGCAAACCTCTCTTATATTGAATCAATAAAATTTATCCACTTGTACATCACAAGCGGAGTTAGTTTTATAGATAAAACTACTGAACAAAGGCCCCCCCCCTATGAATCATCTCACGTGCCCAAAGCCATAATAAATTTATGCTTATATATTATACATCTATTATTGCATCTCTGTACAAATATCATCTCTCAGCTTTATAACGTGAATAAAAAATGTAGCTTTTATCAATTTATTTTAAGTTATTTCTCAAATAAAAGAAGCTTCTAAAATGATAAATTCTTTTCAGCTTTCACAACATCAAAGATATAAATCGTTAATGATTTAAGTTTTAAGAAAAAATGAATTCAAAGTATCATTTTGTTTCCCTATATAACACAATTTAGATCTATAAAATATTTCTCTTATCGTATTAATGAAACAATATTTATGATATGAGATGTATCGTCATTAAAATAATTAATCAGATAAAAATAAAAAACTACAAGCACAAAAAATTATGCATAAAAAGAAAACATAAAAAAGATATATGAGTTTATTATTTAATATATATATTAAATCTTATATGATAAGAATAACAGATAATATATTACGTGTATAATATTATTTTATTATAAATAATAAGTAATAACTCAAAAAATAAAATATATTATTACTAATATGTTTTAACTATTGTTTAGTATATCAGCTTAATTTCTCTGTATTTATATGAGTAAATTTTTAATTGAATAACTCTTCAACATGGGAACGCATACGATTCATAATACTCTTTCTCTTTTCTGGCAGCATTATATTATATATTTCTCTCGTGCTTCTACATAATAAAGGAGCAGATTTTACATTCGAAGGATTGCGCATCACCATATCCTTTATACCACTAATTATCTCTTCTTCAAAATCTGAGACACTAATCACCATTCGTTCTTCAAAGTGCTTTATTAATTCAGGATCTATTGAATTGATTGCATCTTTTGCCCATCTAAAATCTTTTTTCCTCCAACCAAAATCTTTCCGTAATAAATCCCCTATATCACTGTCCAACAGACTCTCTTGAATTTTACAAGAAAGAACCATAAAGGGATAGAGTCGTATCGTTTCATCAATCGCTCTATCGTTAAGAGTTTCTACATTTGCTGTATCATCACTCATTCCTAATTCAGAAGCGCTTCGAGACCTTAGATATTCTGTTGCTTTACTTAATTTTCTTTCATACTCTCCTACTCTATACTCTCTTGCCCTATGCGCTCTATATGCTAAATTCTCCATTTCTTGCGCTAAATCACTTAGTTTTGAAGAAAGCTTATAACGCTCTTCATTAAGGTCTCCGTGTTCTTGTAGCAGCTTATCATGTTCTATATTATGAGAACGTATTTGCGAAAGTGTTAAATCAGCAAATGTCTTTTCAATGAATTTCATCCTCTTTTCAATAACTTGTAGTCTTTCTTTAATACGCTTATATTTCTCATCAAGCGTTAAACCAGAAAGAGATAATTCAGTTAAGCTAAACTCAGCGTGAGCGTTTTTTACGCCATATATCAAAGTGAGTAATAAAAAGACGATAGTTAGACACTTTTGTAATGAAGAAAGCATGCTATCTTTACCTAAATTTTTTCTTTCTAAAAAATTTACAGGAGCTTATTAGCTTATTATATGCAAGTGCTATTTAATGCGGTTAAACCGTCTAATCTATTTTCTTCATTATATCAATACGTATATAATAAAGACTAAATAAATATATAAAGGGTTCTTTATTATAAACTTAAATTTTATTCTTATAAAAAATCAATAACTTTTTGTTTTTATAGAATAATTTTATAAAAATGAGTAACAGTTCTGAAACAATAAAGAAATTTTTTAAACAGAATGTTGTTCTGCCATTTCGACAAGCTGTGTCATAATATTCGCTGCTCCAACAAGCCTTTCATCCGCTGAGGACCAATCACGAATAAGAGCAATACTTTGATCTGGTCGAATTTTTGCCATTGAACCTTGTTTTCCCACCCACTGAACAAGAGCAACACTATTTGCGAAATAGTTATTACGAAACTGTATGACAATCCCCTTTGGTCCAACATCTAATTTCTCTACATGTGCTTTTCGACACAATGTTTTAATATGAAAGACTTTAAGAAGATGTTGAACCTCAAGGGGCAAAGGACCAAAGCGATCAATTAACTCCGCTGCAAATTCATCAATTTGTTCTAAACCATCAAGTTCTGTTAAACGACGATAAAGTCCCATACGTAATGATAAGTCAGGCACGAAACTTTCTGGTATCATCACTGTTGTACCAAGGGAAATTTGAGGTGACCATTGCTTATCTTCATTTAGCTCTCCATCTTTTAATTCAGCAACAGCTTCTTCAAGCATTTTTTGATAGAGTTCAAATCCAACTTCTTTGATATGCCCCGATTGCTCTTCACCTAAAAAATTGCCTGAACCGCGGATATCCATGTCATGGCTTGCCAATTGAAAACCGGCCCCTAAGGTGTCAAGAGATTGTAACACTTTAAGACGGCGATCAGCAGCAGTTGTTAAAACTTTACCAGCAGGAAATGTAAAGAGAGCATACGCACGTTGTTTTGAACGTCCTACCCTACCACGTAACTGATAAAGGGCAGAAAGACCAAACATCTCAGCACGATGCACAATTAGGGTATTGGCTGTTGGAATATCAAGACCTGATTCAATAATGGTTGTTGAGAGCAGCACATCATATTGTCCATCATAAAATGCATTCATGATATCATCAAGTTGTCCAGCCGGCATTTGTCCATGAGCCACAACGAATTTCAGTTCTGGCACATGTGTTTTGAGATATTCTTCTACAAAAGCCAGATCAGAAATACGAGGACAAACATAGAAACTTTGTCCACCACGATAATATTCTCGAAGCAGGGTCTCTCGTATAACAAGTGCATCAAAGGGTGAAATAAAAGTACGAACCGCCATTCTATCAATGGGGGGGGTTGTTATCAATGAAAGTTCACGTACACCCGATAAAGCTAACCCTAAAGTGCGTGGTATGGGAGTTGCTGAAAGTGTGAGAACATGAATATCACTTTTAAGCTCTTTTAAACGCTCTTTGTGTTTGACACCAAAATGCTGTTCCTCATCAATGATAAGAAGACCTAACCGTAAAAAATTAACTGCACCACTTAATAATGCATGGGTTCCAATGACAATATCGATTGTACCATCTGAAACACCTTTTTTTACTCGTGCAAGTTCTTTCGCTTTTACAAGCCTCGAAGCATGTCCAATTTTAACCGGTAATCCTTGAAAACGCGAAATAAATGTTTTGTAATGTTGACGTGAAAGCAAAGTTGTCGGTACAACAACAGCAACCTGATATCCATTTAATGCTGCAACAAAAGCACTTCGAATGGCTACTTCAGTTTTTCCAAAACCAACATCACCGCATATCAAGCGATCCATCGGCTTGCCTGAGGCTAGATCGTCCAAAACAGCATCAATTGCATTCATTTGATCTTCCGTTTCTTCATAGGGAAAGCAAGCAACAAACTCATCAAATGGTCCAATTGGTGGAAGTAAAGCAGGCGCAGCACGAGTCATACGCTCTGCAGCTATACGGATTAATTGCCCTGCCATTTCCAATAAATGTTTTTTTAGCCGAGCTTTACGTGCTTGCCAAGCAACACCTCCTAATTTATCTAAAGTTACCTCTGTTCCTTCTGAGCCATAACGTGAGAGAAGCTCAATATTTTCAACAGGTAAAAAGAGTAAATCACCTCCAGCATATCTAATTTCAAGGCAGTCTCGTAAAATTCCAGTGGTTCTGATGGTTTTAAGACCAACAAATTGGCCAATACCGTGGTCGATATGCACAATAATATCACCAGAATTTAAAGCAGAAATTTCAGAAATAAAATTTGTATTATTCTTACGCCGCTTTGGCGATCTTATAAAACGATCGCCAAGGATATCTTGCTCTGCTATAATAGCCAAATCTTCAGCCACAAAACCATGTTCTATCATGATAACAGCTGCTAATATGCGATCCCGAGGTGTTGCTTTGACTGTTTGCAAAGATTTTGCAACATCTATTTTTTTCAATCCATGCTCATCGAGAACTTGTAACAAACGATTGAGAGATCCTTCACTCCAACACGCTAAAAGCACTTTTTTACCAGCAGCGCGTAAAGATGCGATATGATCAATAACACTTGAAAAAACATTTTTTTCCTGCGCATTACGCTCTTTTACAAAATCATATCCTTGTTTAACATTGGTGTGAATAACAGTTTGTTCCAAACTTTGTGGAACATTAAAAGGCGAAAAATCAATACGCTGTGAAGACTGTTGCGCACCTTCCAAAACACGCTCTAGCGTTAAATAAAAAAGACTAGGATCTATTGGATGATAAGAAGTAGAATTTTTTTCATCACTTTCGCGCTCTTTGCGCGCATTATAATAGTCTTCAATAAGACGATACCGCTCAATGAAGACTTCTTCTATGAGATGCTCAAAAACTATCGGTAAGTTGCCACAATGATCAAAAAAGCTATCAAGGTTTTCATAAAAAAATGGAAGCCAATGTTCCATACCGGCAAAACGCCGACCTTGAGAAATTGCTTCATAAAGCATGTTATTTTTTTGTGATACACCAAATGTACGGGTATAATTGCTTTTAAAACGACTGATGCGTTCTGGTGTAAGAACAACCTCACTCATTGCCTGTAATAAAAGTTCAGTTTTTTGGCCTGTTGTCCTTTGACTTTCTGGATCAAATACGCGGATACTTTCTAGGGTATCTCCAAAAAAATCAAGGCGTAAAGGTTCAACATCCATCGGAGAAAAGATATCAAGTATTCCTCCTCTTACAGCAAACTCACCAACATCACGGACAACCGTAACGCGTTCAAAACCATTGGTTTCTAGAAATTGAATAAGATTTCCCATGTTATTGCGCTGGCCAACACGTGCGTGAATAAGCTGAGCTTCTATCATTTCACGAGGAGGCAACTTTTGCATAATTGCATTTGCTGTTGTTAATATAATTGCAGAATATGGATCTTTTCGTAAATTTGCTATGTGTGCCAATGTTGATAGTCGACGTGCCATAACAGCAATTCCTGGTGATACGCGATCATAAGGCAAACAATCCCATGCAGGAAATTGAAGTACGGGTAAATTGGGTTCAATAAAATTTAAAACTTGTTGTAAATGCGCAATTTTTGTTCCGTCACGGACAACATAGATGAGCGGTTTACCTTGTGCAATTTCTGAACTTAATTTAGCAAGCGCAAAGGCTTCAAATCCATCAGTAACGCTATCTAAAATCATACGAACAGAATTATTTTTGGGAATAACAATTTTTTTAAATATAGGCATCGGGATTAATAACTTAAGCAAGTACGATAATTGGCAATATCACGGAAAAGTGGACTATCAACTTCAGAGGGGGGCAAAATTTCTCCAGTAATCCATGTGAGTAAATCACGATCATCAAAAGACATAATATACTCAAGCTCAGAGAGCGTTCTATCATTCATCCCAGTAATATGAGCATCGACATAATGTCCAAAAATGAGATCCATTTCACGAATACCGCGATGCCATGCACGAAAAATCAATCGACGACGACGAGCATCTAATTGATTTTTGTCAACGACAAAAACTGTCATAAAAAATCTCCTTGAATAAAGTAATATAAACTATTCAATTAGTCGTATAAAATTTTTACCTTGCTTTAAGGAAGTTCTATAATCTTTTGTTCTTTAAGTGTAATTCGACGATGCATTTGCTTAGCCAAAGCGTAATTATGTGTTGCAATAAGAGCAGAAAGACCAGACTGACGAACAAGGATAGATAAAGCTTGAAAGACATAAGCTGAAGTTACTGGATCAAGATTTCCTGTAGGTTCATCAGCCAAAAGAACCGAAGGGCCATTTGCTACTGCACGTGCAATAGCAACACGTTGTTGTTCTCCTCCCGATAACTCTGAGGGACGATGGTTCGCACGATGAGAAACACGCAGATACGTCAATAATTTGCGCGCACGATCTTCTGCTATAGATTTTTTTAATCCTGCTATCATTTGGGGTATCATGACATTTTCTAACGCCGTAAACTCTGGAAGTAAATGATGAAATTGATAAACAAAACCAATATCATTTCGTCTTATAGCTGTTCGCTCACTATCAGAGCGCTTTGCACAAGAAACACCCCGTAACATCACATCACCAGCTGTTGGTTTTTCTAATAATCCAGCAATATGAAGAAGTGTTGATTTTCCAGCACCAGATGGTGCAACAAGTGCGACAAGCTCTCCACGATTAAGAATAAAATTCGCTTTATCTAAAACAATGAGTGGCTTATGACTCTCGAAAAAGTGTCTTTCAATCTCTACAAGCTCTAAAATAGCTGTCATTATTCATACCTCAAAGCTTGTACGGGATCTAGCTTAGCAGCACGCCATGCCGGAATGAGAGCAGCAAGAAACGACAAGAATAAAGCCATCATAGCAACCAAGATGGTCTGTTTCCACTCAATTTGTGCAGGCAATTTTGTTAAAAAATAAAGTTGAGGATTAAAAACGTCGACATTAAATAACCAAGATATAAAATCTTGGATATGATTAATATTCGCGGTCGCGATAACACCTAAAACTAAACCCAATATAGTTCCAATAAAACCAATCATCATTCCTGTAATGATAAATATACGCAAAATCGCACTCTGTTGAGCCCCCATCGTGCGTAAAATTGCAATATCATGACTTTTATCTTTTACAAGCATAATCAGCCCTGAAATAATATTTAAAGCAGCAACAAGAACGATCAGAGAAAGAATGAAAAACATAACATTTCGTTCAATCTGTAAGGCTGAAAAAAAAGCCTGATTGCGTGTACGCCAATCAATTAAATAGACCTGTTGTTCAACTGCTTTTTCTACAACAGGTTTTATTTGATCAACAGCATCAGGATCATTTAGAAATAATTCCAAAGACTGAACCTTATCTCCCAAATTAAAAAACATTTGTGCTTCATGGAGAGGCATAAAGATAAATATTGAATCATATTCAGACATACCAACTTCAAAAATAGCAACGACTTTATAAGCTTTCACACGTGGGGTAACGCCAAAAGGAGTCTCATCACCATCTGGAGTAATAATACGAATATCTCTTCCAACTGTCAGTCCTAATTTTTCTGCTAAGCCACTTCCAATTGCAACACCTTCTTCTTGATCAAACCGAGAAATCGATCCTAATTTAATGTTTTGAGAGACTGTTTTAAGCTTTTCTAGATCTTGTTTGCGCATACCACGAACTAACGCGCCAGAGCCACCTTGAACTTCACCTTGAACAAGCGCTTGACCTTCAATAACAGGTAAAGCAAACTTCACACCATTTGTAGTTTCTAAAGAAGAAATAAGAGTCTTATAATCAGAGAAACCAGAATCAACTGTTTGAATAATAAGATGCCCATTCATACCAAGAATACGATTGAGAAGTTCTGTACGAAAGCCATTCATCACCGCCATAACAACAACCAGAGCAAATACGCCCAACATAATCCCAATAAGAGAAATAATTGAAATAACAGATGCAACGACATGTTTTTTATTGGGAATCATATAACGAAAAGCGATCATCCACTCATAAGATGAAAAGCATTTGTTTTTCAGCCTCTTCATAATATTTCCTATTAAATTATAGAAAGTTGGCTGAGCACATCTTCAACCTTTAGAGATTTTTTTATTCCTGTTTTTCGATCTTTAATTTCAACTTCATTTTGTGCAATACTGTTAGGACCAACAATGATTTGCGTTGGCAAACCAATCAAATCCATTGTTGCAAATTTTGATCCAGGGCGTTCATTTCTATCATCTAATAACGGATCAAAACCAACCTTCTTTAATCCCTGATAGAGAAACTCACATGCCTGTGTGCATTTTTCATCATCGGGCTTCATATTGATAATCCCAAAATCAAACGGTGCCATAGACTTTGGCCAAATAATACCATTTTCATCATGAGAAGCCTCAATAGCGGCAGCAACAAGACGCGAAGGCCCAATACCATAAGATCCCATAGAGACCACATGCTCTTTTCCATCTTGTCCCATAACTTTTGCTCCCATTGGAGCAGAATATTTAGTACCAAAGTGGAAAATATGCCCTACTTCAATACCACGCGCTGAAAGACGATTATGATCAGAAACTTTAGCCCACTCCTCTTCATTATGCATTTCTTCCGTTGCTGCATAAAAAGATGTCCATTGCTTAACAATATCATCTAAAACAGCTTTATCACTAAAATCGATTGAACTATCAGGAACGGTAAGTTCAAGAAATTGTTTATCACAGAAGATAGCACTCTCTCCTGTTTCAGCCAAAATGATAAATTCATGACTGAGTTCCCCCCCTATTGGACCTGTATCTGCACGCATAGGAATTGCTTTTAAGCCAAGGCGAGAAAAAGTGCGTAAATAAGCAACAAACATACGATTATAAGATGTTTCAGAGCCTTCATAATCAAGATCAAAAGAATAAGCATCTTTCATTAAAAATTCTCGTGCTCGCATCACACCAAAACGTGGACGAATTTCATCACGAAATTTCCATTGAATATGATATAAATTAAGCGGAAGATCTTTATAAGAACGAACATAAGAGCGAAAAATATCTGTTACCATCTCTTCATTGGTTGGACCATAAAGTAAATCACGCTTTTGACGATCTTTAATGCGGAGCATTTCCAAACCATAATCATCATAACGACCGCTTTCACGCCAAAGATCAGCAGACTGAATTGTAGGCATCAATATTTCTATTGCACCCGCACGTTCTTGCTCTTCACGAATAATTTTACAAACTTTATCAAGCACTTTTTTTCCCAAAGGAAGCCAAGAATAAATCCCTGATGTTTGTTGTCGAATCATTCCAGCGCGCAACATGAAGCGATGAGAAACAATTTCTGCTTCTTTAGGATTCTCTTTTAAAAGTGGAAGGAAATATTGAGAAAGACGCATTGAAATAATTAACTCCTAATCAGATCTATCATATCGGAACAATTTATCACACCCTCTATTCATCTATAGCCGCATTCTGAATACTTGCAAATATAACGATCTTATCATTTAAAAATTTATTGTGCTTTATTCTCTATTTTTCTTATTTAGCAATAAAATAAAAATGCTCTTCTCTTTTTAAATAACGTAATAGGAAAGTTCTTTTATTTTGACCGATGTAAAAAAACTGTACAGATAGGTTTTTTTTGCCAAATTTCATGAACAGCCGCTCTTACTGCACGTCGTGTTGCCTCTCGAATAAGTTCATTATTTTTCTGTTTCATGCGTGGGATATTATAAACTGTATTTTCTACGATATCTAAAAGAATATCTTTTAAACTTTCCCCCTTTCCATTACTTTCAGGTAACCCGAATGTTGTTAGACCTATATCCCCTAATAATTCATGCTTACTATTTATATGGAGAGAAATAGTAACATGACCAGCATAACTTAGTTTGCGGCGCTCACGAATCCCTAATTCATCTTCATCTCCAATTAAGCAACCATCCTTATAGATGCGGCCAACAGGAACTTGATCAATAACTTCTACAGGCTTTGGTGCAAGACGTAAAATATGTCCATTTCTGATATCCGTAACAGTTTTAATACCTGCTTGACGTGCTAAAGTTGCCTGAGCCTTAAGATGCATTGCTTCCCCATGTACAGGAACAAGTATTTGTGGCTTTATCCAATCATACATCTGTAAAAGTTCTGAACGACGTGGATGACCTGAAACATGAACAAGCGCATCTTCATTCGTAATAATTTCAATACCCAAATCAATGAAACGATTTTGTACCTCAATAATCGCTTTTTCGTTTCCTGGAATACTTCGTGATGAATAAATAACGGTATCACCAGCGGAAAGTGCAATATTTTTCATTCCATCACGTGACAGTTTAGCCAAAGCTGCACATGGCTCACCTTGGCTCCCAGTGACAATTAAAACAAGATCTTTTCGCGATATATAGCCATAATCATCTTCCGTTACAAATGGCGCTAAACCATTCATATAACCAAGCTCTTGTGCAACCATAATACTTCGCTTAAGGGAACGCCCAATGACAAGCACCTTACGTCCAGCAGCTTCAGCTGCAAGAGCAATAGAACGTATCCGACCAATATTAGAAGAAAAAGTTGCTATCGCAACGCGCCCCTCAGCTTTAGAAATAATCTCTGAAAGACTGGCTTGAACTTGCTGTTCTGAAGGAGAGATACCATCCCGACATGCATTTGTAGAATCACAAAGTAATGCTAAAACACCTTTTTTGCCTAAAACACGAAATCTTTTTTCATCGGTTACAGCCCCGAGTGAAGGGGTATGATCAATTTTCCAATCACCAGTATGAATCACAGTCCCCAAAGAGGTTGTAATTGCTAAAGATACAGATTCTGGTATTGAATGGTTAACGGCTATAGCCTCTACAGCAAAGGAACCTACCTGAAAACAATCACCAGCTTGAAAAATATTGAGTAAAATTTTTTGAAATTCAAAATCTAATTGTTTTTTAGTTTCCAATAACCCTGCCGTAAAAGGCGTACAGTAAATTGGCACTTGTAACTTTGGACATAAATCAAGAACGGCCCCATAATGATCTTCATGTGCATGTGTTAAAACAAGACCCCGTATATTATGTTTTTCACTTTCTAGGAAACGAATATCAGGCAAAACAAGATCGACACCTGGTAATTCAGAACCAGCAAAACTAACCCCCATATCAACCAGCAGCCATTCACGAAGACTTTGGGGACCAAATCCGTAAGCAGCTAAATTCATCCCTATCTCACCTACACCTCCCAGAGGTAAAAAAACAAATTCATTCTTATTGGCTGCAACCATAAACATCTCCCAAATCATTAAGGTATCTGATGGTAAAATAATTTTTCAATAACGACCTGCATTAATAGAATCAGCGGAACCAAAATGAACATCTCCAGCTGTTATAATGGCTGTCTGACCGTCTTTTTGCTTTATGATGCAGTTAAAATCACTATCAAGACCATCAAAAATACCCTCAATGACTTTTTCATCATTCACCACTTTGACATGTTTTCCAAGGTGAGCGGAATATAAAAGCCATTTTTTTCGGATTATTTCACATCCTTTTGGTTGTTTCCAAAGAAGGTAATTTTTAGAAAAACACTCCGTCAAAACCGTAAATAATTGTTCTGCATCAATACGCAACCCGATATTCTTTAAGCTTGAAGTGGAATAAGGTGCATCTTCATAATTATATTTCACATTTATTCCAATACCAATAACCAAGGCATATTGTTGTGATGACAATTTTAAAATCTCAAGCAAAACTCCAGAGCTTTTTTCTCCTCTGAGCAAAATATCGTTTGGCCATTTTAAGCTCACAATATTGTTTGTCTGCTTTTCCTCTTTTATCAATTGTTTTATTGCCTCTGCCACACTTACTCCAGCAACAAAACCAAGTTGAGCCGCAGTTTGATGAACAATATCATCAATTAATAAAAGACTAGAATAAAGGTTCCCTTTTGGACTAGACCAAGTCCTCCCTCTTCTTGCTCTTCCCTGTGATTGTTCTTGTGCAACAATCCAAAGATTACCTTGATGACCAGTTTGCGCTTTTCGTTGCGCAATAAGATTTGTTGAATCAACACTATCATACGCTTCAACAGTGTATCCCTGTTTTTGTGCAAAATCTGATAAAGTATAAACCATATTCATTAAAACAATGCTGTTGCTGCTTTTTCTGCTAGCTCAGCGAACCAAACTCCAAAAAGCGCGTAAAATAAAATAAAGAATACAGAAAGACCAAGACAAAATTGAAGCTCTTTCGATAAAGCAACAAAATGCGCTTTTGCATCATCAAACCACATAATTTTAATGACTCGCAAATAGTAAAAAGCCCCAACTACAGACGCTATCATCCCAACGACAGCAAGTGGCGTAAGTCCAGCGTGGACAGCAGCAGAAAATGTATACCACTTTCCAAAAAAACCAGCCATAGGAGGTATGCTTGCTAAAGAAAAAAGCTGTATTGTCATCACAAAAGCCATAAACGGATTCGTCTTTGCTAACCCTGAAAGATCATAAATATTTTCAACATTTCCATTCTGAGAGCGCATTCCAAGAATAAAGGCAAATGAACCAAGCGTCATTCCAAGATAAATAGTCATATAAAGGATAACGCTTTTTATCCCAAGCATATCTCCAGCAGATAAACCAACAAGTGCATAACCCATATGACTGATCGACGAATAAGCCATTAAGCGCTTAATATTATTCTGACCGATTGCAGCAAAAGCACCCAGTATCATTGATGTAATCGCCATGAACACCAAAATTTGTTGCCATGCAGGCATCACGTTATCAACACGCCCTAGGGGAATAAAGGTCACCACAATAATACGGATGATTAAAGCCATTGCAGCAACTTTAGGGGCACCAGCAAAAAATGCTGTAATCGGTGTGGGCGCTCCTTCATAAACATCAGGTGTCCACATATGAAACGGAACAGCAGAAATTTTGAAAGCCAAACCAGCTAAAATAAAGACAATTCCAAAAATGACCCCCAATTGTACATTTTTGCCCTTTAAAGCAAGAGCAATTTCGTGAAAACCAATTTGACCGGTAAAACCATAAAGCAAAGAAATACCATAAAGAAGCAACCCTGAAGATAATGCTCCTAAAACAAAGTATTTTATACCGGCTTCAGAAGATTTTACATTATTACGATTAATCGCTGCTAAAACATATAAAGCTAAAGATTGCAGCTCTAACCCCATATAAAGCGACAGCATATTACCCGCTGAAATCATAAACATCATTCCAAGGGTTGCTAAAAGAACAAGTACTGGAAACTCAAATATATTAAACTTTTGTGCATTGGCAAAACCAACAGACATGATAAGAGAAAAGAGTGCACCAATAAGCATTAAAATTTTCATATAACGACTAAAGGAATCGATAACGAGCGCATTGGTTTGAAATGAACCATTTTTCGGAAAAACTATAAGAATAATAATGGTTGCCACAAGAAGTGCCATAGCTAAACCTGTCACTGTTAAAGAAGCACGTGTATTGGAATAAACACCAATCATAAGCAGCACGACAGCTCCTAATGCAATTAAAAGCTCTGGAAGAATTAAGACTAATTGCGCTATTATTTCAGTTTGCATGTGCATTCTTCCCTTATCTAGTGCAGTTTATTGATGAGGGTTTCTACGGAAAACGCCGTTGCCTTAAGAATAGGCGTTGGATAGATACCAAAGAATATTGTAAGAATAACCATTGGATAAAGGAGGAATTTTTCTCTTAAAGAAAGATCTATTAATACTTTTAAATTCTCTTTATCCAAGGAACCAAAAACCACACGCCGATAAAGATAAAGGGCATAGGCTGCCGATAAGATAACACCTGTTGTTGCTAAAACAACAACCAATTTATTTACTTGAAAAACACCTATTAAGGTTAAAAATTCACCCAAAAATCCTGAGCTTCCAGGCAAACCAACATTTGCCATAGTGAAAATTAAGAAAACAACAGCATATTTAGGCATATTATTCACTAAACCACCAAACGCTGAAATTTCACGTGTATGCAAGCGATCATAGATAACCCCAACACAAAGAAACAATGCTGCTGAAACAATTCCATGGGATAGCATCTGATAAATAGCCCCTTGTATCCCCTGTTCATTCGCAGCAAAAATACCCATCGTTACATATCCCATATGCGCTATTGAGGAATATGCAATAAGTTTTTTGATGTCACTTTGAACAAGTGCAACCAGTGATGTATAAATAATAGCGATAAGCGATAATGTGAAAACAAAAGGCGCAAAATCTGCTGAAGCGATAGGAAACATAGGCAAAGAAAAACGAAGAAAACCATACCCACCTAATTTAAGTAAGACACCAGCTAAAATAACAGAACCCGCTGTCGGTGCTTCTACGTGAGCATCAGGGAGCCATGTATGAACTGGCCACATTGGCATTTTAACTGCGAAAGAAGCAAAAAATGCAAGCCATAACCATATTTGCATATGAGCAGGAAACTGATAATTGAGTAAAGTTGGTATATCAAGTGTCCCAGCCTCCCAATACATAACCATAAGAGCAACCAGCATAAGCACTGAACCAAGTAAAGTATATAAGAAAAACTTTATACTTGCATAAACACGACGTGCTCCTCCCCATACACCTATAATGATAAACATTGGAATGAGGCTGCCTTCAAAAAAAACATAGAATAGCATTGCATCAAGAGCACAAAAAACACCAATAATCGCAACTTCTAGAAGAAGAAACGCAATCATATAGGCTTTTAATCTCTCTTTAACATTCTCCCAACTTGCTAAAATACAGAAAGGCAAAAGAAAAGCCGAGAGAACAACAAAAAGAATAGAAATACCATCGACCCCCATATGATAGCTAATACCACCCCCTAACCAACTGGATTTTTCAACCATTTGAAAATTTTGGTTGCTAGAATCAAATCCTATCCAAATAATTAAAGAAATAATAAAAACAAATAGAGTCGTAAAAAATGCGACATTACGTATATTATGGCGTGCTACTTCACTATCATCTTTGATAAACAAAATCAGAAGAACACCAACAAGCGGCAAAAATGTAACCGTAGAAAGAATAGGCCAATCGGTCATTAGTTTACGCCCCCGATCATCATCCATGTAATGAGCAATGCAACGCCGATAAGCATTGCAAATGCATAGTGGTAAAGATAGCCTGTTTGCATTCGAACAACTCTATTTGTAATATCAACAACACGCGCTGCAATACCATTGGGACCTAGACCATCAATAATCTTACCGTCTCCCACTTTCCAAAGAAAAGAACCAATTCTAAAGGTAGGACGAACAAATAAAAAGTTATATAATTGATCGAAATACCACTTTTGGTAAAGAAAGTGATACACTCCTGGCATAATACGCGCCATTTTCTTGGGAAGAGAGGGAGCCACAATATAAAATAAATAAGCCAACATAAACCCAAGAATCATTGCTATAAAAGGCGACCATTTTACCCAATTAAAAACATGGTGAGCATCATGAAGAATATGATTATGGCTGCTTGTAAACAATGCTCCCTTCCAAAAAGCATTATACAAGTCACCAAAAAAGTAAGGTTGGAAAACGACACCAGAAAATATTGCTCCAATGGATAAAAGAAAGAGTGGAATCAACATAACTGGAGGCGATTCATGAACATGATGCATCACATCAACTGTTGCCCGTGGTTTACCATGGAATGTCATAAAGATAAGTCGCCATGAATAGAAACTTGTTAAAAAGGCAGCAAAAACAAGAAGATAAAAAGCATATCCTGAAGCAATATTATGAGATGCAAAAGTAGACTCTATAATCGCATCTTTTGAGAAAAAACCTGCAGTCCCGAAAAGTGTTCCTGGAATTCCAACTCCGGTCAAGGCAATGGTCCCGACCATCATCATCCAATAGGTGACCTTTATATGTTTGCGTAACCCACCCATTTTTCGCATATCTTGTTCATCAGATACAGCATGAATCACAGAACCTGCACCAAGAAACAATAAGGCTTTAAAAAAAGCATGCGTAAAAAGATGAAAGACAGCAGCGCCATAAGCTCCAACACCTAATGCCACAAACATATAACCAAGTTGAGAGCATGTAGAATAAGCAATAACACGCTTAATATCATTCTGCACCAACCCCACAGTTGCTGCAAAAAACGCTGTTGTTGCACCAACAATAATAATCACGGTCAAAGCAGTTGAAGAAAGTTCAAAAATTGGCGACATACGCGCAATCATAAAAACACCAGCCGTTACCATTGTAGCGGCATGAATAAGCGCTGATACAGGGGTTGGCCCTTCCATTGCATCAGGCAGCCAAGTATGTAAAAGAAATTGTGCGGATTTTCCCATCGCACCAATAAATAATAAAAGACATGTAATGGTAATTGCCGTCTGCCCACCAAATTGCCAATCTAAAAATGTCATATTTTGTATAAAGCTCTTGTCGGCAGCTTTTGCAAAAATAGAGGCAAAATCAACCGATTGGAACAAAACAAAAATACTAAAGATTCCTAAGAGAAAACCAAAGTCTCCAACACGGTTAACTACAAAAGCTTTCATTGCGGCCTTATTAGCAGAATCGCGCTGAAACCAAAAACCAATGAGTAAATAAGAAGCAAGTCCGACACCTTCCCATCCAAAAAACATCTGAATCAAATTATTGGATGTGACCAACATAAGCATCATAAATGTAAACAAAGAAAGATAAGAAAAAAAACGAGACCTTGAAGGGTCATGGTGCATATAACCAATTGAATAAATATGCACCAATGCCGAAACACTATTCACAACAATAAGCATGACAGCTGTTAATGCATCAACATGTAAAGCCCAATTAAAGCTTAAGTCACCAACAGTCATCCAATGTAATACCAATACATCAATCGCTGGAATATGACCAAGTGCAGTACTGAAAAATGCTATCCACGATAATATGGCAACAACAACCATAAAGCTACATGTTATCAATTCACTCGCACGATCTCCTATCGTTTTTCCACCTAGTGCAGCAATTAAAAAACCCAAAAGCGGAAGAAAGACAATCGTATAATACATCACTGGTTAGCCTTTCATTACATTAACATCTTCAACCGCAATGGAACCACGATTACGGAAAAAAACGACCAGAATTGCTAAACCAATGGCAGCTTCAGCAGCTGCTACGGTTAAGACAAATAAAGCGAATACCTGACCAACGAGATCATGAAGAAATGCTGAAAATGCAACAAAATTGAGATTAACTGAAAGCAATATAAGCTCAATGGACATCAAGATAATAATCACATTTTTTCTGTTGAGAAAAATTCCAGCAATACCAATTGTAAACATCAAAGCAGAAACAGTGAGATAATGTGTAATATCAATATACATCTGCATAGCCCCCCTTACATACCTTTGCCTGATTCAACTTGTTTGATTTCAATGGCACTTTCTACCGTTCTAGAAACTTGCTCCGCAATAGATTGCCGCTTTACTCCTAATTTATGACGAAGTGTTAAAACAATAGCTCCAATCATTGCAACCAATAAAATCATTCCAGCAATTTGAAAATAGAAAACATAATCCGTATAGAGAATATCACCTAATGCTTGTGTATTTGTTCGCTGCGCTAAATCTGGCATTGGTTGCGTAACATGCGTTCTCAAGACTGGAGAAAAATAGCTACTCATAAAAACAACAATCAATTCTACAGCGATAATAACACCAATAAGAGCTCCAATAGGAGCATACCGAAGAGTTCCACTCTTTAACTCAGCAAAATCAACGTCAAGCATCATAACGACAAATAAAAATAAAACAGCGACAGCTCCAACATACACAACAAGCAGAATAAGCCCTAAAAACTCTGCTCCTGCAAGTAAAAACAAAGCTGCTGCATTAAAAAATGCGAGGATTAAAAACAAAACAGAATGCACTGGATTGCGTGCTGTAATAACAATAACTGCACTTGTTAGCATAATAAAAGCAAACAAATAGAAAAATGCCGCCGCTAGATCTGTTAGCATAGGCTTCTCCTTAATTATTCAAACAATTGGTATAAACTTCATACCAGATTACAATTTATCGGAAAAATATCCGACACCTCATTTAACGATACACTTAACGATAAGGCGCATCCATCAATATATTTCGAGCAATTTCTCGCTCCCAGCGATCTCCATTCAATAAAAGTTTTTCTTTATCATAATAAAGTTCTTCACGTGTTTCCGTCGCAAACTCAAAATTTGGACCTTCGACAATAGCCTCAACCGGACAGGCTTCTTGACAAAAACCACAGTAGATACATTTAACCATGTCTATATCATAACGGACAGTTCTACGTGTACCATCATTGCGCCGTGGCCCAGCTTCAATTGTAATCGCTTGAGCAGGACAAATCGCTTCACATAATTTACAAGCAATACACCGTTCTTCACCATTTGGATAGCGACGCAATGCATGCTCACCACGAAAACGCTGAGATACAAAACCTTTTTCATAAGGATAATTAATCGTGGGTTTTGGTGAAAAAAATTGACGCATAGCTAAGAAAAAAGCACTCACAAATTCCAATAGAAGAAGTGACTTTGCCGCCTGAATAAAACCTGACATCGTAAAATCTCCTCTTAAACGAAATCCGTAAACTTTAAAAAAGCAGCAGTTATCACAACCATTGCTAGTGAGAGAGGAAGAAAAACCTTCCAACCAAGCCGCATGAGCTGATCATAGCGATAACGTGGAACAAATGCTTTAACCATAGCAAACCAAAAAAATACAAAACAGACTTTTAAAACAAACCAAATGATACCAGGAACCCAATTAAGCCACCAAACATCTAAGGGAGGCAGCCAACCGCCTAAAAATAGAATGGTTGTTAATGCGCACATTAAAACAATCGCAACATATTCACCTAGAAAGAAGAGCATGTAAGGCGTTGAAGAATATTCTACCATATGACCAGCAACAAGTTCAGATTCTGCTTCCACCAAATCGAATGGAGGACGATTTGTCTCTGCAAGCGCAGAAATAAAAAATATAATAAACATTGGAAAAAGGACCAACCAATTCCAATCGAGAAAACTGTTAAAAGGAAGACCAAGAGTTGTACCAAGCCCGTGCGTTTGTTTAAAAACAATTGTTGTGAGATCTAACGAACCACTTATTAAAATGACAGTCACAAGCACAAAACCAATGGAAACTTCATAAGAAACCATTTGTGCCGCCGAACGAAGAGCTCCTAAGAAAGGATATTTTGAATTTGATGCCCATCCCCCCATAATAACACCATAAACTTCAAGAGATGAAATGGCTAAAATATAAAGCAAGCCAACATTAATCTTTGCAATCTCCCAACCCTCATTGACAGGAATAACAGCCCAAGTTGATAAAGCAAGTGTCGCTGAAACAAAAGGAGCCAAAAGAAAAACACCCTTATTTGCACCTGCAGGGATAATAGGCTCCTTAACAACAAATTTAATTAAATCTGCAAAAGACTGTAACAAACCCCACGGTCCAACAACGTTTGGTCCACGACGCAATTGTACCGCTGCCCAAATTTTTCTATCTGCATAAAGAAGATAAGCAACTAAGACCAAAAGAACGACCAAAAGAAGAAGTGTTTTTCCGATTATAATGAGTAATGGCAACAGCCAAGTCATAAAGAAATCATACATCATTATTCCTTTTCCTTTGCCCTTACTTTACTGTTTGTGTAGCACGGTTTTTTGCAAGAGATGAACATTCAGCCATAACAGCAGAAGCACGTGCTATCGGATTTGTTAAATAAAAATCTTTAACCATAGAAGTAAATGCTTGACTCTCGAGAGAAACCATTTTTGAACCAAGCGCCTTAAGACCACTTATATCAGAAGGCACTATATCATCAACAGCACAAAGGTGTGGATAATCATTAAACAAGCATTGCCTTAATTGAGAAAGAGAATCAAAAGGGAGCTTTTGTCCTAAAATATCCGATAAAGCACGCAAAATAGCCCAATCTTCTTTTGCTTCACCTGGAGCAAAACCAGCCCGATTTGTCATTTGAACACGTCCTTCTGTATTCACATAAAGCCCTGATTTTTCAGTGTAAGCAGATGCAGGCAAAATAACGTCAGCAGCATGTGCACCATTATCACCATGGCTCCCAATATAAACTGTAAAAGCTTTTGTATTGGCTAATTCTACTTCATCAGCACCAAGCAAAAATAGAACTTCACAGGTTTTAAGTATATTTGCAACCCCAAGCTTAGAAGTAAAGCCTATGTCCAACCCTCCAACAATCGATGCTGCATTATGAAGAACCCCAAACCCATTCCATGTCTCACTAAGAGCACCTATATTATCAGCTAATTTAGCAAGACTTTTTAAAACAGATAAACCTTCACTTCCTGAAACCGCTCCCTCTCCGATAAGAATAAGGGGCCTCTTCGCTTCTTTTAAGACATTAAAAAAAACATCCTCTCCACGAATAAGTGTCGTTAATGTATCACTCCCAGATCCAAGGTAAGAATAAGGATAACGTAAATCGACTTTCTCTCCAATTAATGCAATAGGAAAATTGCCCATCCGTTGGCGCTTTAAAATACGCGCATTTAAAACAGCTGCTTCATGACGTGGATTAGATCCCACAATAAGCAGTGCATCAGCCTGTTCAATACCTACAATTGTAGGATTAAAAATATAACTCGAGCGCCCAAACTCTGGCGATAAAGCCCCCCCTCTTTGACGACAATCAAAAAGCGCTGAGCCCAAAGAACTCAATAATGCTTTAAGGGCATACATTTCTTCAACAGAAGCAAGATCCCCCGCAATGGCTCCAATTTTTTCTGGAAAAATTTTAGAGATTACCATTTTAATTTTTGCAAAAGCTTCTGTCCAACTGACAGGTTGAAGCTTTCCATCTTTGCGTACATATGGCTTATCAAGCCGCTGAGTCCGTAATCCATCCCAAATAAAACGCGTTTTATCAGAGATCCATTCCTCATTTACATCTTCATTCGTACGCGGCATAATCCGCATAACTTCACGGCCGCGGCTATCAATACGGATAGCACTACCAAGCGCATCCATCACATCAATCGATTCCGTTTTTACCAATTCCCACGGACGGGCATGAAACGCATAAGGTTTTGAAGTTAGAGCTCCCACTGGACAAAGATCAATAATATTTCCCTGTAATTCAGATGTCATAGCTTTTTCAAGATACGTCGTAATTTCAGCATCTTCACCACGACCGATCAAACCAAGCTCAGAAATACCTGCAACTTCCGTTGTAAAACGAACACACCGTGTACAATGAATACACCGTGTCATAACAGTTTTGACAAGAGGTCCAATATATTTATCTTCTACAGCACGTTTATTTTCTGTATAACGAGAACAATCTCGTCCATAAAGCATTGCTTGATCTTGAAGATCACACTCTCCCCCTTGATCACACACTGGACAATCCAAAGGGTGATTAATGAGAAGAAATTCCATAACACCTTCACGTGCTTTTTTTACCATCGGTGTATTGGTAAAAATCTCAGGTGCCTCACCGTTAGGTCCTAATCGTAAATCACGAACCCCCATAGCACAAGAAGCCTGAGGTTTTGGTGGACCACCCTTAACCTCAACTAAACACATACGACAATTTCCAGCAATTGACAAAGATTCATGAAAACAAAAACGTGGAATTTCTGCCCCAGCCGCCTCAGCAGCCTGAAGCAACGTGTAGTAATCAGGAACTTCAATCTCTTTGCCATCAACTTTGATATTTATCATCACCCATCCAACCTGCGGATAACCCACTTAAAATTTGCATTCGGTTGCTCTTAAAACAAAATCCTTTATTAAACCGCTTCTAAAGCAATATTTTTGCTTTGGACTACATTTCGCGTGTATTCATCAATTCTACGCTCGATTTCCGGACGAAAATTACGTATCAACCCCTGTACAGGCCATGCGGCAGCATCACCAAGCGCACAAATAGTGTGTCCTTCAACCTGTTTAGACACTTCAAACAAAAGATCAATCTCGCGTTTTTGCGCTCTTCCCTCAACCATACGCCCTAAAAGACGCATCATCCATCCCGTCCCCTCACGACACGGTGTACACTGACCACAACTCTCGTGCTTGAAAAAAGCAGCTATACGCCAAATTGCCTTGATAATATCGGTTGATTTATCCATAACAATCATTCCCCCTGTGCCAAAAGAAGACCCGACATCTCGCATCCCATCAAAATCCATGATCGCATCGATCATATCCTCACCACGAACGACTGGACAAGAAGCCCCCCCTGGAATAACTGCTAAAAGATTATTCCATCCACCACGAACACCACCCGTATGTTTTTCAATTAATTCACGGAATGAAACACCAAGAGCGTCTTCAAATGTACAAGGTGCATTAACATGCCCTGAAACCATAAATAATTTCGTTCCAACATTATTTGCTCGTCCGATTGATGAAAACCACGAAGCACCCCGCCGCAAAATCGTTGGAACAACGGCGATAGACTCTACATTATTTACTGTTGTTGGACAGCCATAAATCCCCATATTGGCAGGAAATGGTGGTTTAAGCCGAGGTTGTCCCTTTTTTCCCTCAAGACTTTCAAGAAGAGCTGTTTCTTCACCACAAATATAAGCACCCGCTCCATGATGAATAACAATATCACAAGCATGCCCATATTTCGTTTTTTTGCCAAGTAAACCCGCATCATAGCATTCATCAACGGCAGCTTGAAGCGCTTCACGTTCACGAATATATTCACCACGAATATAAATAAAAGCAACATTGGCTCCCATAGCAAAAGTAGCGATTGCACATCCTTCAATCAAAGTGTGGGGGTCATGACGTAAAATATCACGGTCTTTACAAGTTCCAGGTTCAGATTCATCGGCATTGACAACCAAATAATGAGGACGCCCATCATTCTGCTTTGGCATAAAGGACCACTTCATTCCAGTAGGAAAACCAGCACCACCACGACCGCGTAAACCCGATGCCTTCACTTCATCAATGATCCAATCACGACCTTTGTCAATCATTTCTTTCAGACCATTCCAATGCCCACGCAACATCGCAGCCTTTAATGATTTGTCTTTTAAACCATAAATATTGGTGAAGATACGATCTTTATCAGTTAGCATACCCCACCTTTTTTTCTATTACCCATAGCATTTTCCGCTTTTCCTCAAATGCAGTTTTTAAATATCTTTTCAAGACTTCTTACTTTTCGTTAAATGTTGCCGTCATGGGTAGAATAATAAAATATTTTCTCAAGAAAAATACTTAATTATGTTCCCCATTCTTTCCTTATCCTTTTTTGGTGAAGACTTGAGAGATCTTTTTTTCTTTCTCATCATCAATAAGAGAAGTTAAACCACTAATCGGTTCCGACGATTTACGACTATTTTGCGGACCAACCGCTATCTCAGAACCCTTACCTGCTTCAAATGCATCAATAATTTCTTCAAGGCGTTCAGCTGTAAGATCTTCATAAGTATCTTTAAAAATCATAACCATCGGAGCATTCACACAAGCACCAAGACACTCCACCTCTTCCCATGATAAGGTTCCATCCTGATTGGTCGCAAAAGGTTCATGATGAATTTTTTTCTGACAAACTTTAATCAATTCATCAGAACCACGTAACATACAAGGCGTTGTACCACAAACTTGAATATGCGCTTTTGTTCCAACAGGCTTAAGCTGAAACTGAGTATAAAAAGTAGCAACTTCTAAGACACGGATATAAGCCATGGAAAGAATCTGAGCAATATGCTCAATCGCTGCACGTGTCACCCAACCATCTTGCTCTTGAGCACGCATTAATAATGGAATTACAGCAGACTGCTCACGCCCTGCAGGATATTTTTTTATGGTATTTTTTACCCATATCTGATTTTCTTTTGTAAAAGAAAACTCAGCGGGCTGATAAACATCATCTGCAAGACGGCGTACGGACATTAGCGATCAACCTCCCCAAAAACAATATCAATCGAACCCAAAATAGCTGTAGCATCTGCTAACATATGACCTCTGGTTAAAAAATCCATAGCTTGGAGATGAGCAAACCCAGGAGCACGCAACTTGACACGATAAGGCTTATTGGTTCCATCAGAAACAAGATAAACACCAAACTCACCCTTCGGAGCTTCCACAGCAACATATACTTCTCCAGGAGGTGTATGAAAACCTTCCGTATAGAGTTTAAAGTGATGAATCAGTGCTTCCATCGAGCTTTTCATTTCACTCCGCGTCGGTGGTACAATTTTGCGATCCAAGCTCGAAACTGGTCCATTTTTTTCAGTACTCAGTAAACGTTCCACACATTGGCGCATAATTTTCGCTGATTGACGCATTTCTTCCATACGAATAAGATAGCGATCATAACAATCGCTATTTTTACCTATAGGAATATCGAATTCCATTTCATCGTAACATTCATAAGGCTGACTTTTACGCAAATCCCATGGAACACCAGCTCCACGAATCATAACCCCAGAAAAACCGCGTGCCCAAGCTTCATCAATACTTACAACGCCAATATCCACATTACGCTGCTTAAAAATCCGATTTGGGGTCACAAGCGCGTCAAGTTTTCCGAGAGAAACAAGAAATGGATCAATAAAATCACCAATATCCTCAACTAAAGATTCTGGTAAATCTTGATGCACGCCACCAGGACGAAAATAATTTGCATGAAGACGAGCACCACAGGCGCGCTCATAAAAAATCATCAATCTTTCACGTTGCTCAAATCCCCAAAGCGGTGGTGTTAAAGCACCAACATCCATTGCCTGTGTCGTTACATTAAGCAAATGATTAAGAATACGCCCAATTTCAGAAAACAAAACACGTATTAATTGCCCTCTTTTAGGAACTTTTATATCTAATAACTTTTCAATAGCAAGAACAAAAGCATGTTCCTGATTCATAGGAGCAACATAATCCAAACGATCTAGATAAGGACCAGCTTGGAGATAAGTCTTTGTTTCCATTAATTTTTCAGTACCGCGATGCAACAACCCAATATGTGGATCTACACGCTCAACAACTTCACCGTCCAGCTCCAGAACCATGCGCAAAACCCCATGCGCCGCAGGATGCTGCGGACCAAAATTGATATTAAAGTTTCGAACATTGACCTCAGCCACAATCAACCCCTTGCTTTTTAAAAAACTTCATATCAAATATCAAAAAAATCTATCACGCTAAAAAAATATTTAATTATTTAAGAAATACAGTACCCTAATATAATGCCTTATCAAAACCAATATTATTTTTTTTCATCTGCTTTCCCATCACATGGCAAAGTATACTGTCCTCCTTCCCAAGGAGAAAGAAAATCAAAATTACGCATCTCTTGGCGCAAAACAACAGGCTCATAAATCACCCTCTTTGCTTCATTATCATAACGGCATTCAACAAATCCTGTCACAGGAAAGTCTTTGCGTAAAGGATATCCTTCAAACCCATAATCTGTTAAAATCCGTCTCAAATCCGGATGTCCTGAAAATAAAATCCCATACATATCATACGTTTCACGTTCATACCACTCTGCGCCAGGATAAACCGTACAAGCTGAAGCAACAGGAGTATTTTCATCTGTACGAACTTTTACACGTAAGCGTAAATTCTCACGAGGAGATAACAATTGGTAAGAAACATCAAAGCGCTTATCGCGAGAAGGATAATCCACACCACTAATGTCTGTAAGATTAATAAATTGACAACGAGAATCATCACGAACAAACATTAAGACATCGATAATTGCATCAAGACGTGCCACAATGGTCAATTCACCAAAAGCAAGAACAGTCTCTTCAAGCTTATTTTTTAATTTGTTTTCCAAATAAGCAGCAAGCTCAACCAATGTTTCATCCACCATGACAAGAAAACTCTCTATCGCTCTATGGATCCGGTACGACGGATTTTTTTCTGTAGCAACAATATGCCGTATAATAATGCCTCTGCTGTAGGTGGACACCCTGGGACATATATATCGACAGGCACGATACGATCACATCCCCGCACTACTGAATAGGAATAATGATAATATCCCCCACCGTTTGCACATGATCCCATAGAAATCACATAACGTGGCTCTGGCATCTGATCGTACACTTTTCTTAAAGCAGGAGCCATCTTATTTGTTAGAGTACCTGCCACCACCATCACATCTGACTGGCGGGGTGAAGCTCGTGGTGCATATCCAAAACGCTCATTATCATAATGAGGCATTGAGCACTGCATCATTTCGATAGCACAACAAGCCAAACCAAAACTCATCCACATTAAAGAACCGGTACGTGCCCAAGTAATCAAAGCATCTGCCGAGGTAACTAAAAAACCCTTATCTGACAATTCAGCATTGATATCACGAAAAAACTCATCTTCAGATCCTATCAGCCCACCAGTATTTGGATCAATGATTCCTTTTGGTTTTGGAGCCTCAATCGTTGAATTATTATATCTTAATTCCATTCAAGGGCTCCTTTTTTCCATTCATATATAAATCCAATAGTCAAAATCGCTAAAAACGCAATCATCGACCAAAAGCCAAACATACCTATTGATTCGAATGAAACAGCCCAAGGAAAAAGAAAAGCAACTTCAAGATCAAAAATAATAAATAAAATTGATACCAAATAGAAACGAATATCAAACTTCATGCGTGCATCACTAAATGAATTAAACCCACATTCATAAGCCGATAATTTTTCAGGATCGGGAGAACGATATGCTACAATGTAAGGTGTAATCAACAAAACTCCAGCAATAACCGCTGATATAATAATGAAAATCAAGACTGGTAAATAAGAGCTCAATAAATAAGCCATAACCCTCTTCCATCATAACGAAATGCCTGAGTTTAACACAATGATTCAATATTGCGTGACCAAACAGACAAATTTAACAATCGCTCTATTAACTCTATTCATACTGCTTCAAAGGCATACAGAGCGATACTTTTCTTATCGGCATAGGTAACGCAGAGCAAAGAAAGACGCAAGCCCTATTCTTATAAACCATATAAAAAGAAAGAAAAAACATATTTATTCCCCGATCAAACACTCCACCACATTACTCATAGCATATGGATATTTTAAAAAGGAAATTTCATAAGGAATCACGAAATGGCGCGAGTGACGGGGCTCGAACCCGCGACCTCCGGCGTGACAGGCCAGCACTCTAACCAACTGAGCTACACCCGCGCATTTTTTTCGAACCAATTTAATTTGGTACAAGCGGTCGTGTAAGGGGTTCATGCGTTTATGTCAAGAAGGATTCTGCATTTAAAAAAAAAATTATCAAATCCCATCTTTATTCTTGCGTTTAGAAAAATTCTTCCTTAAATAGTCTCCATTCAATTGCTGATCATTGCATTGGGCGATTAGCTCAGCTGGTAGAGCGCCTCGTTTACACCGAGGATGTCGGGAGTTCGAGTCTCTCATCGCCCACCATATAGCTTTATATTCCTATTAAGTTTTTGGAATTCATATCTTTTTTACTGAGAGGGATGCTTTAATAAAGTTAAGGGAATAGGATTTTTCAACCTATCTCTATAGGACGCCTCTTTTTTTGCAAACTTTCTCAAGAACGTCTTTTAATTCTGCTAAGTTTTGTTGTGAAAAATTCTCTAAATTTCTAACAAACTCACCAACAGCTTCACGCCTCAACGGATCAGAAGTCTTGATTGTCAAACTTTTGCGACAAACATAAGCTTCTTTTCTTAAGAGTAAAGCCTTCTCTTGATCTAAAGCATAGAGTTCAATTATCTTTTCCTACAGTCCTACAGGAACAGATTTTTTGCCAATTTCTACAGAAGATAAAAATGATACAGATATGTCTAATTTCTTAGCCATATCTATAGAGGCGTTCTGAGCGAACAATACGAAGTTTGCGTAAAGTTTTACCAAAGGGGGTAACATTTGAAAAATCCTTTAGAAAGAATAAGTATTTTATTCTGATTCTAATAAAGTTTTTCAAATTTTGGTTAGTCTTTATTTTTAGTGTGTGGAGATCTTGTCCAATACCTCTATACAAAAACCGTTATCAAGCATATACAATATCTCTTATGGTGAGAAATTATTAACTTTTCATCAGGAATAGTGCGTTTAATATCATTATAAAATTTAAATATTACAACGAGATATATAAATAAAATATATTGGTGTACTTATGCTTGTCAATCTTAATGCTATAATCCGCGATCTTTCTTCAGAAACGAATATCGTTACAGTTCTTAAGGAATCTATCGTTAACTCTATACAAGCTCATGCAACAAAAATTGATATTTTATTCTAACTTTATGGCAATGCAGATTTGTGGGAGAATCAACCAATTTTTTCTATAAGTGTTTTTGATAATGGAGATGGATTTACAAAAGAGAATATCAAATCTTTCTCTACTTATAATAAGTGATTATAAAATTCAAGAAGGATGTAAAGGGGTTGGACGTATTACTTACTTGAAAATATTCGAAGAAGTTAAAATCATTAGTTTTAGCAAAGATGAACATCATGCTCAAATTTCACTGAATTTCACTCCACAGTTTACACAAGATTCTTTTAAAAAAGAAAATGGCGAAAAAGATAAATGGTGGAATACACATTTATCTTTTGAAGGACCTTATAAACAAAATGTGTTAGATATAAACTTAGTTCATAATGAAATTTACTATCATCTTCTTCCTTTACTTTTTTTAAAGAAAGATGAAAATATCCAAATTAACTTTTATGTACATAATGTAGAAAATTTAGAAGATGTAAATAACTTAAGGGATGTAAAAAATTTAGAAGATGTAGAAAGCTTAGAGAAAAGAACAATCAATACGCAAGGCTTTAAAAACTGTTATAAACATCTGTTTCAAATGTTTAAACGTTCATTTAGAAAGGCTTTCATAAGTTTCTTTTAAACAGAACTTCTTTGCAAATTAATCGCTCTATATTTGTGCTCTGTACTTTTAAATGGTAACTTTTAAAACGTTTTTTAGTACCATATCTAAGGTAAAATAGTATTTTACTGCTATGGTATTACCCGCCTCCATTTTTTTGTGGAAACGAATAATTCCGTTCTTAAAAACTAGTCTGCAATCTATTCATTAAAAGGCTTTTCATTTCATAAGATATAAAATACCTCTTTATCGTTTTTTAACTTTTAGTAAGCGTTTTAAAAGCGTTCTTATCCTTAATCCTTTTATGCAATCTTTATAAATTAAACCTACTATTCCTTTTTAAGGTTTCGCTCAAAAAAGAGCAAAACTCATACCATTCTTTAAACGTATAATCGATAATTCCAAACGACTAAATTTTTAAACAATGTGATTTGTGCTGTGATAAAAACGTGTCATAAAATTTATGAACTGTTATGAATGATATCGGCTTTTCATTTCATTTGAACGTTTACATACGTTATAATATTTACATCATGATTTGCTTTTTATGGTCTATTCATACATGGCAATTGTTTATAAAAAATGGTCAAATGAATCACGTATAAAAGTGTGGATTCTTGAGTGGATTCATATAAAATAATTTCACACAACCTATTGACTTTATTTCATTTTTTAGTATTATATCTTATATAACCGACACTAAGTGCGAAAGTGTTCTCTTATGACGATAAACATCTCGCTTTACTGGTATCGGTCCTCCGGTTTT
>NZ_JBHIRJ010000005.1:0-122026 GCF_042197045.1 Bartonella sp. AA74HLJMH
ATGAAGTTTGAGACATTGAATTATGCTATTCAGGATGTTCGGAAAGAAGCAAGACAAGCTGCTGCTATTGGTCTAGCGGTGTCCAACTTACGTTACTATGATATACCAGGATCTTTAAGTGTTTCATTTGGGAGTGGTTTATGGCGCAGTCAATCTGCACTTGCTATTGGTGCTGGTTATACATCTGAAGATGGAAATATTCGCTCGAATGTATCTGTGACAAGTGCTGGAGGTCATTGGGGAATAGGCGCTGGAATTACTCTGAGGTTGAGATGATAATAGAAAAAATGGCTGTTATTGTAAAAACGAGAAGTATGTTAGTAAAGGTTCTGTTTGCTCTTGCCTTAATAGGCAAGAGCGAAAGCTTTGCCAACGAGAACAATAATATTTATACAGTGCATCCACCGCACTTATCGATACCTAAGGGAGAACCTGGCGAAACACGTCGAATTATTATGCAGTTTTATGATTGGACTTTGATTTGTGACGAAAAACAAAAGCTTAAACATAAGCAAGGTATATGTAATGTGACACAGACGGTTCATGATCAAGAAGGAAATACCATTTTTAGTTGGTCTCTTGTTTCTACGACAAGTGGTCAAGCAGTGATGCTTTTTCGAACATTGCCAAATTCTGATATAAATGTTCCGATTCAAATGTTTGTAAAAGGTGTTAAAAAACCTGTTCTTATTAATTATACGCAATGTAATGAAACGGTTTGTTTGGCACAATCACCTGTAGGGCCAGTTTTGACTAAACAAATAGAGCAGAACAATAAGGTACGTATTTCCTATAAAACTAAAGAAGGTAAGGTATTTTCTTTTACTGTACCATTTAAAGGGTTAAATGCAGCACTTAATTCTTTCCGTCCTTAGAATCCATCGAGTATTTTTAACAAGAGTCATTTTTCCATAAATTGTTGTATTATATTTTTGAGTGTAAATTATAAGGTCAAATAAGTAAGAAGTTTTATATAATATGATATCGAGGTGATTTATTGGAAAGAGTGAGAGTTTTATGAATATAAAGTCACAGTAAGTTCTTTATATGTAATAGAAAATCAAGTTAGTGTTTCCCGTAATGCTTAAAGAATGATTTCGTTAGTTATTAAAAGTAAAAAAGATTAGAAATACTCGATTTATTCCTTACAATAATGAGTAGACTAAATTCTTTTTTTAAGCTTAAAATGGATTTTTAAAGCGGTCTGATTAAGAATTAATATTTTTCAGATAAATTTATAATTCTAGAGTTTTTTTGAACGATAGTTTTTATTGGTATTCACGAAATAACAGCTATTGTAATTGCATTTTGTAGTACTACGGAACTTTTATTCCAGCATAATCAAAGCCATTTCATTGCATATAACAAACAAGGTTTGTGTGTGGATAACAAAAAAAATTTTTTTCTTATAAACCGTACTAATGTATAGGTTGCTGTAATCTTAAGAGTCAGCAAATAGTATGATAGTGTAGGTTTGTTACAATAGAGGTGTGCTCCGTGTGAATGGTATCAAGAAAAGAGCATAATTTATAAAAATTGATGTGAACGTAAACGATTAATTTATAGTTTTAAGTTCATAAAGAGATGCATGATTTCACGGAAACAACCGAAAGATTATACAAAAATCTGAATGATGTTAGTGTAGAAAATTTTAATGATAGAAAAAGAAAGAATGATTTCTTGTATATATCATTTGATGCTGCATTATTGCTTTATTTAGGAATGAGCAGAAGAGTTTTCGCGTTTATTTATTGGGGGACGCTCAAGGGATAAGGGACATGACCCCGTTAAATTATGGTTCAAAAGAGTTAAAGCAAGGAGAAATATACGATACCAAAGCAGATCAATTGTATGATCAGTGCGGTAGTAATACAAATAATCTTTCTGCATTGTCACGAACAGAGGCATACTCTGTCCTTGTTGATATAAAGAGACAACAGAGAAAAAAACATTATGAACAGAAACAGGTTTTTGTTCAATCTGAGGCAGCTTTTGAGTTTCATAATCAGATAATGATAGGTGCTCAAAAAACAAAAAAACTCAAAGCACCTTTTCTTCGACGGTTCCATTCAGTAAAATCTCCACCTCTTTATGCGGCACTTGATCTCGGAACAAATAATTGTCGTCTTCTTATCGCATCTCCCAGTAAACCTGGATATTTTCGTGTTGTTGATGCTTTTTCTCGTATTGTACGATTGGGAGAAGGTTTAATAAATAACGGTTTTCTTAATACACAAGCTATGGATCGTGCGATTGAAGCATTAAAGATTTGTCATTTAAAGCTAAAACAAAGGCATATTAAGCGTTATCGCTTGATTGCAACGGAAGCTTGTCGTTCTGCAGAAAATGGTAGACATTTTATTCAGCGTGTTTTGGAGGAGACAGGTCTTGAATTGGAAATTGTTGATCGGCAAACAGAAGCGCGTTTTGCTGTTACAGGGTGTAGTACACTTGTTGAACCAAATACTGACGCAATTGTGCTTTTTGATATTGGAGGAGGATCATCAGAAATTGTGCTACTTGATGTTTCTCAAAAGCGTTCTTTTCGTTTAGCTCGACAAATTATCGCTTGGACTTCTCTTCCTGTTGGTGTTGTTACGCTTGCTGAACGTTTTGGAGGGAATGATATTAGCTTAGACGATTTTGAAAAAATGAAAAGTTATGTGCGAGGGTTATTAAATAATTTTTCAGATCGTCATAAATTAGGAGAGTTAGCACAAGGTTCAAAGTTTCATCTTTTGGGAACCTCCGGTACGGTTACGACTTTAGCAGGAATGTATCTTAATTTAGAGCGTTATGATAGGAAAAAAGTGGATGGCATTTGGATGAATGATGCGGACATTACACTTATGACACAACGCCTATTATCATGGGATATAGAAAAACGTGTCATAAGCCCTTTTATTGGACGCGAGAGAGCAGATTTAGTTTTAGCTGGTTGTGCAATTTTAGATGTTATTCGGGAAGTTTGGCCAAGTCAGCGTTTAAGAGTTGCTGATCGTGGATTAAGGGAAGGAATTTTGATAGAGCTAATGTTACGCGATGGAGTATGGTGTCGTCATAGAAAGAGCAGAGATTTCAAGCGTTAGAGAATTAAATATGGAGACAATGAATAACGATGAAAAAAACAACAAAAACACCAAGAGGTGGCTATGGAGGTTCAGGGTCACATGAATTATATCAGCGCGTAAAAAAGAAAGCAGGAACCATTAAAGCTTCATCACGACGATGGTTAGAGAGGCATCTGAATGATCCTTATGTCCATCAATCAAAAGTAGATGGTTATCGTTCGCGTGCGGCTTATAAACTCATTGAAATTAATGAGCGCTATAGGTTTTTGAAAAAAGGTCAAAAGGTTATTGATCTAGGAGCAGCACCTGGGGGCTGGTGTCAGGTGGTTGAGCGTATAGTAGGGTCAAGTGATGAGGATCCTAGCGTTGTTGGTATTGATTATTTACATGTTGATCCATTACCTAGAGTTGCCATGTTGGAAATGGATTTTTTGCATACAGATGCACCGCAGAAATTAATTGAAACTTTAGGGACAAAACCGGATGTGGTTCTTTCTGATATGGCAGCGCCAACAACAGGTCATCGTCAGACGGATCATTTAAGAACGATTTATTTATGTGAAGTTGCGGCTGATTTTGCTCTTTCGGTTCTCAAGCCTGGGGGATATTTTTTAGCAAAGGCTTTTCAAGGGGGAGCAGAAAACACTCTTCTTGCAAGATTAAAACAGCATTTTAAAAAAGTCTACCATGTTAAACCACCCGCAAGCCGATCAGAATCAGTAGAGCTTTATCTTCTAGCACTTGAATTTAAGGGAAAAACAAAAGTACAAGAATAGCACCTTCTTTTAAGAAGACTTAATTTTACTTAACCTATTTAAATTTTACTTAACCTATTTAGATGTGATGATTTTTTTCTCAAAGAGTTATCGGCGATAGTGACAGTTTTTCTGTTATCAATGATGAAAAACTGGTAAAATTAATGTATTGCCTATAGAGGTAAAGAGATTGATTCCTCAGTGAGTGTTTCCAATGAAATTTCTTGATCAAGCTAAAGTTTATATTCGTTCTGGTAATGGAGGTTCTGGAGCAGTATCATTTCGTCGTGAAAAATTCATAGAATTTGGGGGACCTGATGGGGGGAATGGAGGACGGGGTGGTGATGTCTGGGCTCTTGTTGTTGATGGGCTTAACACGCTGATTGATTATCGCTACCAACAGCATTTTAAAGCAAAAACAGGGGGGCATGGCAAGGGGCGTAATATGACGGGTGAGAAGGGTGATGATGTCATCCTTAAAGTTCCGGTTGGGACTCAAATTTTTGAAGAAGATAATGCAACGTTAATATGTGATTTAACGGAAGTGGGACAGCGCTATCGCCTTGCAAAAGGAGGGAATGGCGGTTTTGGCAATCTTCACTTTACAACATCGACAAATCGGGCACCGCGTCGTGCAAATCCAGGTTTGTCTGGAGAAGAGCGTGCAATATGGCTTCGTTTGAAGTTAATTGCTGATGCGGGACTTGTTGGTTTACCCAATGCCGGAAAATCAACTTTTTTAGCTTCTGTAACGGCGGCAAAGCCAAAAGTTGCAGATTATCCTTTTACCACTCTACATCCTCATCTTGGTGTTGTACGAATTGATGGTCGTGAATTTGTTTTGGCTGATATTCCGGGATTGATTGAAGGAGCGCATGAAGGTGTAGGAATTGGAGACCGTTTTTTAGGACATGTGGAACGTTGTCGTGTGCTCCTTCATTTGATTTCTGCTCAAGAAGAAGATGTAGCAAAAGCGTATCAAATTGTGCGTCATGAACTTGAGGCATATGGAAATAATCTAAGTGATAAGACTGAAATTGTAGCTTTAAGCCAGATAGATACTCTCGCTCATGAAGAGCGTGAAGCTAAACGGGAAGCTTTGCAAAGAGCAGCGGATCAACCAGTTATGATGTTTTCTGCGGTTAGCCGCGAAGGTTTAGAAAATGTGCTGCGTGCTGGTGCACATATTATTGAAATATCACGCAAAGAGGAGAACGGTGGGGATAGCAGGATTGATTGAGATGGCTGTTGGATCGCAAAAACTTACACACTATAAACGTATTGTGGTCAAGATTGGATCTGCCCTTTTGGTTGATCCTCAGGCAGGTTTACGGGTTGAGTGGCTTAAAAGCTTGATCAATGATGTTGTTGAATTGCACAAAGGAGGCGTAGAGATATTATTGGTGTCTTCAGGTGCTATTGCTTTAGGAAGGACATTGCTACAGCTTCCTAAGGGGGCTTTGAAATTGGAAGAAAGCCAGGCATGTGCTGCTTTGGGGCAAATTGAGTTAGCAAAAACCTATGGTGATGCGCTTGCTCAACATGGGCTCAAAACAGGCCAAATTTTGCTCACTTTATTTGATACGGAGGAGCGAAGGCGTTATCTCAATGCACGTGCAACGATTGAGACGCTTTTATATTTGGGAGCTGTGCCTGTTATTAATGAGAATGATACTGTTGCAACAACTGAAATTCGTTATGGTGATAATGATCGTTTAGCTGCACGTGTGGCAACAATGGTGAGGGCAGATCTTTTAATACTTTTATCCGATATTGATGGTCTTTATACAAAGTCTCCCCATAGTGATCCTACGGCTGAATTTATACCTTTTGTTGCATCCATTACGCATGATATCGAAAAAATGGCAGATGTTGCTGCTTCAGAGTTTTCACGGGGAGGAATGAAGACTAAGCTTGAAGCCGGAAAAATAGCTAATGCTGCTGGAACGGCGATGATTATCACCTCAGGCAAGCGTATGAATCCCCTTGCTGCAATTGACAAAGGTGAACGCAAGAGTTTTTTTGCGGCAAGTAAGAAATCTGTCAATGCTTGGAAAACATGGATTTCTGGTCATTTAGATCCATCTGGTGTTTTGACGATTGATCAAGGAGCCATTAGGGCCCTTGAATCAGGAAAATCATTATTAGCTGCAGGGGTTATTGCCGTTGAGGGAAATTTCCAACGTGGGGATACTGTTGCAATTGTTGATACAAATGGGGTTGAGATTGCGCGTGGACTTGTAAGCTATGACAAAGATGAGGCTGTACGCATTATAGGACATAAAAGTGAAGAAATCGAAGCTATTCTTGGGTATGAGGCGCGCTCTGCTATGGTGCATCGTAATGATATGATTGTACGTTGCTTGACCAATACTGTTTAAAAAAGTTACTTTTGTTTTTATTGTTTTGGCAGAGTGGATGTTACGATGACTTTAGAAGAACAAATGAAAGATATGGGACAAAAAGCACGCTATGCCGCTGCAGCGTTAGCTGTTGCTTCTTCTGAGCAAAAGAACAATGCATTAGAAATGATCGCTTTAAGTCTAGAGGCTCAGTCAGATGAAATTTTACGGGCGAATTGTCAAGATTTAGAGAATGCTGCTCAGAATAATTTGAAAGCTGCAATGATTGATCGGCTAAAATTAGATGATTTGCGTTTACGTGCAATGATAGACAGTGTTCGCCAAGTTGCTCGTTTATCTGATCCTGTTGGACAAGTGATGGATGAATGGACGCGTCCAAATGGGCTTCATATAAGTCGTGTACGAACACCTCTTGGTGTGGTTGGCATTATTTATGAAAGTCGTCCCAATGTTACAGTTGATGCGAGTTCTTTGTGCTTAAAAGCTGGCAATGCTGCGATTTTGCGCGGTGGTTCGGATAGCTTTCATTCTTCTCATGCTCTTCATTTAGCTTTGGTACAAGGTTTAGAACGCTCTGGTTTACCCAAAGATGCTATCCAAATGGTTGGAACGACAGATCGTGCTGCCGTTGGGGAAATGCTCAAAGGATTGGATGGAGCGATTGATGTGATCGTACCACGTGGTGGAAAGAGCCTTGTTGCCCGCGTTCAGTCTGATGTACGTGTTCCAATTTTTGCTCATTTGGAGGGACTTTGTCATATTTATATTGATAAATCGGCAGATTTAGATATGGCACGCAATATTGTTTTAAATGCAAAGTTGCGGCGGACAGGGATATGCGGTGCTGTTGAGACAGTTCTCATTGACGGCCAAGCATTAAAAAAATTTCTTCCTGTTTTAACTGCTTTACAGGAAAAGGGGTGTGAAATTCGTGCCACAGAAGATATTGTTTTTCTTATGCCAGATGTCAAATTAGCTTCTGAAGGAGATTGGTCGCATGAATATCTTGATGCTATTCTTTCTGTTAAAACGGTTGAGGGTGTTGAGGGAGCCATTTCTCATATCAAGCGTTATTCATCAGGACATACGGAATCGATTATTGCTGAGGATTTGGAAGTGGTGAAGAATTTTTTTAATCATTTAGATTCAGCTATTTTATTACACAATGCATCTACACAATTTGCTGATGGAGGTGAATTTGGTTTTGGAATGGAAATTGGTATCGCAACAGGAAAAATGCATGCACGTGGTCCCATAGGTGTTGAACAGCTAACATCATTTCAATATCACGTTAAAGGAAATGGTCAGGTTAGAGCTTGAGAACACCATTTTTTCCATGGAAAAATTGTATGCCACATGTTGAAAGATCTAATGTTGTGGGTCTTTTTGGTGGTTCCTTTAATCCACCGCATGCGGGGCATCTTCTTGTTGCAAAAATTGCCATTCGGCGTTTGCATCTTGATCAGTTATGGTGGATGATCACTCCAGGAAATCCTTTGAAGGATTGTACACAGTTGCTCTCTTTAGAGGAGAGAATGCGATTAAGTTTTAAACTTATTGACCATCCAAAAATTCGCTTAACAGGTTTTGAACAGGCTATAGGGAGCAAAGTATCAGTAGATACGATTTTTCATATTCTTACCCATTACAGTGACGTAAATTTTGTATGGATTATGGGGGCAGATAGTTTTGCGACGATACATCATTGGTATCGATGGCATGATATCGTCTCTATGCTTCCTATTGCGATTATTGATCGTCCTTTAGGCAATCGGTCAGCACTTTCCTCTCCTATGGCACATATTTATCGCCGTTTTCGTTTGGATGAGAGAAAAAGTAAGCGATTACCTTTTATCAAGCCACCAGTTTGGACTTATTTGCATGGACCTTTATCTTTTCAATCTTCAACAAACCTTCGTTTGAAGAAGAATGATTTTTCTTGAACATTTCATAAGATTCTGCTTCTCTTTAGAGAAGTCTCTTTTTTAGATTCCACAACGATAAGAAAGGATATTGATCTGAAAAACGTTGCACACAAACACTCTTACGATATTATGCCTTCAAAAGAAAAAAAAGTTTTTTCTGTTAGTGAGAGTCTTGAAGTTATTCTCAAGAGTTTAGAAGATACAAAAGCAGAAGATATTGTTGCTATTGATATTCGAGGGAAGTCATCTTTGGCTGATTATATGGTCATAGCTTCAGCAAATTCGCAGCGTCATGTATCGTCTGTTGCTGATCATTTATTACATACTTGGAAAGATAGTGGGCAGGGGCTTGCGCGTGTAGAAGGGCTTGCTGGAGGTGACTGGGTATTGATTGATACAGGTGATATTATCATTCATCTTTTTCGTCCAGAAATTCGTCTTTTTTATAATTTAGAAAAAATATGGATGACGCCGGATTTAAACGATACGGCTTTGCTTCTCTTCGGAGATCATTAAAATGCAAATTTCTATTTTTGCGGTTGGTCGTATGAAAAGTGGGGCGGAGCAAAAATTAGTTCAGCATTATTTGGATCGTTTTTCTAAAATTTCTGGAGATATAGGCTTTCATTTAAAAAAGTTACAAGAGATACCAGAAAGTCGTGCTCAAACAGTTTATCAACGTATGGAGGAAGAGGGGAGAAAACTTATTGAATTTTTACCTGAAAAATGTCGATTAATTGTGTTAGATGAGCGTGGAGAATCGATTTCGTCAATTTCTTTTTCTGAAAAATTGAGGCGTTATCGTGATGAGGGCATTCGAGATGTCGTCATTGCTTTGGGAGGACCTGATGGGCATAATGAACAAATAAGGAAGCGTGCTGATTTTCTTTTATCTTTTGGTTTGATGACGTGGCCACATCAAATTGCACGTATTCTTCTTACAGAACAACTTTACCGCGCTGTAACAATTGAAAATAATCATCCGTATCATCGTTTTTAATATTTTTGTTCAATTTTTAGCACTTATTTATATGTTTATTAATATTGTTTTAGCTGACACCATTTAAAGCATCTCTAATGTATACGATGAGGTGTCATGGTTTTTGCAAATGAAAAAGCTTCTTCATAGAAAGATGCTATATTTATATGAGGAGTGCGTCATATTTGTCATTCTGCTCTTGAGTATATTTTTTTGCTTTTCTGTATCGCATGCGGAAGATACAATGAGGAGTACGGAAGTCCATAAAGAATTAGGAGAAATTCGCCAAAATATTTCACTTTCGCGTGAGCGTGTTGCTTTTCTTATGCATCAAGTTGAGCATTTAAAAAAAGATCAACGTGTTTTGAGTGATGCACTCATAAAGGCGGCTAAAGAAGAACGTATAGTAGCAGATGATATTGCTAAAAGGGAAGAAAAGCTTAAAAAAATGATAGAAAAGCGGGTACAAGTCTATCAAAGTTTAAAAAATCGTCGTGCTGAATTTGCGGAAGTTCTTGCAATTTTGGAGCGTATGGGATTGAATCCGCCTCCTGCTCTTATGATACAGCCAGAGGACGCGTTGGCTTCTATACGTAGTTCTGTTTTATTAGGTACCGTTATTCCTCAGATGCAAGAGAAAACACGAGATTTAACAGAAAAACTCAAGGAGTTGACCAATTTGAGTAATTCCATTACTACGGAATATAAGGCATTAAAGACAAAGCTGCAAAATCAAGCAGAGCAGCGAAAACGTCTAGAGCTTTTATTAGACCAAAAAAACAAACTACAAAAAAAATCAGAAAAAGAACTTACAGAACAGCAACAAAAAAATATTGCTCTTGCTAAAAAAGCGCAGTCTTTAGAAGAATTGATTTTAGAGCTCGACCGTCAGTCAAAACTTAGCTCTGATGCATCAGTACAGGTACGGAAAAGTTTGCAATTGTTAGAACAGTCCAATTTTGAAAGCCGAAAAGGTTCTTTACTTTTTCCTGTTTCAGGAAAAAGAATACATCACTCTAACAAAAGTTCGCAGATTACGCGCTTTGGTGAAACGATAGAAACAGAGTCAGGAGCTGTTGTTATATCACCTGTGGATGCTTTTGTTGCTTTTGCTGGGCCATTTCGTTCTTACGGACATTTAATCATTCTCAATGTTGGAAATGGTTATCATATCATTCTTACTGGAATGTCGAGAATTAATGTAAAACAGGGGCAGTTTGTTCTTTCAGGTGAGCCTCTGGGTATAATGGAAATGCAATTTATTTCAAATAGTGTTGCATTGGATATAGGAAAAACTTCTCCAATGCTTTACATTGAGTTTAGAAAGCAGGGAAAACCTGTAAATCCAACTCCTTGGTGGCAGACTGAAAAAATAAGAAGGAGCCAAAATGATTCGTAAAGTTATTCTTTTGGTCGCTGGGGTATTGCTCGGCGCCTGTTCAATGATTATGGTGCAGTCTGTTGCTGCGAATAATGAAGATAATGCATATAAAAAGCTAGCTATATTTGGCGATGTTTTTGAGCGTGTGCGTATGCAATACGTTACAGTTCCAGATGATAAAAAGCTTATTGAAAATGCTATCAATGGCATGCTCACATCACTGGACCCTCATTCATCTTATTTGAATGCTGAAGAAGCCAAGGATATGCGGGATTCTACGAAAGGAGAGTTCGGAGGTCTTGGTATTGAGGTCACTATGGAAAAAAACTTAATTAAAGTTGTTTCACCAATGGATGATACTCCCGCTTCAAAAGCAGGTATTCTAGCAGGAGACCTTATTTCAAAAATTGATGATGTACAAACGAATGGTCAAACATTGAATGAAGCTGTTAATAAGATGCGAGGTGCTCCTGGAACACCAATTACCTTAACAATTATTCGTTCTGGCGTTGATAAGCCATTTGAAGTGAAGATTGTTCGTGATATTATCAAAGTAAAAGCGGTGAAATATCGGGTTGAAGGTGATATTGGATATTTAAGAGTTATCCAGTTTTCTGAACAGACATTAAATAATCTTCTAGCGGCAATTAAAGATATCCAATCTAAAATTCCTGAAGATAAGCTAAAAGGTTATGTCCTTGATTTGCGGCTTAATCCGGGTGGGCTTTTAGATCAAGCTGTTAATGTTTCGAGTGCTTTTCTCAATAAAGGTGAAATTGTGTCGACTCGTGGGCGCAAAAAGAGTGATGTGACAAGATTTGATGCGAAGCCAGGGGATGTCATCAATGGAAAACCGCTCATTGTTCTTATTAATGGTGGTTCAGCAAGTGCTTCTGAAATTGTTGCGGGTGCATTGCAAGATCATCGTCGTGCAACAATTTTAGGGACGCAGTCTTTTGGTAAAGGATCTGTTCAAACAATTATTCCTTTGGGTGAAAATGGGGCTTTACGCTTAACAACAGCACTTTATTACACGCCATCAGGCACTTCTATTCAAGGAACAGGGATCACACCTGATATTATTGTAGAGCAACCACTCCCTGAAAAATATAAAGGTTATGATGTAAAAGTTGGTGAGTCTGCATTAAAAGGACATATCAAAGGAAAACGAGAGAGTAATAAAGGATCTGGTTCAGCTGCTTTTGTTCCCAAAGACCCTAAAGATGATATTCAATTGAATGAGGCTTATAAACTGTTACGAGGTGAAATGGCAAATGCAGCATTTCCACCAGATCCCAATAAGGATGTGTTAAAGTGAGAATTGATATCTATAGCTTGCGATTTTGAGGAATATTAAATGGATGCAGATATTAATTTGAAGATTCTTCCATATCGCAAATGTGTTGGGATTGTTGTCTTTAATCATGAGGGGAAAGTGTGGGTTGGGCGTCGTTTAATGATGCCCATTCATGCAGATGCAGATATTGACATATCTCATCGTTGGCAGCTTCCTCAAGGAGGGATTGATGAAGATGAAAAACCATTAGATGCGGCATATCGTGAACTTTATGAAGAAACGGGTATTCGATCTGTAAAGTTGATTAAAGAAGCACAAAATTGGTTCCATTATGATTTTCCACAAGAACTTATTGGGTGCACATTAACAAATAAATATCGTGGGCAAATACAAAAATGGTTTGCTTTCCAGTTTACAGGAAAGCTTTCTGAAATTGCGATTAATCCGCCACCAGATGGCAATAAAGCGGAATTCGATCAATGGAAATGGATTGATCTAGAAACCCTTCCGTTGATTGCTGTTTCTTTTAAAAAGCACGTTTATACGAAAGTTGTCAGCGAATTTCGAGGTAGCCTTAGACCATTATAAAAGCTATATGATTATGAGAAAGCTTTTTTTATTAAGATGCTTTATATTATAATAAATAATAAACATGTTTATCTTTTATGTAAAGAACAGGAATATAAAATGAAAAAGTTATTTAATTTACTTATAGTTTTTACTCTCTTGAGTATTTCATCTGTTGCATTTGCAACAAGTTCAAAGCCTCCTGCATCAAAAGATGCGGCAGCGACATTGCCAAATGGAGCTTCTTCTTTGACTGAAACTTACGGTTTGTGGACTATTAACTGTGGTATACAAGAAGGGAAAAGAATTTGTTTTATGCACCGTCAAGAAGTAAATGAGCAGGGGCGTGTTGTTGTGGCTATGGGCCTTACTCTCGATGCTGAGGGTGTTGTATCTGGTAATTTAACAGTTCCTTTTGGCATTTTGGTTTCTAAACCTGTTCGTTTACAAGTTGATGAGGGAAAAGCTGTTATCGAAACCGGTATCCGGACTTGTGTACCAGCAGGTTGTGTGGTTCCTGTCGTTTTTGACAAAAATCACGTAGCAGCTTTACGTTCTGGAAAACAGTTAAAGTTGGCGATGACAATTGCTGCTGCAGGTGAACCAGCTTTGAATGATTTATTTGTTCAGCTAGATGGTTTTAGCAGTGCTCTTAATCGTTTGACTGCTTTGCAGAAATAATTTTAAAACTAAAAGCGGCCTTTAAAAGGCCGTTTTTAGTTTGTTTGTTTTTTATAATTAATAATTAAAACGATGAGATTTAAGATTAATCCTATAAGGGATATTCAGATTTTTTGCCGTTTCTTCTATTTTATGTGCTATTTTTAATTTTGATATTTGTTTTCTAACTGCATCGTCATTAAATAGAGAGATGAAGAATTTAGATGTCTGGTTTTTATTCAAGAAAAAAGAGTATTGAAATATAAAACCATTTTTTGATACACAGACCTGCTTTAATGAAGGTTTTCTATACGCTCTTCTGTTTCCTTGATTGAAAGGGATGACGCATGATTTATGCATTGCTTCGAACGATTGATTTGATTTTTGAGATTTATATTGATATTTTAATCGCGAGTGTCATTTTTTCTTGGCTTTATGTCTTTAATATCATAAATTCGCGCAATCGCTTTGTTGTTTTGATAGGAAGCTTTCTATATCGTCTTACAAATCCCGTTCTAAGCCGTATCCGGCAAATTTTACCAAATTTTGGAACGATTGATATTTCACCTATTGTAGTGTTCATTATTATTTATTTTATTCGTACTTTTATGTGGCGCGTTTACGCAAACATGTATGTATAGAAATATTACTTGAGGCGAATACATGTTTTATCAAGTTGATGAAAATAACTTGATTTTGTTTGTATATCTCATTCCCAAATCATCTGTTGACAAAATAATAGGGGTTGAATGTAGGGATGGTGAAAAACAATATCTGGTTATACGCCTTCGTGCTGTTCCTGAAGATGGAAAAGCGAATAAAGCTCTCATTAAATTTCTTGCGAAGCAGTGGAGAATCCCATCTTCTTCTATTTCTCTGAAAAACGGTGCAATATCTCGCTACAAACAACTTTACTTTTCAACACATTTAGAAGAGCTAAAGCAGATATGGCAATCCTTTAGAGATTACATCTCGTAGAAAAAATAAATAACAAAGCCTATTTTTTATAGGCTTTATTTTATTAAATCGTTATATTTTGTTATTGCGCTCAACAGCTTGCTTAATTAATTCATGAGCAAAGTTTTTATCACGCCATCCTTCAATTTTAGCCCATTTTCCAGGTTCCAGATCTTTGTAATGCTTGAAGAAATGTTCAATTTGTTTGAGTGTAATCTCGGGCAGGTCTGTATAGTCATGAATATTGATATAGCGTTTTGTTAATTTTGTAGTGGGAATGGCAATAATTTTTTCATCTTTACCACCATCATCTTCCATCATTAGAGCTCCGATGGGGCGAACATTGATAACACAACCAGGCATAAGTGGACGGGTATTACAGATAAGGACATCAATAGGATCACCATCATCTGAAAGCGTATGAGGGACAAAACCGTAATTTCCAGGATAAACCATTGATGTATGAAGAAAACGGTCAACAAATAATGCACCAGACTTTTTATCCATCTCATATTTTACTGGCTGCCCACCAAGGGAGACTTCCACAATAACGTTAATATCTTCTGGTGGATTTTTGCCTACGGGTATTTCCTTAATATTCATAGAGACATCCTTTCTGGAATATAGTGAGGCTCAATACAATTAAATATTTTATAAATATTTTACCAAAGAGATTATGAAATTAACTTGAAATTGATGCACGTGTTTTTTCAAAACGTTTACGTTCATTAGGATCAAGATAGAGTTTGCGGAGACGAATATTTTTAGGGGTTACCTCCACAAGCTCATCATCTTGTATCCACGATAAGGCGCGTTCTAATGTCATTTTAATTGGAGGCGTTAGCTTTACGGCCTCATCTTTTCCGGAAGCGCGCATATTGGTGAGTTTTTTCCCTTTTAACACATTAACTTCTAAGTCATTATCTCGTGAGTGGATGCCAATAATCATACCTTGATAGACTTTAACACCCGCATCGATGATCATAGGTCCACGATCTTCAAGATTAAAAAGAGCATAAGCGACAGATTCACCGTTATCATTTGAAATCATAACACCATTAACACGACCAGCAATGTCTCCTTTATAAGGTTCATAAGCATGGAAAAGGCGATTCATAATTGCTGTACCACGTGTGTCCGTTAAAAGTTCAGATTGATAACCAATGAGTCCTCGGGTTGGTGCATAAAAGACAAGGCGGACACGATTACCTCCAGAAGGACGTAATTCCACCATTTCGCCTTTACGTTCAGACATTTTTTGTACAACAGTACCGGAATATTCTTCATCAACATCGATAACAACTTCTTCGATTGGCTCAAGAGTTATTCCATTTTCATCTTTTTGCATAACAACACGTGGACGTGAAACACTAAGCTCAAATCCTTCACGGCGCATATTTTCAATAAGAACTGCAAGCTGTAATTCTCCTCGTCCTGAAACGTAGAAAGAATCTTTATCGGCTGATTCTTCAATTTTAAGAGCAACATTGCCTTCTGCTTCTTTTAACAATCGGTCACGAATGACACGACTAGTTACTTTATCGCCTTCAGTTCCAGCAAGGGGACTATCGTTGACGAGAAAACTCATAGTAACAGTAGGAGGATCAATTGGTTGGGCAGTAAGGGGTTCATTGACAGTAGGGTCACAGAAAGTATCAGCAACGGTACCTTTTTGTAGACCTGCAATCGCAACAATATCACCAGCACTTCCTTCTTCAATAGGTTGCCGTTCTAAGCCACGAAACGCTAAAATTTTTGAAATACGCCCAGTTTCTAAAAGTTTTCCATCTTGTCCAAGAACCTTGACATTTTGATTGGGTTTTAAAGAGCCAGAATGAATCCGTCCTGTAATAATTCGTCCCAAAAACGGATCCGCTTCAAGAATAGTTCCAATCATGCGAAACGGTCCTTCTGCTACACTAGGAGAAGGGACATGCTGCGTCACAAGATCAAATAAAGGACCTAAACCCTGATCTTTTGGTCCTTCAGGGGCTTCAGCCATCCATCCATCGCGTCCAGATCCATAAAGAATAGGAAAATCAAGCTGTTCATCGGTTGCATCAAGAGCAGCGAAAAGGTCAAAAACCTCATTGATGACTTCATCAACGCGTGCATCCGGTCGGTCAATTTTATTAATAGCAACAATAGGGCGCAATCCTACTTTCAATGCTTTGCCAACAACAAATTTTGTTTGTGGCATTGGTCCTTCAGCAGCATCAACAAGTACAATGGCTCCATCAACCATATTGAGGATGCGTTCAACTTCTCCACCAAAGTCGGCGTGTCCTGGTGTATCAACAATATTAATTCGAGTATCTTTCCAAACAACAGATGTCACTTTCGCTAGGATTGTAATTCCGCGTTCTTTCTCAATATCGTTTGAATCCATCATACGTTCGCTTGTACGCTGATTATCACGGAAGTTTCCTGATTGCTTGAGAAGCTCGTCTACAAGCGTTGTTTTCCCATGGTCAACGTGGGCAATGATGGCAATGTTACGCAATTGCATAAATTTTCTTCTTTTCGTTTAATGAAATTTCATTTGAGGCAAAGTCTTTACATTCTTTGCCTGACTATTAGAAAACCTTTTACATGTTTTTTTATAATTTTGGAAGATGGAGGCAATATTTTTATGGCAAAACTATTTATCCAAGTCTTTAAGGCTCTATTGAGCTTCAATTTCTGAAGCTTCGTAAAAGGATTTTTATAGTGCGTATGTTCTATTCTCGAGCTAAGAATTATTCAAAAAATCACCGTCAACTTGATTTCTATCAATATGACACAAGGAATTTATATGAGCTCTTGTAAGAGTAAGTATAAAGCTAGCTGTATTATTGTTGTTGTTTTGCAAAGAGATTGATAAAAATCCGGAATATCTCTCAATCCATAGCCAATTTATTGACAATTTTACAATATTTTTATTCTAAATAAAGCTTTTTCTTATTCTATAACTTGTCAATCAAAATCCAGATCTAATGCAACCGTGTATTTGAGGTAAATATTGAGATGATTAAGAATTTTATAAGAAGCTCTAGCTTTTGTATGCCAGATTGGGCAAGAGTTATATCTGTTTGATTTATTTATGAACTCGGCATACAGTCTTATTTAGAAAGAATATGAAGGCATCCAAAGAAAATTCCCATCTTTGCTGTTAATCCAATTTATAATTTCAAAAGCATCTAAAGTAATATCTTTTAAACCATGGAGATAGTGCATTGCCTTACTTTTGTTAATTGCACTCTCTAATAGGAGTATGCTTTTCATGCCAAACAGAACACTTTAAACAGCATATACTTTTTGTTGCATATTCATGTACTTAAGAGAGATTGCTTAACGTACCTACATCCATTCCATGATAGGGCTCATAAATGATATAATATACGCGAATAGTATACTATTAACGCCTTTGTGAAGAAATATAAAGCCTGTTGAGTATCATCATTATTATTATTTCTCAGCTGTCAATATTGCGCCAGTTTTTGATACGAGAGAGAGAGGATATAAGAAGTATTTTATTTTTTCTTGAATAGTTTTTAGACATACACCGATCTCGTTTGTGTCTGGCAAGAAGATGACTTTAATCGATTTAATATGAGAAGCTTTATGATGAGGTAAAATTACGTTATTCGGAGCTGTTATTCAAAAAAATAATAAATTATCTATAGAGCGGTGCGCTAGAAAATAAATAATAAAGCTTATTCTCTTATGGAAAGAATCTTAGGTTACATGACAAGATTTTTCCATAAGTAAGAGTTTTTACTTTACATGTTTAAAGAAGAGTTCCTGACAAAATGAGAGAAGCTACAGAAAAATAGATTATAATGCCCATGACATCTACTAAAGTTGCCACAAAAGGAGCAGAAGCACTTGCTGGATCAAATTTTAAACCTTTAAGAATAAAAGGCAACATAGATCCAGAAAGAGAACCAAAGGTAACGATTCCAACTAAAGCTGTACCCACTGTTGTCGAAATAGCAATCCAATGTTGGCCATAGTCGTAGATACCCAGTTTTTGCCAAAGAGCAATGCGCGTAACACCAATAATTCCTAGTAAGAGACCAAGGGATAGTCCTGTTGGAATTTCACGAATGATCACTTTCCACCAGTCTTTCAACGTGAGTTCACGTAAAGCCAATGCACGGATAATAAGGGATGTAGCCTGTGAGCCGGAATTTCCTCCTGAGCTCATAATGAGAGGTATGAACAGTGTAAGAATAATCGCTTTTTCGAGTTCTGTTTCGAAATGTTGCATAGCGCTTGCTGTCAGCATTTCACCGATAAAGAGTAAAGCGAGCCAGCCTCCGCGTTTTTTCATCATTTCAGGAAACTTAATTTGCATATAGGGCTTATTAAGTGCTTCCATACCCCCAAATTTATAGGCATCTTCATTCATTTCATCGACCATAGTATCAAGCACGTCATCAACGGTTACAATGCCAATGACATGGTTACTTTCATCAACTACAGGCACAGAGAGAAGATCATGGCGCTGGAAAAGGCGTGCGATATCTTCATGATGTGTGAAAGGTGATATTGTAATGGGCGAGTCATGGGTAGGGACATTAAGAATTTGTTCATCAGGTGAGGCAAGAATAAGGTTACGCAGGGAAACAGCTTTGAGAAGAGTACCTGTTTTGGGGTCAATTACATAGCTGGTATAAACTGTTTCACGTGTTCGCTCGACCTCACGAATGTGATCCAAAGTTTTTTGTATGGTCCAGTTTGAAGGAACGGCTATAAACTCTGTTGTCATCAGTGCTCCTGCTGTATGATCAGGATAGCTGGTGAGTTTTTTAAGTTCAGCGCGCGTTAAGGGGTTAAGCAAGGCATAAAGTCGTGTGCGGGTTTCCTTATCCATTTCTTGAAAGACGTCTGCAGCAGCATCGGCAGACATGCCATCAAGAATTTCAACAGCACGATTTATAGGGAGAAGTTCTAGGATGGCAGCAGGTTGCTCAAGCTCTGGTTTATCAAAAAGTTCGATAACATAATCAAGAGGCAGAAGACTAAGAATAGTTACACGTTCCATGATATCGAGGTCATTGATGATATCAATAGAGTCTGCAAAATGCTGGTTCTTTAACTTTTCAGCGAGAGCTTCAGGAGAAAAATTTTTGAAGTCGAAGGCCGTTTTGATTTCAGTCATGATAAAGTACCTCCTGAAGAGTTGGAGAGTTGTAAATCTAGATAATAGATGAGATAAAAACAAAAGTTTATGGAAGATTTAAAAAAACTCCCCAGCTATATTCCCAATTGTTAATATTTGAAGTAAAGTCAAGGGTAAATTATAAGTTATAAACAAGTTTCTGAATCACTAAAACGAGAATACAGCTTAATTTGAGGATAATATAAAAACGTAAATGTAAAAATCAGTTCTGATTTTACCATCATTTCTTTAATGTAGTTTGCGATTTTCAAAAGAATCTAAAGCAATATTTTATAAAGAGTGGAGATTATGCTTTTCTCCAAGTGTTTTTGTTAATATGCAATTCTATTGTGATGTGCGAGCGAATAATCTTTATTGCTTCAATATAATATGGTTTGAATGAAAGAACTTTACGATTTTCAGGTTTTTTATTCAATAGGGTTTTGAAAGGTAGTTTTGAAACTCACGAAATAGTTTTAGTATGTTATCAATTTGTGTCGTAAAGATAATTGTTACAGTTTAAATTTATAATGGAGACATAAAGTATTATGACAAAAGCAGCAGTGCTGGACTGGAAGGGATTTTTAGGTCTTCCTGATTTTTCTTCTATAAGTGACGAAGATTTTAAACCCGCTTTTGAACAGGCACTTCAAGAAGCAGAAGAAGAACTAGAGGCAATTGCGATGGTGCAAGAACCACCAACGCTTGAGAATTTTTTGCAGCCTTTTGAGCTTTGCGGCAAAGCGCTTGATCGTGTCTGTTCAATATTTTTCTTACGCACCAGTGCTCATACGAATGTATTAATTCAACAGCTAGAGCAAGAGTTCGTTGTAAAACTTTCTCGTTATTCTTCAAAAATGATGATGGATGCACGGATATTTGCGAAAATAGATATGCTTTATAAACAGTCGCAGTTGGGCACATTTGAGAGTGAAACAACACGTGTTCTTGAATTATGGTGGAAAAAGTTTGTTTGTCATGGGGCAAAACTCGATGAAAAAGCTAAGAAACGGCTTTTGGAAATTAATGAAAGACTTGCTTTTTTAAATGCTACTTTTGGACAAAATGTCTTAAATGATGAAGCTGAATGGATTCTGTTTTTAAAACAAACAGACTTATCTGGTTTACCGCAAGATCTCATTGCTTCAATGAAGGAAATTGCGTGTGAAAGAGGCAATGAAGAAGCGTATGCATTAACACTAGCACGTTCGATTGTTGAACCTTTTTTAAAATTCTCTGATCGTCGTGATTTGCGTGAGGTTGCATTCCAAGCTTGGGCTAAACGTGGTGAAAATAATAACAAGAATGATAATAAAACAATTATTGTAGAGATTGTTGCGCTTCGAGATGAGCAGGCTAAATTATTGGGATATAAATCTTTCGCAGATTTGAAGCTCGATAATACTATGGCTAAAAGTGTTGATTCCGTTATGGATTTGCTTATGCCTGTATGGAAGCGCGCAAGAGCGAAAGCTTCTACTGAGCAAATTGACTTACAAAATTTTGCCAACAATCAGGGCAGCAATGAATCTTTAGCTGCTTGGGATTGGCGTTATTATGCTGAAAAGCTTCGCACTGAAAAACTTTCTTTCGATAGCGCTGAGATTAAATATTATTTTCAGCTTGATCTTATGATTAAAGCGGCTTTTGGGGTAGCCGAAAAACTCTTTAGCATTACATTTGAAGAAAAAAACGCTGTTACACTTTGGCATCCTGATGCACGTTTGTGGGAAGTAAAAAAGTCTGATGGAAGTCTACTTGGGCATTTTATTGGTGATTATTTTGCACGTTCTTCAAAACGCTCCGGTGCGTGGATGAGTAGTTTGCAATCACAACATAAATTGGATGGCGGACAAAAGCCTATTATCTACAATGTTTGTAATTTTGCTAAACCACCTAAAGGGGAAGTTGCTCTTTTATCACTTGATGATGCACGTACGCTTTTCCACGAATTTGGACATGCATTGCATGGTTTGCTTTCTGATGTCACATGGCCATCTGTGTCGGGAACATCTGTTTCACGTGATTTTGTTGAGCTACCTTCTCAACTTTACGAACATTGGTTAACAGTACCAGAGATATTAAAATCTTATGCTATACATACAAAAACAGGCCATCCTATGCCACAAGAGTTGATAGATAAAGTCTTAGTAGCACAGACATTTAATGCAGGATTTTCTGCCGTTGAATTTATCTCATCAGCTTTAGTGGATATGGCTTTTCATCAAGGCGAAACAGTCACTGATCCAACAGTGTTTGAACGCCAAGAATTAGAAAAGCTGCAAATGCCTGATACAATTATTATGCGTCATCGTCCCCCACATTTTATGCACGTGTTTGCGGGGGATGGTTATGCATCTGGTTACTATTCTTATATGTGGTCGGAAGTCCTTGATGCTGATGCTTTTCAAGCTTTTGAAGAAACGGGAGATGTTTTTAATTCAGAGCTTGCTGATAAGTTGAAACGTTTTATTTACTCCGCTGGAGGAAGTCGTGATCCAGAGGAGCTTTATAAAGCTTTTCGGGGACGAATGCCTTTACCAGAGGCAATGATTAACAAACGTGGACTATAAGATATAACGGTATGGTTAACACCATGCCGTTTTCATATTATTCGAAAGGTACAGTTGCGATTTATGCAAATTTTCTCTTCATTATAGCTCTGTAAACAGAGTTTTTTATCTTATTCGCTTTTTGTTTATAGAGGAAAATAGATTTTGTATTTTAAATAGACATTATGGAAAAGAAAAATTATCAGCTCGATCTTTTTGATGCCCATTTGGTGGAAACCATGATTTTTTTATAAAACTTGACTTTCTTTTGCCTAAAAGGTGAGTGTTTTTTTGTGCCATATCATCGAGGCTCATTGGAGGCTGACGCATAATTTTACTCCGCTCTTGATTCTCTGATTCTTGTATAAGTTTTTGAATAACTTGATCGGTTGAGTAAGAATTTTCATGAGAAAAGGCATAAAAATTTGAAATATTTTTCAATGTTTTTTCTAAATAAGAGGCAAGTTTTTTCTTTCCTTCAGGGGTGAAATGCATGCCATTATTGGTGCGTAATTTGGTTATTTTTCCATTAATATCATAGCCTGAAAAAGAAAAATTTCCTGTCTCATCACTAAAGCCGCTCCAGATATCGAGAAAATACCCTCCTGCTGTTTCTGTTTCTTGTTTATAGAGCGCATTAAAAATTTTCATTTTTTGTGTCAAAAGATCATTTCCAAAAGAAGGCTGACCTATCCATATCCATGATTTTCCAGAGGCATGAAGACTTTCAGCAATTTCGATAATTCTTTGTTTGTAGATGCGCATCCATTCTGACTGATTTGTGTTAATCATGTTATGAGAGTTTGTGATGGGTTGATTATCATTTGCACCGATCATCATGATAATAACATCGGGATTATTTTGATTAATGAGTTTAGAAATATTGCCTTGCCAAGAATAATAATCCGTTCGAACTAAGCCGGAAGCTGGTACTGTGTTGTTCATGATAACGATATCGCTATTATTTATAAAAGACTTCTTAAGTGCATCGGCAACAGCAGAAGCTGCAAAATCCCCTATGACAAGAATGCGCTTTGCATTCTCATTTTTTAGCTTTTGTATGTTTTTTTGTGTTACGATCTTTTTTTGCGGCTTGTCTATTTTTTGTTCTATAATTTGCGGTGGCTGCTGTGTCTGTTTGTTTTGTTGTGACAACCATTTGAAGAAGTTCGTTGCTTTACTTGGGGATGGCTGTAAGATCCCCACAATAGAAAGTGAAAACAGCAATAATGTCAAGTATATCAGGCGAAAAGAAGACAAAAATTTAGTCTCCCTTATTGTTTGCGAAGGAGAAAAAGCACTTGAGATGATGGATATCCATTTGCTTTTAGACCGTGACGCAGTTGAAAAGCTTTAATTGCTTTGCGAGAAGCTGTTCCGATTTTTCCATCAACATTCCCTTTATAATAGCCCAGTGCACTTAAGCGAGATTGTAGTTCTTTACATTCCTGGAAAGTAAGAGGTTGAAAAGGTCTTTGCCAATCATTTACCAATCTAGGATGTCCAGCAATGCGATCAGCAAGAAGGCCAACAGCAAACGCATAACGATCTGCATTATTATAATGTTTCAGAACAAAGAAATTTTTTGTGACTAAAAATATAGGTCCTTTTGCTCCATCTGGATATTTTAATATTGCTTGTTCAGCTGATGTAGGAAGAGGGTGCCCATTTGCGTGTTTTACACCTAATTTTTTCCATTGTTCAAAGGAATACCAGCCTTCAGGAAGGGTTTTCCCCTGCGGCACTTTTACCTCTACTCCCCAAATAAGATTAGGTTGCCAGCCATTTTTGTGGAGAAGGTTAGCAGCAGTAGCCAGAGCATCTGGAACAGAGTTCCAGATATCACGCCGTCCATCTTGGTCCATATCAACTGCATAGGCGAGATAACTGCTTGGAATAAATTGTGTATGCCCCAATGCACCGGCCCAAGATCCAGTGAGTTGAGAGCGTTTAATTTCGCCACTTTGTAGAATTTTCATAGCAGCAATCAGCTGTGTATATGCATATTTTGCACGTTTTTTATCAGCATAGGCTAAAGTTGCAAGAGAGCGAATGGTATCACTCATTACACTTTTATTAGCTAAAACCTTCCCATAGTTGCTTTCCATTGACCAAATAGCAAGCAGAATATTGCGATCAACACCAAAACGTTTTTCAATTTGAAGAAGCCATTTGTTCCATTTTTGAGTTTGGCGTCGTCCTTCCTCAATTGCAATATCATGGACACGATTATCGAAATAGTTCCATGAAGGAGCAACAAATTCCGGTTGGTATGCGGCGCTTTTTAGAACTTCTGGATCAATGGCATTAACACCTTTAAACGCCATATGAAACGTAGAGGGGGTAATATTGTGAGCAATAGCTATTTTTTTAAATTCTTTAATCCAGTGTTTAAATCCGCTATCAGCATATGAAAGGGGTGCAAAAAACATTAAAAAAGCAGAAAAAATAACGGCAGAGCCAGTGAGAAGAGTTCTCCAAGCTATTGACTTCTCTAAAAAAGAGAAAGTCTTCAATTCTGTTTTTTGCATTTTGAAATCCCCATTAATATTCAATTCATTAGATGTGCAATAACTTTATTTTGTATTTAGTTTAATCGATAATATGATCAAGAAGAGGAAAAAACTGAAATAAATAATACGTTTTAATCCCTTCAATAAATTCTCAGACTCTTTTTACATTTTTATTGCTCATTATAATGATAATCAAAACAATAAGATATCTTTTTTACCATTTCGTAAAAACATATGATAAATAAAACAAAAAAGTTATATGAATTCATTGAGGAGGGTGAGTGTGCGTAAAATCCGGAAAGCAGTATTCCCAGTAGCAGGTCTTGGTACGCGTTTTCTTCCTGCGACAAAAACGATTCCTAAAGAAATGCTAACAGTTGTTGATAAACCTGTTATTCAATATGTTATGGATGAGGCGAGGGAAGCTGGTATTGAGCATTTTATTTTTGTAACTGGACGTAACAAAGCCGTTATTGAGGATTATTTTGATGAGCAAGTTGAATTATATACGACACTTGCTGAATGTGGAAAGAAAGAAGATCTTGCACATTTATACCGTTTACAGCCATTACCAGGGTCAACTTCTTTCACTCGGCAACAACAACCTTTGGGATTAGGGCATGCTCTTTGGTGTGCACGTGAATTAGTTGCAGGGGAACCTTTTGCTTTGTTATTACCGGATATGTTGATACAAGCGAAAAAGGGCTGTCTTTCTGAAATGATGAGCCTTTATGAAAAGGTGGGTGGGGGAAATATTATAGCAGTTCAGGAATGCGATCCTAGAGAAACACATAAATATGGTATTGTTGGGAAAGGCAAACAGATTGCAAATGGTTTTGAAATCACAAAAATGGTAGAGAAACCAGCACAAGGTACGGCACCATCAAATTTGTACATCAATGGACGTTATATTTTGCAGCCAGAAATTTTTAATATTCTTTCCACTCAAGAACGGGGAACAGGAAATGAAATTCAATTAACAGATGCTATGATACGGCTTTCAAATGAGCAAGATTTTTGGGGTTTGCAAGTAAAAGGGCGCACTTTTGATTGCGGTTCTAAAGCTGGTTTTATTGAAGCCAACGTTGCATTTTCTTTGGCACGCGCTGATATGCACAGCCACGTTTCTGCTTCATTGAAAAATTTACTAGAAACCATTAATGTCGAAAAGTGATATAGATCTCTCACTTAATTTTATTGGTCGAATTTGATTATGACAATATCGTCTCCTCATATGGCTTTGCAAGGTGCAGTAGCATCAGCGCTTAAAACACTTGCTAGTGAAAAGCAGGGGCTTGAAGCTCTTGAAAAAGCTCTTCTGGAAAGTCTTTCTTCTTCTTTTGAAGCGGCTGTTCAAACTATTAGAAATGCTCGTGGACATGTGGTTATTACTGGTCTTGGAAAAAGTGGTCATATAGGGACAAAAATTGCAGCAACCTTAGCCTCAACTGGAACACCTGCCTTTTTTGTTCACGCTGCAGAAGCCAATCATGGTGATCTTGGTATGATTGGCTCTGATGACGTTATTCTTGCTTTATCATGGTCTGGTGAAACTCAAGAGTTAAGTGGTATTATAAGTTATGCTGCGCGTTTTCGTATCCCCCTTATTGCGATGACATCAAGTAAGCACTCTGTGTTAGGACGACAAGCTGATATTGTACTATTATTACCAAAGATAGAAGAGGCTTGCCCCCATGGTTTAGCCCCTACAACTTCAACAATTATGCAATTGGCAATGGGAGATGCATTAGCGGTTTCTCTTTTAGAAATGCATGGTTTTACCGCAACGGATTTCAAAATATATCATCCTGGTGGTTCTCTTGGTGCAAGCCTTAAATACGTGTGTGATATTATGCATGAGGGTGATAATATTCCTTTGGTTATGCAGGGAACAGCTATGACTGAAGCGATGAATGTTTTGGTGGAAAAACATTTTGGTTGTGTTGGTGTTGTGAATCAAGAAGGTGAACTAATCGGAATTGTAACTGATGGCGATCTTGCACGTAACATTCATTTTAATTTATCAAAATTTAATGTTGACGAGGTGATGACCAAAGCTCCTAAAGTTGTAAAGCCAAATACACTTGTTGGTGCAGCAACAGCTTTTATTAATGATCATCAGATTGGTGCATTTTTTGTGGTTGAAGATAAAAAACCGATAGGAATTGTTCATTTTCATGATCTTTTGCGCATTGGCGCTGCTTAGATTAAGCTTCCCTATCAAATAAAATGTTATTTTAGGTTGAAATAGATTGAATGATACAAAGTTACAATTTTATTGTGAGGTGGCTTTACTGATATTTTGTGGAAGAAAATGATTATTTTACGCATTTCATAATGTTTAGAAAATTTTCAGGGTAAAGATTATACTAGCCTCTTTGCGTATTTTAGAGAGGATTTTCTATCAGGAGGAGAAAGGATGTCGCCTCCTGCTTAATGTGTGTGCTCCCTCTGTTCTTAAGAGAGGTTTCCCTTGTACTTTGTTTAAGATTTCCGCTTAAGGAAAAACTGTGCTCCTGTATGTGAGGTGCAGAGAAGTTGTGTGGCGTCATATGACATTGTACAATTGACTCTAGAAATTGTTCCACGGAGAATAGAGCGTATTTCAATTTCTATATTTTGGGCATTGAGATAATTATATGCTCCTTCTGATAGTTTTTCTTCTGTATCTGCTGCATGCGTTTCAAAAACACCATTGTGGAAAGAAGAAATAATACCATTCTCATCAACCCATTTTCCATCAATTCCAGTTGGCATATTTGAGTTATAATATCGCGAAAAGTTACAGGCACTTAACAGCAAGGCGGTAATTGTAAGACATAAAATATGATAGGTATGTTTCATTTATTGCACTCTATATTAGATTATTTTGCTCTCTAGTTTCTATAACATTATTAAATTACCCCATGAGTCAATATGAAAAATTTGATAAAAATCAATGAAAAAGCAAAAAAATGGAAAAAAATGCCTTAATGTTGTATTTAATTGACAGCTTGATGAAGTTCGTAAGTGAAACACAAGAGGTAAAATATTTCTTATGGTTTACAACAATTTTTATATTAAGCTGCTAAGTAGTCTCAAAGGAGATTATTAACATTATGGTTGGTCCCATTCTTGTTGCGAGTGAAGATTATGGAAGACGTATAGAACTTTCTTCTATGCTGCGAGGTTTTGGTTATCGTGTCATTGAAGCAGAAAATGGTCTCCGTACGATTGATCTTTTACACAGGCGTAAAAACATTGTGCTTGCACTCCTTGATGTCGTTATGAGTGATTTGAGTGTGAGCGATTTGATTAAAATGATTAGAGTTGCTGGTGTTTCTGTTCCTATTGTCGTTATAGCACAACAAGAGAATCAGCATTTACTCCAGAAAGCTTTAACAGCTGGAGCTATTGATTATTGGATCCATCCAGTAACATTATTACGTGTAAGAGTTACTTTGGATATTCTTGCTCTTATTTCTGCCTTGGAGCATGAGGTTCGAGATATTCGGCGAAAAAAAGAGAATCATTTACGGTTTTCTGATCTTTGCGTAAAAAGTAGAGCTATGCAGATAGTGTTAGAACAATCGAGACAAGCAGCAACTTCTTTACAGAATCTTTTGATAGAGGGGGAAGCTGGAACAGGACGTGAGACATTAGCTCGGATTATTCATCATGAGGGATTATTTTCGGAGGGTGTTTTTGTTCGCTTTCAATGTTCAGCCATCGTTGATCCAGAAGAAGAAAATCAGCAGTGGTTTAAAGAATTCCTACCATTGGTTTCTTCTCTTGAAAAAGGGACACTTTGCCTTTGTGATATTGATCGACTTGAGCCCATACAGCAAAAACGGTTTGCTCATTACCTTAAAGAAAGGGAAAGGGATACAAAAGGAGATTTTTTTCCTTTTCGGATCATCGCTATTTCAACATCGCGTTTAAAGGACTTGGTTAATGAGAACTTTTTTTTGCATAGTTTGTTTGAACAATTTTCTCACTTGTCTATTAGCGTTCCTGCTTTACGAGAATTAAGGGATGATTTTCCAGAGATCACACAACGTTTGATTGATCGCATTATCACAGAAACAGGGCGATCACATGTCCATGGTTTAGCAGGCTCTGCTCTTTCCTTGCTTATGCAGTATGATTGGCCTGGCAATAGAAATGAGCTTGAAACCTTTTTATTTCGTGCGATTTTACTCAGTGAAGGACCGTTATTAACTGTTCGAGACTTTCCGCAATTAATGGGAAATTCATTAATGAATGTTCCCAATATCATTGAGGGTAATATGCAAGAAGATAATGAGCAAGAATCGATAAAATTTTTGAATACTGATGGGCATGTACGTACTTTTGCAGAAATGGAGCATGATATTATAGAGAAAGCGATTAAACATTATAAAGGACATATGAGTGAGATTGCGCGTCGCCTTCATATTGGTCGCTCTACACTTTATAGAAAAATGGAAGAATTGAGAGCAATAAGAAATCAAGAACGAAAATAAAATTCATAACAAATTTCTCTTCATGACAAGCATGCGTTTCAAAAAATAGAGTGAATTTTGATAAAGTCCGTGGGGGAAAGCTGAAGAAAACAATCATTTATTGTAAAGTTTATCTATAGAGGATGATTTTGTTGATTTAAATCAAATATAAATTTTATGTGACTATTTTAATCGTTTGTTTCAATTTATACAATTTTAGTTAAGTTTACATTTATTAAAACAGAGAAGCATTTTTAAAAACTTTTAAATACTACCGCTAAAATTTTTGTATCATCAATATTAAATTTATACTCTCTTAAGCAAGAAGTGGCATTTTACCTGCTATACGATTAAGATAAAGTGATTAGTGTTATTGTTTGCATTACTGATGATGTGATAGTTTAAAATAGAAAGTTTGCCCTCTTTGACTCTTTTACAGATTGTTATTGGTTTTGTCCTCTTTTTTTTTATTGCATCTATGTTGGCAATCTACACCTATGGGCGTTTTGTGAAAAATGCTAGGGGGCAATGTTCTTATGCGTTACCTCTTCAGAAAGATGAAACTAAGCTTGATCGTATCGTCAGTCAATTAGCTGAGAAAGAAAATGGATTGGGGATTGATAAAGATGCCCTTTCTCTCATTATCAGCAATTTGGATGCGTTTTGTGTTCGTGCAATAGGAGCTGCAGAGGCTGGGCGTAGCCTTGATCTGATGTATTATATTTGGGATGATGATTTAACGGGGCGCCTATTATTAAGTGAAATAGTTGAGGCAGCTGATCGAGGGGTTCGGGTACGGCTTCTTTTGGATGATATTAATGCTCAGGCACGTGATCCAGCTTATATTGCGCTAGATAAACATCCTCACATTGAGGTGAGAATGTTTAATCCAGGGCGATCGCGTAAAGGTGGTTTACGCCGTGGTTTAGAAATTATATTACGGGCAATTACTGTAACACGTAGAATGCATAATAAAGCTTTTATTGTTGATGGCAGGGTCGCTTTTGTAGGAGGACGTAATCTTGCAGATTCTTATTTTGATGCTGGTAAAGAATCCCATTTTCGAGATTTAGATTTGATGTTAATCGGTCCTTCTGTTAAAAAGGTAGAAAGTATCTTTGATGATTTTTGGAATAGTGCTGTTGTTTTGCCAATTCATACTTTGGTTGTTCCTAAAAGCGCAAGTGATCTTAGCTATTGGAAAGATAAATTACGAAAGTTTCGTGATTCCAAAGTTGCAAAAGTTTATTTAGATTATGTCAAAGAGCACATTAACTTTAATTGTTTTATCCAAACAGGAAAGCGGTTATTTTTAGCAGACAAAGTTGTTGTTCTTTCTGACCCTCCAGAAAAAGCATTGCGTAAAAAAGCAAGTAATTGGCTTATGAAGGCACTTTCAAAGGTTATTGGAAATGCCCAAAAAACGGTTCAGATTACGTCACCTTATTTTGTTCCTGGTAAGGTTGGCACGCAGAATTTTAGTAATTTGGTTTCAAAGGGTGTTGATGTCAAAATTCTGACAAATTCTTTAGCTGCTACTGATGTAGCATTAGTGCATGGTGGTTATGTACCTTATCGTAAGGCATTGTTGAAAAGTGGTGTTAATCTTTATGAATTAAAAGCGGAAGGCAATACTCATGGGTTACGATTGTTTCGATCGAGTAAGGCAAGTTTACATGCCAAAGCTTTTTTAATTGATCGTAAAACAGCTTTTATTGGATCTTTAAATTTTGATCCAAGATCAGCATCATTAAATACAGAAATGGGCATTCTTTTTGAATGTGCTCCCATTACAGCAAGATTAGATTTGTTGTTTTCTGAAGAAACCACAGGGGAAATGAGCTATCATCTGCGTCTTGGTGATAATAATCGTATTTATTGGGATTTTATTGAAAATGAAAAAAAATATAGCATTGACTATGAGCCAGAAAGCAATTTTTGGCGTCGCGCATTTGCAAAAATAATAAGTTGGTTACCTATTGAATCACAATTGTAAATTTTTATAAACCACACTTAAAAAAAATATTTATTTTTCTTTTCATTTTGTTTGTAGCATGGCATAATTTTTTGCCAATCTACCATGTATGAGAACCGCAGTTGTATTTTAAAGCTTCTTGCGGTGTTTTATTATAAAAGGAATTTTGATATGGCAAAGATTGTTGAAACGGGGACAGGTGCATTGGCACTGACTTTTGATGATGTACTTTTACAACCCGGTCATTCTCTTGTTATGCCTAGTCAAGTGGATCTCAGTACGCGCATTGCAGCGGATATTAAGCTCAATTTGCCATTGCTTTCTGCGGCAATGGATACGGTAACAGAATCGCGTTTGGCAATTGCTATGGCTCAAGCTGGTGGTCTTGGGGTTATTCATCGTAATATGTCTCCTGCAGAGCAGGCAGAAGAAGTTCGTCAAGTAAAAAAGTTTGAATCTGGTATGGTTGTTAATCCAGTCACCATTGGACCAGATGCAACACTTGAAGAAGCAAAATCTTTGATGCGCTCTCATGGTATTTCCGGTATTCCGGTTGTTGAAAATGGTGCTAAAGGTGAAACTGCTGGACGGCTTGTTGGCATTTTGACAAATAGGGATGTGCGTTTTGCATCGGATCCTAAACAAAAAATTTATGAATTAATGACGCATGAAAATTTAATCACAGTGCGTGAAAATGTTCAACTCAATGAAGCGAAGTATCTTTTACACTATCATCGTATTGAAAAATTATTAGTTGTGGATGAACAGAATCGTTGTGTCGGACTGATAACAGTTAAGGATATTGAAAAAGCAAAATTAAATCCAAACGCTGCCAAAGATTCACAAGGTCGCTTGCGTGTTGCAGCTGCAAGTAGTGTAGGGAACGATGGGTTTGAGCGGGCTGAACGATTAATTGATGCAGGCGTTGATATTCTAGTAATTGATACTGCACATGGACATTCTCAGCGTGTATTAGACACTGTTGAGCGTATTAAAAAAATGACGTTTTCTCCAGCTATTATTGCTGGTAATGTGGCGACTGCTCAAGCAACACAGGCTTTGATTGACAGTGGTGCGGATGCTATAAAAGTTGGGATTGGTCCTGGTTCTATTTGCACAACGCGAATTGTTGCAGGTGTTGGTGTTCCTCAGCTTGCAGCCATTATGAATGCTGCAGAAGTTGCTGAAAAAGTGGGCATTCCCGTTATTGCTGATGGGGGGATAAAAGCTTCGGGTGATTTTGCTAAAGCCTTAGCAGGTGGGGCTTGTGCTGCTATGATTGGCTCTCTTTTAGCGGGTACAGAAGAAAGTCCTGGCGAAGTTTATCTTTACCAAGGACGATCCTTTAAAGCTTATCGCGGCATGGGATCTGTTGGTGCTATGGCACGAGGATCGGCAGATCGCTATTTTCAAGATGATGTTCGTGATGAACTTAAGTTGGTTCCTGAAGGTGTGGAGGGGCAGGTGGCTTATAAAGGTCCTATAGCATCAGTTCTACATCAGCTTGCTGGTGGACTTCGTGCTTCGATGGGGTATGTTGGAGCAAAAGATCTCGTAGAGTTTCGTGAAAAAGCAACGTTTGTACGTATTACGAATGCGGGACTCCATGAAAGTCATACGCATGATGTTTCTATCACACGAGAGAGTCCAAATTATCGTGGGCCAGTTTAAAGATACAAGAGCCTAATATCATATTGCATAAATATAAAATTTTCCGAGAACAAGAAAGAGAGACTGCGCTTTTTTCTGTTTGTAATTTGGTGTAATAATCCCAAAAAGGAAAGAATTAGAGGTTAAAACTCTAATTCTTTCTGTTAAGACTATATGAAATAAGTTATATAAAATTAGAATTAACTTTTTGTTGTCTTCCGTCCAGTCTTTGACGCACGTTGGCGAGTGTTTGTCTGATCACTTTGGACGGATTTCTTTCCGTTGTTTGAGGGCATTGTATTATGACGGCTTTTAGACGAAGTTGTTTTTCCATTATTATAAGTCATTATTTTCTCCTTTAAAATTGTCTGGCAGTTGCCATTAGAGTAAAAACGGTCATGCCAAATAGTGGTTCCAAGCATTTTCTAAAAAGTTAATTTTTTGTTGAACGTAAGATGAGCTTGTTTAATTTTATGAGAAGATTTTTTCTATTGTTCAGACAATCCTCGTAAACTTTATTTTACGCCAATAAATTAAAGAGTTTGTTTTTTTCGTAATGCATGGCGGAAATAAGTTTTTTATGGATGGCTACGTATCTTTTAGTATAAGAGGTAGAAGGATAAAAAACGAATGGGCAGAAGATGAAAGGAAAAATTTAGATACTCTAAATTGGATCTTATAAAAAAGTATGATCAGATCGTTTTAAGATTGAATGTAAATTTTTTATGGCGTTGAGAAGGTTTCATTGGCAAGAAGGCGATGATATTATTTTTTAGATGATTTAAAATTTTATTATTTTAATGGGAGAAATGAATGCGATTAGGTGGGCGTTTGCAAGCAGCAATAGATGTTCTCACAGAGATAGAAATGAAGCATCGCCCAGTAGGAGAAGCTTTAAAGGATTGGGGTCTTTCTCATCGCTTTGCTGGAGCAGGTGATCGTGCAGCTATTGGTACAATCGTTTATGATGTTTTAAGACGACGTTATTCTTTACAATGGCGTATGGAGAGTGATGATATCCGAGATATCGTTTTTGGTGCCTTATTAGATTCTGGAAAAATGACGCTGGAGCAAATTGACGGTGAGTTGACAGAAGATCGGTTTGCACCGCAGTTATTAGGGGCTAAACAGCGTAAATCGTGGCAAGGTCAGCAATTAGTGGATGCTCCAGACTATATTCGTGGTGATATTCCGCAATGGTGTCAAGCGCATCTGCGTCCTTTATTTGGTGATAATTGGATCACTGAAGCGGCTGCGTTAGCAACGCGTCCTTCTTTAGACCTACGGGTAAATAACCTAAAGGCAACACCAGAAAAGGTGCTGAAAGAATTAGCAAAAACCAAACTTAAATCTTTTCCATGGTTTGGGCAAGCTTTAAGAATTGCACCGATTGAAAAGTTTAATCGTCATCCCAATGTTCAAGTGGAACCAGCTTTTCAAAAAGGACACTTTGAAATACAGGATTTAGGATCTCAAATTGTTGCTCACCTTGTGGAAGCGCAAGAGAGCATGCAGGTATTAGATTATTGTGCAGGTGCTGGGGGCAAAACATTAGCTTTAGCTTCCGATATGAACAATCGTGGGCAAATTTATGCTTATGATTCCGATAAAGCGCGCTTAGCTCCTATTTTTGATCGTCTTCGACGCGCTGGTGTTCGTAATGTACAAACACGAGCACAAAAAGAAGAATTGAAGCCATTAATAGGCCAGATGGATAGAGTTCTACTAGATGCACCATGTAGTGGGACAGGAACATGGCGTCGTCGTCCAGATGCGAAATGGCGTTTAACATTAGAACAAGTGAAACAACGCCAAACAGAACAGAGGGATATTTTGAATGAAGCGATAGCTTATCTTAAGCCAAATGGGCGCTTAATCTATATTACCTGTTCTCTTTTTACAGATGAAAATGAGGAACAAATTTCCCATTTCCTTCAACAACATTCTCATTTTTCTCCAATAGATATGCCAGCGCTTTGGCAGAAACATTTTAGTTTTTCTCCTGTGCAACCAGTTTTTTCAAATTATGGACTTACTTTGTCGCCAGCCACAACACAAACAGATGGGTTCTTTTTATCTGTGTTGCAAAAAAAACATTGATCCATATTCTTACACTTTTTATCATAAACTTTACGAGAATAATCTTTTTCTTAAGAAAACAGGCTTGTGAAAAGAGAAAGATTAAATCATAACTCTCATGAGTTTTCTTTTACAATTGTTGATTGGTTTTCTATGAGCATATCACATCCAGACACTGTTCTTATTATTGACTTTGGTTCACAAGTTACACAACTTATTGCACGACGGGTACGAGCAATGGGGGTATATTGTGAAATTGCTCCTTTTCAATTGGCTTTAGAAGCTGTGCGCCGCATAAATCCTAAAGCTATTATTTTATCAGGGAGTCCTTATTCCGTTATTGATGAGGGCTCTCCGCGTGCTCCAATGGAAATTTTTGAGGCGGGTGTTCCGATTCTGGGTATTTGCTATGGTGAACAAGTCATGTGTATTCAGCTTGGAGGAAAGGTTGAAGCTGGACATGAGCGTGAATTTGGGCGTGCTTTTTTGGAAGTGCAAGAAGAGAGTGCCCTTTTTGATGGAGTGTGGGAAAAAGGTTCTCGTTATCAAGTATGGATGAGCCATGGTGACCGTGTGGCAGCTTTACCAGAAGGTTTTCGTGTCATAGGAACCTCAAAAGGAGCTCCCTATGCGGCTATTGCTGATGAGAAAAGATATTTTTATGCGGTACAGTTTCATCCTGAAGTTATCCATACACCGGATGGTACAAAACTTTTGCAAAATTTTGTTCATAAGATCTCTGCTATTAAAGGTAGTTGGTCAATGGCTTCTTATCGTGAGCAGGCAATTGCTACGATACGACAAAAAGTTGGGAAAAGTCGTGTGATTTGTGGTCTTTCAGGGGGAGTGGATTCATCTGTTGTAGCGGTACTCCTTCACGAAGCCATAGGAGATCAACTGACATGCATTTTGGTAGACCATGGGCTGATGCGCAAGAATGAAGCTAAAGAAGTTCTCACGCTCTTTCGTGATCATTATAATATAGAGCTTATTCACGTTAATGCTGCCGATATATTTCTTAATGCTTTAGAAGGTGAGACAGATCCAGAAAAAAAGCGCAAAACAATTGGTCGTCTTTTTATTGAAGTTTTTGAAGAAGAAACGAAAAAAATAGGAGGTGCAGAGTTTTTAGCACAAGGAACACTTTATCCAGATGTTATTGAGAGTGTGTCTGCTATTGGTGAAACGGTAACCATTAAAAGCCATCATAATGTGGGTGGGCTACCAGAACAGATGAAGATGAAACTTGTAGAACCGTTACGTGAGCTCTTTAAGGATGAGGTTCGCTCGCTAGGACGAGAGTTAGGGCTACCGGAGCAGTTTATTGGTCGCCATCCTTTTCCAGGTCCCGGTCTTGCAATTCGCTGTCCAGGTATTGTGACCCGTGAAAAATTAGAAATTTTACGTGAAGCAGATGCTATTTATCTTGAGGAAATCCATAAAGCTGGTCTTTATGACGAAATTTGGCAAGCTTTTGCTGTTCTTCTTCCTGTTCAAACTGTTGGCGTGATGGGGGATGGTCGCACTTATGAATTTGTTTGTGCTCTTCGCGCCGTCACATCTGTAGATGGAATGACTGCTGATTTTTATCCTTATGATATGGCGTTTTTAAGTAAGACAGCAGCACGTATTATTAACGAAGTTAGAGGGATTAATCGTGTTGTATATGATGTAACCTCAAAGCCTCCTAGTACTATTGAATGGGAATAATTAAAATGAAGGATAAGTCTTTTAAGAATAAAATATGACTGAGGGTTTGATATTCGAAAAGTGTAGAAAAAATCATTTAAAAATGATTGTGTATTTTCATATGATATAAGCCTTTATCTGGCAATCTGTACGTCAATATCGTTTAAAATTGAGAAGTGTGGGATTTTGTATGTCTGAGAAAAAAATTGTTGCACACCGTGGAGGAGCTCATCTTTATCCTGAAAATACCCTTTCGGCATTTAATAATGCTATAGCGTTAGGTGTTGATGAAGTTGAATGCGACGTTCATTTGCTGAAAAGCGGTGAAGTGGTTGTCTTTCACGACTTCCGTTTAGACCAATTGGTTGGGAAAGAGGGGTATATTCACGACATTGATAATGAAATACGTAAACAACTCTGCGTGAAAGGAAGCCAAGAAGCACCTCCCTTATTAGAAGAAGTGCTTGATCTTTTAGCACCAACGAATGTTGCGTTGCATCTTGAAATCAAAACATGTGGTGAAGTGGAGCGTGAAACAATATTATCCCAAAAAGCGCTTGCACTAATAAAAAGCCGAAATTTATCAGAACGGGTTTCTGCAATTAGTTTTGATCCTTTTATCCTTCGTCCTTTTATTGAAGCAGGAATACCATCTGGTCCATGTGTTGATAATTTCGAAGGTGATATGTACCGTCATTTTTCTGAATGGAAGCAATTAGGTTATTCTGATCTAAGTTTAGATGGCTCTATTGTTTCACAGAACTTTATTGAATCAGCTCTTGAGGCTGGTTTTACTGTAGGGGTATGGACAATTAATGGAAAAGCTCGGTTATCATATTGGCTTGATATGCCTGTACATTATATTACGACAGATCAACCTGATCTCGCATTGCAATTGTGTGCACAAAGGTAAAAATACATCAACACAAAAGGAACTATATATCTTCATAAAGTTAGCGTAATGAAAGAAGAAAAACTATCTAATACATGACAATAATACATTGATTTATAATCATAATTAATATTTTATTCATGTGAGTAAGAGACCTTAATACGTAAGATTCTCTTATTTCAAATATTTTTACAATGAATCAATCAAAATCATTCGTTTGCACATTACAAGCAGGGTTGGTGTGTGGATAAAAAATGATTGAGAAAAGAATAAAAATATTCATTTAACGTATTTCAAATGCAAGGCTTATTTAAGCATTAGGATCGCACATGATGATGTCGTTTTGCACTTTTATGAAGTGTAAAAATGATGGCATACAAAAAGTCTTATATACTTTAATGGAGAGGCTTTAGGGCTTATTTTATAGGTGCTATCATGAAATGTAGATGTATTGAAAGATTTTTTAACAGCATGGAAATTGGTTATACAGTGTCATTTTGTTTTGCGTGAGGGGTGTGATCTTGTTACAGGGAAAGAGACTATTAAGCGCTTCAAAATGATTTTCTTAATTTTAAAAAAATTCTATTTGTCTCTTCTTTAAATTCAGTAGCAACATCGTGTTAAAGTTATAAGCCGAAAGTTATAAGACAAATAATAAAAGAATAAACAATTCTTTTTAAAAAAGTAAATCCAGATATTAAAATAGTCATTGAAATGATATTTACGATCTATATCTTTTTACCAAGTGACTTTTCTTATTTAAGCCATCTCACTTTTTTCAGATAGTTACAAACGCGTATTTCGTGAATACATAAGAAAGCTTATAAAAGAAAATAAATAAATTTAAACAAATTCATTTGACCTTTAGGTGGTTCCTGTTTAAATGAGAGAATATGTTTCTGAAATAAAACTGTCATAGCATGTTCATGTGTAATACTATAAATTTAGGGGTAGTTTGTATTCCATCACTTCAGAAAGGGTGAAGCATGAGTCGTTTTTATCTTTCCATAGCGGCCACGGTTGCTATCATAATGTCCACAGCGGGGATGACAGAAAGTTTTGCACAGACAAAAATCAGCTTTTGGCATTCTATGAGTGGTGAATTAGGAAAGCAAACTGAAAGTCTCATTAACGATTTTAATGCAAGTCAATCTGAGTATAAAGTTGTTTCTTCATTTCGCGGTGAATATGAAGAGGGATTGATTTCACTCATTGCAGCATTTCGTGGAAAGAAACAGCCAGTACTTGCTCAAATTTATGACGTTGGTACTGGAACTATGATGGCTGCAAAAGGCGCAATCTACCCATTTTATCAACTTATGGCTGATACAAAACAAGAATTTGATCCTACAGATTATTTCCCTGCTATTAGTGGTTATTACTCCGATGAACAGGGACGTATTGTCTCTATGCCATTTAATATTTCAACACCCATCCTTTATTATAACAAAGATATCTTTAAAAAAGCAGGGCTTGATCCAGAACAGCCTCCTAGAACGTGGCAAGATATAGAAAACTTTTCCAAGAAAATTCTTGAGACTAAAGCGGCAACTTGTGGTTTTACAATGGCTTATGCCGCTCAATGGATTGGTATAGAAAATTTTTCAGCGTTGCATAATGTTCCTTTTGGAACGAAGGAAAATGGCTTTAAAGGACTTGATTCAGAACTTACATTTAATGGACCTTTACAAGTGCGTATGTGGACTGACCTGAAAAAGTGGTCTGATCAAGGTATTTTCCGTTATGGTGGTCCAGCAGGTGCATTAGATTCAACACCAATGTTTATGGCACAAAATTGTGCAATTTTTATGCAATCTTCAGGATCACATGCTGGAATTGTTTCTGAAGCTCAGTTTAATGTGGGGGTTGGTATGCTACCGTACTATAAGGATACAGAAGGAGCACCACAAAATTCAGTTATTGGGGGAGCTTCTATTTGGGCGTTTAAGGGCCATACTCCAAAGGAATATGCAGGGGCAGCCGCTTTTCTTAAATTTCTTTCAAAAACAGAAAATCAAGCAAAATGGCATCAGGAAACAGGTTATCTCCCAACCACAAAAGCGACTTATGAATTGAGCAAAAAACAACATTTCTATGAAAAAACGCCAGGTGCGGATATAGCTATCAAACAGATTAATCTTAATCCACCAACAGTTAACTCAAAAGGGATAAGATTTGGTAATTTACCACAAATTCGTGCCATTCTTGATCAAGAGTTGGAAGCTGTTCTTAGTGGTTCAAAAACGCCGAAAGATGGTTTAGATGAGACCGTTGAACGTGGAAATAAACTCTTGCGTGAATTTGAAAGATCTAATCATTAATTTCGTTTTATTGTTAAACATTAAAGACTCAACAAAAACGGTTGAGTCCTTTTTGTTTACTTTTTTAAAGTCTCTACATTTAAAGAGCCCTATGAATGCAAGAAAAACATGCATATTTTAAAAATAGTCTACTTTCTTACGGACTGCTTTTTCCTCAGCTTCTTGTGACTTTTTTGTTTTTCTTTTGGCCTGCTGCTCAAGCAATAAAATCATCTTTTGAGCGTGAAGACCCTTTTGGCTTTACAACAACCTTTATTGGTTTTGAGAATTATCTAACCGTTCTTTCTGATCCTACTTATCGGCAATCGCTTTTTACAACCGCAGTATTTTCCATCTCAGTTACTGTCGCTTCAATGACAATATCACTTCTCTTAGCTGTCTGTGTTGATCGTGTCATCCGTGCAAAAAAGGCTTATACAATGCTTTTGCTCTGGCCCTATGCTGTTGCTCCAGTATTGGCAGGTATATTGTGGCTGTTTATCTTTCATCCCACCATCGGAATTATCCCTTTTTTTCTCGAGAAAATAGGGGTGCTATGGAATTATCGTATTAATGGCACTCAAGCAATGATTCTTATTGTCATTGCGGCTAGTTGGAAACAAATTTCTTACAATTTTCTCTTTTTTCTTACAGGTCTTCAATCTGTTCCGCGTTCTCAAATAGAAGCAGCCGCCATTGATGGTGCTGGTCCCTTTAAACGATTTTGGACAGTGGTTTTCCCGCAAATTTCACCAACGACGTTTTTCCTTCTTATTGTCAATGTCAATTATGTTATGTTTGATACTTTTGGTATTATTGATAATACAACTTCTGGAGGTCCTGCGCGTGCAACGAGCATCCTCGTCTATAAAGTATATGACGATGGCTTTAGAAATCAAATAATCGGTGCATCAGCAGCACAATCAACAATATTGATGTTGATGGTTATTGTCTTAACGTTTATCCAGTTTCGCTGGATTGAGCGCCGTGTACAATATTAGGAAACAAATTATGGTTGAAAATCGCCCTGTTTTGAAATTTCTAACCCATATTATTCTCATTGTTGGTATTATCATTATTTGCTTTCCAGTTTATGTTGCTATCATTGCATCAACTCATAGTTCAGCAGCATTTAACTCAGGAACACTTCCTCTTTTGCCTGGGAAATATGCTCTGGAAAATTATAAAACAATCTTTGGTGATGGCCTTGCACAGCTGGGTTTGCCCAACCTCTGGCCACTCTTAATGAATTCATTCATTATGGCTCTTGGGATTAGCGTTGGAAAAATTATTATTTCACTTTTGTCTGCTTATGCAATTATTTACATGCGCTTTCCCTTCCGAAAAACTGCTTTTGTTCTTATTTTTGTTACATTGATGCTCCCTGTCGAAGTTCGTATTCTTCCAACCTATGAGATTGTTGCAAAATTGGGGATGGTCAACACCTATAGTGGAATGATTATTCCACTTATTGCATCTGCGACCGCTACATTTTTATTTCGCCAGTTTTTTTTGACTGTTCCAGATGAACTCTTAGAGGCGGCACGTGTTGATGGTGCAGGTCCAGTTAAATTTTTTAAGGATATTCTTCTTCCTCTTAGTAAAAGCAATATTGCTGCTTTATTTATCATTATGTTCATTTATGGATGGATACAATATCTCTGGCCTCTTATCATCACAACGGATCAAAATCATCAAACGATCCTTATTATTTTAAAACAGCTTATTGTCGAATCACTTCAACATGATCCTCAATGGAATATACTCATGGCAGTATCGGTTGTTGCCATGGTTCCCCCTGTTCTTGTTGTTATCTTCATGCAGCGGCTTTTTATCAAAGGCCTTATTGAAACGGAGAAGTAATTGTGGCCATAATCCAGTTATCAAATATAAAAAAACAGTATGACAACGGCATTCTGGTCATTGATGATTTAAACTTAACTGTTGCCGATAAAGAACTTCTTGTTCTTGTCGGTCCTTCAGGGTGCGGAAAATCGACCTTATTACGTATTATAGCAGGACTTGAACAAGTTACCTCAGGTGAATTATGCATTGATAACGAATGTATCAATGATCGTGAACCAGCTGATCGTGATATCGCTATGGTTTTTCAAAATTATGCCCTTTATCCCCATATGACAGTTCGTGGAAATTTAGAATATGGTCTTAAAAATCGTAAAACTCCTAAAGAAGAAATTAAAAAACGTATCGCACATGCTGCAAAGCTTTTGGAGATAGAACCATTTCTTGATCGTAAACCACGACAATTATCAGGAGGACAACGTCAGCGTGTTGCAATGGGGCGTGTGATTGTACGTCAACCCCGTGTTTTTCTCTTTGATGAACCTCTTTCAAATCTTGATGCAAAATTACGGGCGCAAATGTGTATTGAAATAAAAACACTACAGCGTTCATTAGGAACAACGAGCCTCTATGTTACCCATGATCAACTAGAAGCTATGACATTAGCTGATAGAATAGTCGTTTTGAATAAAGGAGCTATCGAGCAAATTGGAACACCAATGGAAATTTACGATACTCCAGCAACAACATTTGTTGCTGATTTTATTGGTTCTCCTCCTATGAATTTTCTTGATCGCTATGTCTTAGAACAACATTTAGGGCATTCATTTTCTTATGGTGAAGAAACTGATCTTTTAGCATTCAGACCTGAAATAATCTTATTGGGCGAACATCCAGATAAAGGGCCTGTCTTTCACACAAAAATTGAGCTTATCAAGCTTATTGGAACAGGTTGCCATGTTTTAACGCGTTGGAATGGTATCATCTTTACGATTGAAATAAAAGAACGCTTGACACACGACTATGGTCAAAAACTAAGTTTCACTGTTGCTCATCAGAATTTTCATACTTTTAATAAAAACACAGGAAAGCGCACAAATAATAAGTAAGCATTAATTGATGTGATACGACTCTCTTTTATGCTGCGTCATGATAATGGTGTGTTTTGACTTGCTCAATTACATTTACAAACTCAGGTTGTAACCGATGGGATTAAAAACAAAATTTTAACAGTTTTGGTAATGATCTATTGTCCCATAGCGCTGAGAATGTCAAAACATTTATATGAAGAAATTTTGCATTTTCACGGTCTGTAAGAAGAATATAATTTTCAAACATCATTTTCATTATAAAAAAACAACATATTATCATATGTTTCTTGATGTAATAATTTATGTGTATTATAAAAGTAAATGAGAGAAATAGAGAGAAAAAATGAGTCACAGATAAGGGAGGATGCGCCCCATATCTGAGCTTTGATCCCTAACATAAGAAGTCTATTTGATGCACAAAATACGATGCTGTTCTAAATAATCTCTACGAGAATAGGCGCATTCTATTTTACCGCTGGCCATATGATCTAAAATAGTTTCAGAGCTCCTATAAGAAGCATTTGTTTTTTTTACCAATCACATAAATTAGAGAGAAACCTATGCGCGCATGCTGCAAGTTTATTTTTTCTCATGTAAATCACTATGCAATTCTCAACAAGGGTATCTGATAAGTTGCAAAAAATCACTGAGAGATAGAAGGCGTGCTTGTTTTAGAATTTTCATTACTTTTAGCGATAAAAGCAGATGAAACACATCTGTAACATCTCATCGATCTTTTCTATATTCTTGAGTTAAAAATTGCCTATAGATCATCCTCAAACAGATCTTTATGAATATAACATAAAGGATCGATGCGAATACCTATAAGAATCAGCAGAGACAAAGACAGTTATGTTATTGTTTTACAAAGCATTGTATAAAATCTGGTATATTTTTTCAATATATTGCCAGTTTATTAATGGTTTTATGATATTACTTTCTTATAAAGCGCGTGCTTTTTGTTGCTTATAAATCAACCTAAACTTTATACAGCAGTATGTTTGAAACAAATATGAAGACGGTTCAGTGCTGTATTCAGTTTTGTATGCCAAAGTAGAATAAGCTTATCTGCTTGTGTAATTTCTAAAATGAGGAGACAGCTTAATTTAGGGAGAATATGAAAGCATCAAATAAAAAATAGATTCTGTCTTTAGCATCATCTTTTAATTTAGTATTGCAATTTTCAAAAACATCTGAGCCAGTGTCTCTTACATAATGGCGATTAAGTATTGCCGAACACATTTTTTTACGTAATAGAATTGCATCTCTCATACAAAACAGAATACCTAAACAGAAGGCTATTGGGTTGCCAATTTACGCACTTTTTTTAAAAAATATCTTGCAAGGTTGTTCCAACTATTTTTTCACGCAGTCGTTTATAAGTAGTATAACATAAAATCCATTGTGTATCGCCATCTTTATGCTTATAAAAATGCAAGCTGGGGCCATCATCATACTCTCTTTCAGTCTCCAACATTGCAACAATTATTGTGTTGAGACTCTTCATAAGAGGCATTTTTTCTTCAAGTGGTTTTTATTCATACACTAATTCTACTTGCATGTTATAAATGAAGTTGGATAGATAAAAATACTTTAAGAAAGAGACACCAAATTCTTCTTATGAATCGTTTCAAGTGTCGAGAGTTATTGTAAAAGAAGCATTGAAAAATAGAATGCTACTGCTGACAGTTTGGGCACCATGAGGCAATAAATCCACTTACTTTATCTATCTTAGAATCTATAGAGTATAAATTTCTCTGTAAAAGTAACTTTATTTCATATCAATGTTATCAATTATAGCTGTTGGGGTATCATTAGTAACATAATCATAGACTTACGATTTTATGAACTCTTTTTTATCTCTTTTATAGAAGATCTTAATGTTTTGTGATAGCGTCAATGATGGTATTTACATTATGTTCCATCATATCGAGATAAGTTGCTGCAGGGCCATTTTTGTTTGACAATGCATCAGAATAAAGTGTTCCACCAATTGTTAAACCTGTTTCTTTTGCAATCTGTTTTATGAGACGGGGATTAGAGATATTTTCAACGAATAGGGCAGTTGCTTTATTCGCTTTAATTTGTTTTATAAGTTTAGCAACATCGGCTGCGGTTGCTTCAGTTTCTGTTGAAGCACTTTGAGGAGCAAGGATAGTAAAACCATATTCCTTGGCAAAATAGCCAAAGGCATCATGAGATGTGATAATGATACGTTTATCTTTAGGAATGGTAGCAATTTTTGTTTTCAGGATATCTTGTGCTATTTTAAGTTTTTGGATGTAGGTTTCGGCATTTTTTTTGTAGCTGGTACAGGATTGTGGATCGATTTTACAAAAAGCAGCAGCGATATTCTTCACATAGATTTTGACATTGGGAATTGTTTGCCAAGCGTGTGGATCAATAACGCTGTGGTGGTGATGGGCATTATGTTCTTGATTTTTCATTTTGAGGGAGGGAATGTTAGCGCTAACTTCGACAAGAAGTGCTTTTGTACCACTTGCTGTAATGAGGCGATCAATAAATCCTTCTAAATGAAGCCCGTTGATGAAAATAATTTGAGCATTTCTAAGAGCTTGAGCATCATGGGGGGTAGGTTCATAAGTGTGAGTATTCGCATTGGGACCTACAAAAGTGGTCATAGAGATATGGTTGTCTCCTACATTTTTTACGAGATCTGCAAGAATAGAAAAGCTCGCAACAACTTTGATTTTATTGTGTGCAGAAGCAGAAAATGGAGAAAGGGCAAGCAATAAAGCTCCAAGAAGAACAAATTTTTGAGCAAACTTAGGCACATTTTTTTCCTTAAAGTGAGGAGGTATAAAAGAGGTGGGGAAACCATGTTACAATAAAGCCACGTGGACTTATCAAACAGGAAACAAGATAAATAAATCCTGCGGCAATGATGATAGCAGGGCCGGAGGGAAGTGAAAGATGAAAAGAAAGCAGGAGACCACATACGCTAGAAATGATTCCAAAAAGAGTGGAAAGCGCGCAAATAGGGCCTAGCCGTGAAAACCAAAAACGGGCTGTAATGGCTGGAATCATCATAATACCAACGGAAAGTAATGTTCCTAGTGATTGAAAGCCTCCAACCAGATTCAGCACCACAAGTCCAAGCAATGAAATATGAATATATTTACTCAATGGAGAGAGTGATTTAAAAAAGAGGGGGTCAAAGCTTTCTAAAACGAGTGCACGCCAAAAAATACAAAGGCTGCAGAGTGTAATCAGCATTATAGTAGTGATTAACCAAAGGGCTTGTGCATCAAGTGCAAGAACCGATCCGAATAAGAGATGAAGCAGCTCAATTGTTGAGTCTTTCAGTGAGATAATAATAACACCTGCCGCGAGTGCAATAAGATAAAAGACGGTCATGGATGCATCTTCTTTCTGAAAGCTGTTTCGTGAAATCAAAATGGTTGCTAAAGCAACAATAAGACCAGCGAAGATACCACCAAGTGTCATAGATATGAGGGAAAAGCCACAAATCAGAAAAGCAATTGCAACACCAGGAAGAATGGCATGAGAGATAGCATCTCCTGTCAAGCTCATTCCACGGAGCATCAAAAACACACCAACAGGACAAGCGCTAATAGACAGAAAAATAGAACCGATAAGGGCGTTTTGCATAAATTGGAAATCAACAAAGGGGGCAAGAAAAAATGCATACACGTCTTATAACCTAAGAAAGAGAGGATCATTGATGAGAAGATTTTGTTTTTGTGCGCTAATAGGGAAAGAATTGGATGTGAGAGGTGGCATAACGTGATGAAGGGTGTTGTTTAAAAACTGTGTTGTTTCTCCATAAAAGGCGTTTTGTTGATCAATTTGAATCATTTGGGGGAAAAATTCTTGCACGATGAGAGGGTTATGGAGTGCGGTGAGAATTGTGCGTCCTTGCTGTTGCCAGTATGTGATCAGAGCAAGAAGGTCTTTTTGGGTATTATGATCTACACCATTGAAAGGTTCATCAAGTAAAATAATATTGGCATCTTGTACAATGATACGTGCAAAAAGAGCGCGTTGTAATTGCCCGCCTGATAATGTTTCAAGCGAACGGGGTGCGAGTTCTGTAAGCCCAACCATTTTAAGAGCATTTTGAATCTTAGAATCATAAGGGCGCTGATTCTTCCATAATCCACAAAAAGACCACAGTCCTGTTTTTACAAGCGTTTTCACATCAATTGGAAATGTTTGATCTATATTACATTGCTGAGCAAGATAAGCAATGCGGCTTTTTTTTGGTTTTGTAATTTTTCCTTTAAGAGGTTTAATCAATCCGGCGATGGCTTTTAGCAGTGTCGATTTTCCAGCGCCATTATCACCTGTTATTGCAACCAATGAACCAGCTTTTAACTTTGCTGAAAAGTTCTTTATTGCTATTCTATTCCTATAGCCTAATGTTGTCTTATTGAAGTGCAGATCCATATTTTTTACCATCGTTGCTTATTATTTTGGAAACTATGTAATAATATAACGTTTGTCAACAAAATGTTATATTATTACAGAGTTTTGAGTACTGAAAATTTTAGTGGGAAGATCGTGGAAAATTAAAAATAATAATTGAATTCACCTTGACGAAAGAGAGAGAGTATATACTATATATAGTATCAAAATGATTGGTGATTCTAAATAAGCACAAGAGAGGGTGTTAGTGTGTTTCGTTTGGTATCTAAGTTATTTCCATTATTGTAAAGAGTTTATTGGCCAAAGGTATAGCAGTATTTTTACTGAAGGGTCTCTTTTGGAAGGATTTCCTTTCGTTTTTGTAATTGATTTTTGCCGTAAAAGAGCAAACAGAGCTCTTGAAAAACGGTAGTTTAGAACATTAGTTTTTTAGACAGCAGGAGGGAATTGTAATGCAAGCAAAAGATTGTTTTATAACTAGGGGGCTTTGCCATTTAAGTTGTAGAATAATCGCTTATTCTCATCATAGTTTTTGAAGTTATTTGATGAGGAATTCTGTTATGTTCAGGAAGCTGTGTATTATTTGAAAATAACCACATGTTTTGCGTACAATTTCTATTTTTTGTATTCTTGAGTATCTATAAAATTATTAGATTGACCTTTCAGGGTTGATTGTTTGGAATTGTGAAAGTTGAAGAAAATGTCGATCACTATTTATAGCAAACCATCTTGTGTCCAATGTGATGCTACACGCCGCGCTTTTGATGCAAAAGGCATTCATTATCGTGTTGTTGATATTTCCTGTGATGAACAAGCATACAGTTTTGTTCAATCTCTGGGGTATCGTCAGGTTCCTGTCGTTGTTTGTGGTGAAAATCATTGGTCTGGTTTTAGACCAGATATGATTAGTGGTCTTTGTGCTTAATGGGGCTTATTGTTTATTATTCGAGTGCAACGGGTAATACAGAACATTTTGTCTCGCAGCTTGGGCAACGACTCTTCAAAATTGATAAAAGAAAGCCTTCTGCATTGGTTGGTGAACCTTATGTATTGGTTGTTCCTACATATGCAGATGGTGAAGGAAGAGGGGCCGTGCCGAAAGCCGTTGTCCAGTTTCTTAATGAAGCTGAGAACCGAAAATTAATTTGTGGTGTTATTGGCGGTGGGAATCGTAATTTTGGTCGCTATTATAATCTAGCAAGTAAAATTATTGCTGAAAAATGTTGTGTACCTTGCCTTTATCGTTTTGAGCTGCGTGGAACTGATGAAGACGTTATTTATGTAAAAAAGGGATTGGAAAGATTTTGGAAACAATTGGTATAGGACAATCGCAGAAATCGGATCAGATTACTGATTATCATGCGTTGAATGCAATGCTTAATCTTTATGATGAAAATGGTCATATTCAATTTGATATGGATCGGCTTGCTGCGCGGCAATATTTTCTTCAGCATGTTAATCAAAATACAGTTTTTTTTCATAACCTGAAGGAAAAAATAGATTACTTAATAGAGGAAGGTTATTATGAAAAAGCTTTATTTGAGCTTTATGATTTTTCTTTTATTAAAAAGCTTTTTAAACGTGCTTATGCATTTAAATTTCGTTTTCCTACCTTTTTAGGCGCATTTAAGTATTATACCAGCTATACACTGAAGACTTTTGATGGGAAACGTTATCTTGAACGTTATGAAGATCGCGTTTGTCTTGTAGCTTTATATTTGGCACAAGGGAATAAAGCTCTTGCTGAAAGTTTTGTGGATGAAATTATTACAGGACGTTTTCAACCGGCAACACCAACATTTTTAAATGCTGGGAAAAAACAACGAGGTGAATTGGTTTCGTGTTTTTTGCTACGTGTTGAAGATAATATGGAATCGATAGGTCGTTCGGTTAATTCGGCTTTGCAGCTTTCAAAACGTGGTGGAGGTGTGGCGCTTTGTTTAACGAATTTGCGGGAAGCAGGGGCACCAATTAAGCAAATAGAAAATCAGTCCTCAGGTGTTTTACCGGTGATGAAACTCTTGGAAGATTCTTTTTCTTACGCCAATCAGCTTGGGGCACGACAGGGGGCTGGAGCTGTTTATTTGCATGCTCATCATTTAGATATTATGAAGTTTTTGGATACAAAGCGTGAAAATGCTGATGAAAAAGTTAGAATTAAAACGCTTTCGCTTGGTGTCGTTATTCCTGATATTACTTTTGAGCTTGCACGGAATAATGAGGATATGTATCTCTTCTCATCGTATGACATCGAGCGTGTGACAGGTAAGCCCTTTAGCGATATTTCTTTAACGGAGCATTATCGTTCTTTTGTTGATAATGCAAAGATTCGTAAAAAGAAAATAAGTGCACGCGTTTTTTTCCAGACATTAGCGGAAATTCAATTTGAGTCGGGTTATCCCTATATTTTATTTGAGGATACTGCTAATCGATCGAATCCGATAGCTGGGCGCATAAGTATGAGCAATTTATGTTCAGAAATTTTGCAGGTGAGTGAGGCGAGTGAACTGGAGACAGATTTAACTTATCGCACGATTGGAAGTGATATATCCTGTAATCTTGGATCCATGAATATTGCCAAAGCAATGGAAAGTCCTGATTTTGGACAGACCGTGGAATCTGCTGTTCGCGCTCTGACTGCTGTTTCGGATATGAGCAATATTGATTGTGTGCCTTCCATTGCGAAAGGCAATGCTGAAAGTCATGCGATTGGTTTGGGACAAATGAATTTGCATGGGTTTCTAGCGCGTGAGCAGATCTATTATGGGGCTCCAGAAGCGATTGATTTTACCAATATCTATTTTTATATTGTGACATATCACGCCATACGTGCTTCCAATTTAATTGCGCGCGAACGTCAAGAAATGTTTGCAGGGTTTGAAAAATCAGCTTATGCAGATGGACGTTTTTTCGAGAAATATATTGAAAGAGAATGGAAACCGCAATTTGCGCTTGTGCAAGAGCTTTTTGAGCGGAACAATATTGTTATTCCAAGTCAAAAGGATTGGCAGGAACTCAAGGATTTAGTTGTTGAGTACGGGCTTTATAATCGCAATCTACAGGCAGTTCCTCCCACGGGATCTATCTCCTATATTAATCATGCCACTTCCTCTATTCATCCGATTGCTTCAAAAATCGAAATTCGCAAAGAGGGAAAAATTGGGCGCGTTTATTATCCTGCTCCTTATATGGATAATACGAATTTGAATTTTTACCAAGATGCTTATGAGATTGGCCCTGAAAAAATTATAGATACCTATGCTGCGGCAACACAGCATGTTGATCAAGGTCTTTCATTAACATTATTTTTTCCTGATACCGCTACCACACGTGATATTAACCGCGCACAAATTTATGCTTGGAAAAAGGGTATCAAGAGTATTTACTATGTACGATTACGGCAAGTAGCATTGAGTGGAACAGAAGTTGATGGCTGTGTTTCGTGCAGTTTATAGGAGATCATCATATGACAAAGATTACAACCAAAAATCCTGTTGTGTGCGCTGTTAATTGGAATAGATTACATGATGAGAAAGATCTTGAAGTATGGAACCGCTTAACTGGGAATTTTTGGTTACCTGAGAAGGTTCCACTTTCCAATGACATTCCCTCATGGTCAAGCTTAACGGATGAAGAACGCAAGCTAACGATTCGTGTTTTTACAGGACTAACGCTTTTAGATACAATTCAAAACACTGTTGGAGCCATTTCGCTTCTGGCTGATGCGATAACAGAGCATGAGGAGGCAGTGTTGACGAATATTGCTTTCATGGAAGCGGTTCATGCACGTTCTTATTCCTCTATTTTTTCAACCTTTTGTTCGACGGTAGAAGTTGATGATGCGTTTAGATGGTCAGAAGAAAATATTCATTTGCAGAAAAAGGCTAGATTAGTACTTGAGCGTTATGAAGCAAATGATCCACTTAAGAAAAAAATTGCTTCGACTTTGCTGGAAAGCTTTTTATTTTATTCTGGTTTTTATTTGCCCATGTATTGGGCCAGTCGCGCTAAGTTAACCAATACAGCAGATCTCATTCGACTGATCATTCGTGATGAAGCGGTCCATGGTTATTATATAGGTTATAAATTCCAATTGGGCTTTGCAAAGCTTGATGAAGCCAAAAGACAAGAAATTAAAAATTTTGCTTTTAACCTGCTCTTTGATCTTTATAACATCGAGTGCAAATATACTGAAGATCTTTATGATGCGCTTGGATTGACAGAAGATGTTAAAATTTTTCTTCATTATAACGCTAACAAGGCTTTAATGAATTTAGGTTTTGAAGCTCTTTTCCCCCCTGAGGTTTGTCGTGTTAATCCCGCTATTTTGGCAGCTTTATCACCAAACTCTGACGAAAATCATGACTTTTTTTCAGGGGCAGGTTCTTCTTATGTCATTGGCAAGGCGGTGGCTACCACGGATGATGATTGGGAATTTTAATGTTTGCATGCAAATAGAAGTGCGCGGGGTATTCCACTGAGGTCTTTGCGCATTTCTAAACATTGGAAGCCATTTGTTTCAAACAAATTGCAAACTTCTTTTTCTTGAGAGTAACCAATTTCAACAGCGATAGTGCCGTTTTCTTTTAAGTAGTTGGCTGCTTCATGGGCGAGCTTTCGATAAAAATCAAGACCATCTTTTCCACCGACAAGAGCGCGCAATGGATCATGTAAGCGCACTTCTTTTGCAAGTTTTTTGATATCTTTTGCGGGGATATAAGGTGGATTGGAAACAATAAAATCAAAGCGATCTGTGACAGAATCAAACCAGTCGCTAAGAAGGGGTGTGAAGCGGTGTGCTACTTCAGCATTTTTTGCATTTTTTGTCGCTGTTTTAAGGGCATCTTCAGAAATATCGACAGCGACTGCATAGGATTGGGGAATTTGTTTAAGAATGGCAATGGCAATGGCGCCACTTCCTGTTCCCATATCAAGGAATGTTGTTCTTCTCGAATTTTCGATCTGTTTTTGGAGAAAAGGGAGAACAAGATCTATCAGCGTTTCTGTATCAGGGCGTGGTTCTAACGTCTCTTGAGATAATGTAAAAGATATACCATAAAATTCTCGTGCTCCTATAATACGGTAAACGGGTTCGCCTGCAATACGCCGTTGTAAAGCCTGTTCTATTTGTATAATATGCTCAGAAGATAGATGCATATCTGGTTTAGAAACTCTTTCAGCAGCATTTATTCCTGTTATCCATTCAATGAGTATTTTCGCATCGAGATCGGCTTCAGCAATCCCTTTCGTGCGCAATTTTTCTTGCATTTGTTGGATAACATTCTTGAAAGAATATTTGCTCAATTATTATCCATTTCCATCAGCAGTCTTGTTTGATGATCTGAGATGAGTGCATGAAGAAGCTCATCAAGATCTCCCTCTAGAATGCGATCAAGCTTATACAAGGTTAGATTAATACGGTGATCCGTGACACGTCCTTGTGGAAAATTATAGGTACGAATACGCTCTGAGCGATCACCAGAACCAACTTGGCTTTTACGAGAAGCTGAACGTTCACTTTCCGCTTTTTGTCGTTCGATATCGAATAAGCGTGCCCGTAAAATTTGAAGGGCTCTTGCTCGGTTTTGATGTTGTGATTTTTCTGCTTGTACGACCATAATTCCTGTTGGAATATGCGTGATACGAACAGCTGAATCCGTTGTATTAACATGCTGTCCTCCTGCTCCGGATGCACGCATTGTGTCGATACGAATATCTTCAGGACGAATATCAATATCAATATCTTCAGCTTCTGGAAGCACAGCAACGGTAGCAGCAGATGTATGGATACGTCCACCTGTCTCTGTTTCAGGGATGCGTTGCACACGATGAACCCCTGATTCATATTTCAATTTAGAAAAGACACCTTTTCCTGAAATGGTAGCAATAATCTCTTTATATCCGCCAACTTCCCCCTCACTAAGTGAAATAATTTCTACTTTCCAATGGTGAGCATGGGCATAACGTTCATACATGCGGAAAAGATCACCGGAAAAAAGTGCTGCTTCTGATCCGCCCGTTCCTGCTCGAATTTCAACAATAGCGTTTTTTTCATCAGCAACATCTTTAGGCAAAAGCAGAATTTGGAGTTCTTTTTCAAATTGCTCTACTTTTTTATATAACGATGGTAGCTCTTCTTGGGCAAGATTACGCATCTCTATATCTGTTTGTTTATCGTTGATAATCGTTTCTAATTCTGTAATCTCTTCGTAAAGAGCATTTAATGCGCGTATAGAGGCAATAACGGGTTGTAGTTCTGCATATTCAGAAGCTAATTTGACATATGTTTCAGCATTTGGATTCGTCGTCATTTGGCTTTCAATTATTTCAAAGCGCTTTTCAAGCTGTCTCATACGATCTTGTGGCAAGGAAACCATGATAATATTGGCCTAATTTTTCATAATACAATTTTTATAATATTTTGTTGCAATGATTGTTTGTTATAATATTGGCAATGAATTACCGTATAGCATCATACAAAGAGGGGTAATAAAGCAATTCTTTTTTTTTGCCAATGAAAACTATTATATTTTAAAGGTAAATTTTTATAAAATTTGATTTGCCTGAGGTATTTTATCTAATGATATATGATTACTTTTTTAAGAGTTTTTTTTTCCGTAAAGTTCAAGGCGGTGATGAATAATATCATAGCCAAGGGATTTTGCAATTTCCTCTTGCAGCTTTTCAATAACATCAGAATGAAACTCGATAACTTGTCCTGTTTCTATATCAATGAGATGATCATGATGTTGCCCATCTGCTTGCTCAAAACGAGATGGACCACCACTAAAGCTATGGCGATGAATTGTTCCATTTCCTTCTAATATTTTCATGGTTCGATAAACAGTTGAGAGTGAAATATTCGAATCTATTTTGTTTGCACGCTGAAAAATTTCAAATGCATTAGGATGATCATTTGTATCAGTCAAAATATCAAGAATAACTCGTCGTTGACGTGTTACTCTTAAACCAGCTGTGCGCAATTCTTGCTCATAATTTCGCTTTTTATTCATTTGCATAGTTTGCTTTTCAAACAAAGGCTCCATGACAGTGTTTGTATTTTTTCTCTGAACCGCAAGGACAACGCTCATTACGTCCAACTTTTCCCCATGTGGTTATATCGTTAGGGTCACGATCTTGTGGATTAACAAATCTATTTTCTTGTGATCGTGCCCATAAGGTGGGAGCATTTTCTTGACTTTGATCATTAAAGACAGAAGAAGCAGCATCAGTTTGCTCAGGCATGGCCGGTTCTGTGGGGTGTTGAATGATTTCAAAGCGCATAAGCTTAGAAGTGACAATTCGGCGCAAATTTCTCAACATACTTTGAAAGAGTTCAAATGATTCTGTCTTATATTCATTGAGCGGATCCCGCTGCGCATAACCACGAAAACCAACAACAGAACGCAAATGGTCTAAACTCACCAGATGTTCACGCCATAACGTGTCAATAGTTTCGAGCAATACTGCTTTGTGAAAATAAGCCATAACTTCTGGAGAATATCGTTCAGTACGCTCATTTTCAAGTTTTGTAACAGCATCTGATACACGCTCTAGAATTTGCTCCTCGGCAATTCCATCTTCTTTTGCCCATTCTTCCACTGGAAGCTCAAGATTAAAGAGTTGTTGAAGCTCTTCTTCGAGAGTTTTTGCATCCCATTTTTCAGAATATGTCCCTGATGGAATATAAGCCTCTACGAGATCCTCTACGACTTCATTACGCATTTCAAGGATCATTTCTGATAAATCATCTGCATTCATGACCTCCATACGCTGTTCAAAAATAACCTTGCGTTGATCATTCATGACATCATCATATTTTAGCAGATTTTTACGAATTTCAAAGTTTCGTGCTTCGACCTTTTTTTGTGCTTTTTCAAGGGCTTTATTAATCCATGGATGGATAATAGCTTCATTTTCTTTCAATCCAAGTTTTTGCAGCATACCATCCATACGGTTAGAGCCAAAGATACGCATAAGATCATCTTGAAGAGAGAGAAAGAATTTTGAGCGCCCAGGATCGCCTTGGCGACCAGAACGTCCACGAAGCTGGTTATCAATACGACGGCTTTCATGACGTTCAGTAGCGATAACGTAAAGCCCTCCAGCCGCTAAAGCTTTTTCTTTAAGCTTCTGAACATCTTTTTTTATTTCTTCAATTTTAGCTGTTCGCTCTGGACCTTCGGGGATATCCTGTAACTCTTGTCGGATGCGCATTTCAACATTACCACCAAGCTGTATATCCGTACCGCGTCCTGCCATGTTGGTTGCAATGGTGAGAGCTCTAGGAACGCCTGCTTGCGCAATGATATATGCTTCTTGTTCGTGATAGCGAGCATTTAAGACTCTAAAATCGGTAATGCCTTCTTTTCGCAAACGCTCTGCCAATTGTTCTGACTTTTCAATAGAGGTTGTTCCAACAAGAATGGGCTGTTCTTTTTCGTGCGCTTGACGGATATCACGCACAATTGCCCGATATTTCTCTTCTGCTGTTCGATAAATCTCATCATCTTCATCAATACGTTGTATTGGCAAATTTGTAGGGATTTCGACAACGTCAAGACCATAAATATTTCTGAATTCTTCGGCTTCTGTTGTTGCAGTTCCAGTCATGCCAGATAATTTCCTATACATACGGAAGTAATTTTGGAAAGTGATGGAAGCAAGTGTCTGGTTTTCTGGTTGAATAGCAACATGCTCTTTAGCTTCTAACGCTTGATGAAGTCCTTCAGAATAACGCCGCCCAGGCATCATTCGCCCTGTAAATTCGTCAATAATAACGATTTCATCATTGCGAACAATGTAATCTTTATCGCGAGCAAACAGTTTATGAGCTTTTAGAGCATTATTGACATGATGAACGATAGCGACATTTTCTATGTCATAAAGACTCTCACCTTTAAGATGCCCAGCTTGTTCGAGCATTTTTTCAATTTTTTCAGTACCAACTTCGGTAAAGGTCGTTGTTTTTTGTTTTTCGTCTATTTCATAGTCTTCTGGAGTTAAGGCAGGAATAAATGTATCAATAAGGTTATAGAAGTCAGTACGATCTTCTAGAGGACCAGAAATAATAAGGGGGGTACGGGCTTCATCAATAAGAATCGAATCAACTTCATCAACAATTGCGTAATGATGTCCACGTTGGACCATTTGACTATGATCGAAGGCCATATTATCACGCAAATAATCAAAACCTAGTTCATTATTTGTGGCATAGGTGATGTCGCATGCATAGGCTTCTCGGCGGGCATCACTATCAAGATCATGAAGAATCACGCCTGTTGTAAGCCCTAGAAAACTAAAAATTTTCCCCATTGTTTCAGCATCACGACTGGCGAGATAATCGTTTACTGTCACAACATGAACGCCTTTACCTTCCAATGCATTGAGATAAATTGGTAGAGTTGCCATTAATGTTTTACCTTCACCAGTACGCATTTCAGCTATGCCGCAGTCGTGAAGGACCATTCCACCAATAAGTTGCACGTCAAAAGGACGCATGTCATAAACACGTTTTGCGGCTTCACGAACAGTCGCGAAAGCTTCTGGTAAGAGCAAATCAACACTTTCACCTTCACTAAGACGTTTACGAAAGGCATCTGTTTTTTGGCAAAGCTGCTCATCACTTAATTTTACGAATTGTTCTTCCAAAGCATTAATTTGTGCAACTTTTTGGCGGAGTGCTTTGAGATGTCGCTCATGAGCTGAACCAAAAAACTTACGGGCAAAAACACCTAAACTGACCATCTCTGGCCCTTTCTTTTAATTGTTGTCACTCTTGTTGGGTAATTCATACGCTCTCCCCATACATTTTCTTCAAATTATCTGATATCATTAGTGACATCATGAAATGCAGATGGTACCATTATACTTGTTGGTGTGCAATTTTTCACTCTAATTGTAAAGTAGAGATAAGAGGCTAAGCGCTTTATGTCAACTTTAAGTATGCTATTTAACTGATACAATACAAAGTAATTTAAGATACAATATGTCATTTTTCTCTATTATCATGTTTTTCATCTGCATTAGATAGGATTGGAGAAACTGAGATAAAAGGATAATTTTATACTTTTTTAAAATAAAATTACTAATTTATTTCTCTATGTTTAAAGATTAAAGTGTTATGGTAAAGAAAATTGGAATCTTGAACCTGCCTTCATTTTTAAGGAGTATATTTATGAAATTTAACTTTATCACGCTTTTTTTAGCATCAACTTTATTGGCAAGTACAAGTTTAGGGGTGAGTGCTCAAGAAGGTTTGAATTCATCGTCGAGTGATTTAAAGACTTTAGAGAAAGCTTCTGAAAAAGCCGTTTCTCCTTCTCATGTTATGGCGGTTATTGATGGGAAAAATATTACAGCAGGCCAATTGGATGATTTAGCGCTTGAAATAAATCCTAATTTAGCACGTTTTCCTGATGAACAACGCCGTATGATGGTTCTAAAAGCTTATTTAGATATGCAGGCCCTCGCAAAAGCAGCAAGAAGCAAAGGTCTTGATAAGACAGAAGCTTACGATAAACGTATGGCAGTCATGCGTGACAATGTTCTTCAACAGCTTTATTTTAAACAGGCGATTGTTGATAAAATATCGGATACTGATTTGGAAGCTCTTTATAAGCAAGAAGTTGCTGCTTTACCTAAAGAGGATGAGGTTAAAGCGCGTCATATTTTGGTCAAAACGAGAAAAGAAGCAGAAGCTATCATTAAGCATTTAAATAAAGGCGAAAATTTTGAAGAGATTGCAAAGAAAAGTTCAACAGATGGTTCTGCTGCCGTTGGGGGTGATCTTGGTTATTTTAGCCATGGTCAAATGGTCAAGCCTTTTGAAGATGCCGCATTTGGTTTGAAAGTTGGCGAATACACAAAACAACCCGTTGAAAGTCCTTTTGGTTGGCATATTATTAAATTAGAAGATCGTCGTGTAAAACAACCGCCTGCATTTGATGATGTTAAAGAGATGTTGCGGACACAGCTGATAAAAAAGCGCTATCAAGAACTGATTGTTGATTTGCGTAGCAAGATAGATGTGAAATACCCTGATCCTAATGTTACAAAAATCATGGAATCGCTTCATCAAAATGGGACGCTACTTCCCGATGAGACATCTGATGAAGAAGATACGGAATAGCTAGTAAAAATAAGTAGATAGCCTCTTTAATAGATAATTTGCTAGGTTAGTTTTGTTCAAAAAGCCTAGCAGTTTTCTATGAGAGGTTATTGATCTGCAATCATTTCATTTTTTTATAGAAAGCATATTGTGGTTTTGAAAATCTCTCCTTTGTCGCCTCAAAAGATCCAAGAGCTTTCTCCATTATCTGGTGTACGGATAGCAACAGCTGAAGCTGGGATTAAATATAAAGATCGTACAGATCTTCTTTTCATCATATTCGATAAGCCAGTGAGTGTGGCCGGTGTTTTTACCCGTTCAAAATGTCCATCTTCCCCTGTAGAGCATTGTCGTGCATCGCTTCCTCATGGGGTTGCGAGGGGTGTTGTTGTGAATTCTGGAAATGCAAATGCTTTTACAGGAAGCAAAGGAAAGCACACAACCGATGCAATTATTTGTGCAGCAGCGAACGCTTTAAAGGTTAGAGAAGATGAAATTTTTATAGCTTCTACGGGTGTTATTGGTGAGCCAATGGATGCATCGGGTATTGTCAATCTTTTACCAAGTATGACAGAGACAGCAGAAGAGGGAAATTGGTTGGAAGCTGCAAAAGCCATAATGACAACGGACACATTTCCAAAACTTGCGACCCGCACTTTTGACTGTGGGGGAGAGCGTGTTACCATTAATGGAATTGCAAAAGGTGCTGGTATGATTGCACCCGATATGGCGACAATGCTGTCATTTGTGGTTAGTGATGCTACCATTTCTTCGGATGCACTCCAATCCATGTTATCAGAGGCAGTTGAGGGTTCTTTCAATTCAATTACTGTTGATAGCGATACCTCAACTTCAGATACGCTTATGTTGTTTGCGACAGGAAAAGAACATTTTCCATGTCTTACAAGTAAATCTGATCCGCGTTATGGGGTTTTTGTGAAACAATTGAGTGCACTTCTGCATGAACTTGCACTACAAGTTGTTTGTGATGGTGAAGGTGCTCGTCATTTAATTGAGGTTAATGTGGTGGGTGCTACAACAAATAATGCAGCTAAAACTATTGCTTTATCAATTGCAAATTCACCGCTCGTAAAAACGGCTATTGCCGGTGAAGATGCGAATTGGGGGCGGGTCGTTATGGCAGTTGGGAAGGCCGGTGTTGAAGTCGATCGTGATCTATTGACGATTTGGTTTGGTGAGCATCGTGTGGCCGTGAATGGCGTACGAGATCCTGAGTATTGTGAAGAGAAAATAGGTACTTATATGCAAGGTAAGCACATCACGATTCGTGTTGATATCGGTTTGGGTAAGAGTACGGCGACGGTTTGGTCTTGCGATTTAACAAAAGAGTACGTTATGATCAATAGCGATTACAGAAGTTAATGGATGCACTTTATATTTAACAGTTTATTATTTTTCAGAGCAAATGGGGTATGTGAGCTCTTTTAGGAGCAGAGGGGATATGATAGAAAAGTCAGTTATCTTTATGTTCCCTATTGGGGAGTGATATGTATATGAAAAGTTCCATTCTTCTTGTTGTTGCATGTGCACTGTTAGATCAGAATAATCGTGTTTTGCTTACACAGCGTCCTGAAGGAAAATCACTGGCTGGTTTATGGGAGTTCCCTGGTGGCAAGGTTGAGCAAGGTGAAACTCCGGAAGCATCATTGATTCGTGAATTAGAGGAAGAGCTTGGTATTTATGTTCAACCAAATAATTTACACCCTTTAACATTTGCAAGTCATAGCTATAAAACATTTCATCTCTTAATGCCATTGTATCTTTGTGACCATTATGAGGGCGTTGCGCAAGGACGAGAGGGGCAAAATTTAGAATGGGTTTTTATTAATGATCTTGATAAATACCCTATGCCTGATGCTGATAAACCATTGGTTCAGGTATTGAAAAATCATCTTCTTTAATGTGTTATAAGAAGAAAATATAATTCAATATATTGATTTAAAATAATAATTTATATTTTTTATGTTGAATAGGGAAGTCCAGAGTCGTAAAAAAATTTCTCATATTTCAAATCTGTTTTATGTTAAATTAATCAAAACCATTCTTTTGCACGTTCCAAGCGGGGAGGGTTATGTGGATAAAATTATTTAAGAAAGAAATAAAATACGTGCTGAAAGAACACTCTCCAATAGCCAAGGGTTATCGCAACATTGAGAATTGGCAAAGTGTATAATGATGTCTTTACACGATTCATAAGTATAAAGATAGTGGTAGACAATGTATGTTATACTTTTCACGTGTATCATTGTGAGATGGGTTTGGGTGAACTGAGAGGTATAAGGAGTATTTATTTCATAAGATATCGATAATAGGAAAAATTTCAAAAAATGTTGCTTTTGATTAAGAGGGGTACGTTCTTTACGTAATGTAGAATGGCATTGTGTTGCATATTCACGAGCTTTTTAAAAGAGGCACCTCGCAATGCTCCAAAGCCCATTTCGCGACGGTGCCCGGAATGATATAACGTTAAAGCCCTTATGGAAATAATGTAAAATCTATTGAGCGCCACTATCTTTACGCTTATGAAGGAGTAAGCTGGTTCCAATGTTAGTTACGATAGCTCTTGGCATTTGAGGGCATTCAGAAGGGATATTTTTCTTTTCGTAATCATTTTTACTTATACATCAATTCCGCTTGTGATGAACAGACAAGCGGCTTTGATTGATCCAACATAAAAACAGATTTGAAATAAGAGAATTTTACGATATTTAGAATGCTTGACGCAGAGTGAATGATGGATAATTATCCTTATAAATCAATATATTGTAATAATAAAACATTCAATTAATTTTTTATAGGAGGCATGTATTAAGTTTCTTGAATTGGACGGCGTTTTGCGATAGGATATTGATTTTTTTTAGCGATACGCGTAATTGCTTTTTCCAAGGGCTCAATCATAACGTCCATAGAAAAACCATTTGCGTGAATAATATTTGCGTGACCAACCATAATAGCAACATGATCTTTCCAAAAAATTAAATCGCCTCGTTGAAGTTTATCAGTATCTGTAAGAGGACTGCCTATAGTTTCTTGCTGCATATCGGTGTCACGTAAAACTATTTGATCGGTCATCATCATAGAGAGCTGAATGAGTCCCGAACAATCAATTCCAAAACCGCTGACACCACCCCAAAGATAAGGTGTACGGATAAAGGTTTCTGCAACTGTGACATAATCTTCATATACGCGTCCAATGGGGCTGAGATGACTCGTAATGATTGCTGTTCCATTTTCAAGAATAGAATACATTGTGTCACGGACTTCAATTTCATCAACAACACTAACTTTGCTTCCCATAGATAAAGGGGATACTATTGGTCCACGTAAGTCAGCGTGTAAATATTTAAATGTACGTGGTACTGAAACCACATGCGTTTGTTTTATGGTTGATGTACAAAGAACTTTTGTATCAATATAACCAACATAACCATCTTTGAGTGATTGTCCCCACGACATTGTTTCCCCTTGTTCAAAAATGAGAAGTTCTTCTCCGAATAAGCATTCTGTTTGTCTTTCACTTTTTTTACTATTTTCTTTAAAAAGTCCAGCGACCGCTGTATTAACACGTCTTTTTTCACCTTGAACAAAGCGCTGAGCTGTAATTTCTGTTTCAAGACGTTGATCTGCTAGATCATCTCTGAATGCATGAAGTCTTGGGTCTTTAGAGATCATCTTTTTGCTTTCCATTTTGTTATTTCTTACCTTTAAACAAACTCATGAAAACTGTATTGGTAAGGTTTTTATCCTCAAACAAAACTAAGAACACAGTGTAAGACCAATTATTCTTTAAGCTGCAAAATTGTCCATTTTTGTGGATATTTGTGTCAAAATTCATTTTTAAAAATATTATAAAGGGCACGAATAGTTTGTGCTGATCCACCAATAGGATATCCTGGTTTTTCTTTTGGAACCCATCCATAAAGGTCAAAATGCGCAAAATGTTCAGCTTTTTCAACAAAAGAATTAAGAAATAAAGCAGCCGTTATAGAACCAGCAAAGCTATTTCCAGTTACATTGTTAAGATCGGCAATTGGTGATGATAACATCTCTTGGTAAGGTTTCCAAAGGGGCATTTGCCAAAGAGGATCAAAGACAGCGTGAGCAGATTCAGAAATTTGTTGTGCCCATATTGAATCATTACAATAAAATGCGGGAAGATCTGGTCCTAATGCTATACGCGCTGCCCCTGTTAAAGTAGCCATACAAAGCATGAATTGTGGACTTTCTTCATCACCATAGGCGAGTGCATCGGCAAGGACAAGTCGCCCTTCAGCATCTGTATTACCTACTTCAACACTTAAACCTTTACGACTTTTGAGAATATCACCTGGTCGGTAAGCATTCGCAGAAATTGCATTTTCTACAGCTGGAATCAAAACGCGTAAACGGAAAGGCAATTTTGCATCCATGATAAGTTTAGCCAATCCCAAAACGTTTGCTCCACCCCCCATGTCTTTTTTCATAAGCAACATGTTATTGGCTGATTTAATATCGAGACCTCCAGTATCAAAAGTTACGCCTTTGCCCACCAACGTTATTTTAGGACGATGTTCTTGCCCCCAGAGTAACTCAATCAGTCGTGGTGCAGTGCTGCCTGCTCGTCCTACAGCATGAATCATCGGAAAGTTATGGGTTAAGAGATCGTCTCCACAAATACTTTTGATATGAGCACCATAGGTTTTTCCTAGTTTTCGAGCTTCTTTTTCGAGAGTATCAGGGTTCATATCATTGGCTGGAATATTAATGAGATCACGGACGAAAAAGACAGCTTCATAAATTCGTTGGAGTTCATTAAGATCAATAGCCTCATTGACATGGATAGATAATGATTTGAAAGAAGAATTTTGACGATAGCGATTAAATTGATAGCTACCAAATGCCAATCCAAGATAGGTATTTATTTCATCAGAGGTTGTACCTTCTAAATGCCATTGACCAGCAGGAAGCTTTTGAGCAAGCAGTCCTGTGATAAAAGGATCGTTCCCATTGCCAATTCCAAATAAAACTTTTTTTAAATGCCCCGTTTCGTGAGGAATAAAGAGTATTTGTCCTGCTTTACCAGTAAAGTCATTAACTTTTATCCATGCTGTTGTTGACGCATCAAGTGATAAGTTGGCAAGAGTTCTTTGGTTTACCAAGATGATAGGGCAACTGTTATCGATACGCGTTGAGGTAAAATAAATGTGGTGGTGCTGCATAGTTATGAGATCCTTATAGTCGTCTAAGTGCGACATATTCGACCAAATGATTTTTTCCCTTTCGTAGAATGAGATTGGACCGTGGTCGTGTTGGCAATATATTTTCCTGTAAATTTTTTAAATTAATCGTTTGCCAAAGATCCTCAGCGATTTTTGAAGCTTCTTTTTCATTGAGGTGGGCATAACGATGAAAATAGGATTCAGGATTTTGAAAAGCTGTTTTACGCAAACGTTTAAAGCGCTCCAAATACCAGTGACGAATGACTTCTGTTTCGGCATCGACATAGATTGAAAAATCAAAAAAATCTGATACGAAAGGAATAGCTTTTCCATCTTTAGGAAGATCACTGACCTGTAATACATTAATACCTTCAACAATTAAAATATCAGGACGATCAATGGTAATAGTCTGATTTTCTAGAACATCATAGATCATATGTGAGTAAAGCGGGGCACGGACATTTCCGATACCTGCTTTTATAGCCGAAAGAAAGCACAGCAACTTTTTAATGTCATAGGAATCAGGAAATCCTTTGCGATTCATTCGATTTTTTTGCTGTAAGATTGCGTTAGGATAGAGAAAACCATCCGTTGTGATTAGATCAACTTTAAGGCTAGATGTCCATCTTTTCAACAGTTCTTGAAGAATGCGAGCCGTGGTTGATTTTCCTACAGCTACAGAACCAGCAATTCCAATAATAAAGGGCGTTTTTCTACTCTCTTCTTGATGGAGAAACTGCTGACGTTTGTGAAAAAGTTCCTGTACTGCTTCAACATGGCATGATAATAGACGCGATAAAGAAAGATAAATGCGTTGGACTTCTTTAAGATCAATAGGATCATCAATAGAGCGTAAACGCTTAATTTCATCAAAAGTCAAAGTAAGAGGTGTGTCTGCACGAAACTCTGACCATTCTTGTGCAGTAAAAACGCGATAGGGTGAATATCGGTCAGAAACGGATTTGATCAGATTATCTTTCTGATTAATTTTTTGTATAGTCGTATCAATCATTTGTATTGGTCGAGAATTTTTTGCAGCAGCAATTGATTTAAGAGTAGACAGATGAGCGGCTTCATTTTCAAGTAAATTTTGTTTTGCATGCTCTCTTCTTTTAAGATAGTAGATCATTTTTCATTAACTTATAGTCCAGTCATTCCAGTTTGCACGGATTTGTGCTAATGAGTGCCCTTGCGCCAAAAAAGTCCATAAAAGTAGACGCGCTTTTACGGCTGATAAATAACCAGACATGAGAGCACCAGAAGCAATCATATCGATTTCGGAGCCTTTATAGCCATAAGTTATACGAGTTGTTGAGCCATTACAACAACGACTAGCAATAATGATTGGTATTTTTTGTGCATATTGTTGTACAAGGTCTGCTTCTTGAAAACTACAGTGCCCCGCACCAAAACCAGCTATAACAACTCCAGCATAATACCCACTTTCAAGGCATAGTTTCATTAATTTTGCATCAGATGATAAAGAGGAATAGAGGAGTGCAATTTGATGATCATGGTTTTGGGGAAGATCAAACGTTTTTGGGAAAAATTTTCGATCATTGAAATAAATAAGTTTTCCCTCTAAAATAGTTCCTAAAACACCTGCAAGACCTGATTGAAATGTTTCGACTTTGACGGTATGGCTTTTATAGAGCCAATAAGGTGAATGAATTGCATCATTTATGACAACGAGAACGCCCCTGTTACGACTTTGTGTGGCTGCTGCGACACGAGTGGCTGCTAAAATGTTGGCGGGGCCATCGGCGCCTGCTTCATGAGGCATGCGCATAGCGCCGGTTATGATGAGTGGTTCGGCTTCTTTCCAATAAAGAGAAAGAAAAAAAGCTGTTTCTTCCAGAGTATCAGTCCCTTGTGTTAAAACAATACCTTCTGCACCAGCGTTTATTTGTTGTTTTGCCCACTTAATTATTTCAAAAAGCATTTGAAACGATAAAGATCCACTTGGTATTTGCATTAATGTTTGTGCATTAATATCAGCAACGTTATTTAAATCAGGAACACTTTTTATGAGGTTATCTGAAGTTAAAGTCGGTTGCATGTGACCAAAACTATCAGCAGTCATTGCAATTGTTCCACCTAAGGTCCCTATGGCTATTTTTTTCATAATTTTCCTCTAAAAAGCACAAACTGTTTATATAAAGCTATTTAGCAGTAATTTACATTGACAACAATGATATCATTTTTCCATTTTCAACAAATTGAGTTATGCTGAATCATTGTGTTTTGCTGTATATGTTCTTAAATAGGACAATAGGAATTGAGTTTTACATTGTATGAAAAGAAATCAATATTAAAAAGTAAAGTTAATATTAAGGAGTTTCCTTATGACAGAACATAAGCCAGACATAATGTATGGTACAACAATTATTACGGTACGAAAAGGTGGAAAAGTCGTGATGGCCGGGGATGGTCAGGTCTCTCTTGGACAGACAATTATGAAAGGCAATGCACGTAAAGTGCGTCGTCTTGGAAAGAACGGAGTGGTTATTGCTGGTTTTGCTGGTGCTACGGCAGATGCTTTTACATTACTGGAGAGATTGGAAACAAAGCTTGAACAATATCCTGATCAGCTTATGCGTGCTTGTGTGGAACTTGCAAAAGATTGGAGAACAGATCGCTATTTGCGTCGTCTCGAAGCAATGATGCTCGTGGCTGATAAGAAAGTAACTTTGGCTCTAACAGGGCTTGGTGATGTCTTAGAGCCAGAAGATGGGGTTATGGCAATTGGCTCTGGAGGAAATTTTGCTCTTTCAGCAGCGCGTGCACTCATGGATTTGGATTTGGATGCAGAAACTATTGCTCGTAAAGCTATGGCTATTGCCGCTAAAATTTGTGTTTACACCAATGATCATTTTACGATTGAAACATTGGATGCAGAATTATCTTCTTTAGAGAAAGCTATTTAAATGTGTGTTGTATTTTCCCCTCGTGAAACTGTTTCTGAACTTGATCGTTTTATTATTGGCCAAAATGATGCCAAACGCTCTGTAGCTATTGCACTGCGCAATCGGTGGCGTAGGCAACAGCTTGATGAGCCGATGCGTGAAGAAGTTATGCCAAAAAATATTTTAATGATAGGGCCAACAGGAGTTGGTAAAACTGGTATTGCACGTCGATTAGCAAAACTTTCTGGAGCACCCTTCGTTAAAGTAGAAGCGACTAAATTTACTGAAGTTGGTTATGTGGGACGTGATGTTGAGCAAATTATTCGAGATCTTGTTGAAATTGCCATTTCTCTTGTGCGTGAAAAGAAACGGGATGAAATAAAAGAAAAGGCTCACGTGAATGCTGAAGAGCGCGTTTTAGACGCCCTTGTTGGTAAAACAGCAAGTCCTGCTACCCGTGATAGTTTTCGTAAAAAATTGCGTGAAGGTGAATTGGATGAGAAAGAGATTGAAATTGAAGTCGCCGATAATAATAGCAATAGTGCTTCAACCTTTGATATTCCTGGTATGCCTGGGGCACAAATGGGTATTATGAATTTATCAGATATTTTGGGTAAAATGGGCAGTCGTACAAAAGTCCGTAAGACGACAGTAAAGGATTCTTTTAAACCGCTCATTGATGATGAATCTGAAAAACTCCTTGATCAGGAGCAAATTATTCAAGAGGCGCTTCGTGTTGCTGAAAATGACGGTATTGTTTTTATCGACGAAATTGATAAAATTGCAACCAGGGATGGTGGAGCAAGTGTTGCGGTTTCGCGTGAGGGCGTTCAACGGGATCTTTTGCCTTTGGTTGAAGGAACAACAATTGCTACAAAATATGGGCAAATCAAAACAGATCATATTCTTTTTATTGCCTCAGGTGCATTTCATGTTTCCAAGCCATCTGATTTATTACCGGAACTTCAAGGACGTTTGCCCATCCGTGTGGAGCTGAACCCTTTAACAAGGGAAGATTTACGGCGCATTCTAACGGAACCAGAAGCTAGTTTGATTAAACAATATATCGCTCTTATGGCAACGGAAGAGGTTCATTTGGAAATTACCGATGATGCAATTGATGCTTTAGCAGATATTGCTGTAGATTTAAATGCAAGGATTGAAAATATAGGGGCACGTCGTTTGCAAACAGTGATGGAGCGCGTTTTGGATGAGATTTCTTTCACTGCACCTGATAAAGCTGGAACATCGTTTAAAATTGATGCTGCTTACGTGAGAAAATCTATTGGCGAGCTTGCTGCTGATATCGATCTTTCACGTTTTATTCTTTGAAAGTTATTGCTTGTTCTGTTTATCTGCGTGCTTCGATAATTTTGAAACCATGGGCTTGTTCATGTATCAACACTGTGCGGAAAATATTTTTTAATAATGTTTCATAAGGCAGGTGGCGGTTTGCAACAAAAAGCAGACTGCCGCTTGGCTTTAAGCACTTTGCAGCATTTATAATAAAATTTTTTCCTAATGCAACATCTGTTGTTTGTTGTGTGTGAAACGGTGGATTTGAAATGATTGTGTCATATAGATTTGTGATAGGTTCATGTACAAGGTCATGCCAATAAAAATGAATTGGAAAAGGAGCTGTTATGGATTTAAGGTGCTGTTTTGCTGCTCTCAAAGCATTGTAGTCTGCTTCATAAAGGTCTAGAGCGGTGAGTTTTTCACTTCTTTCAAGCGCAACGTGAGAAAGATAACCCCATCCAGCACCAAAATCAGCCGTTTTTCCAGAAATAACTTTGAGCATATAAGAAGCAAGGGCAGCAGATCCTGGATCAATACGTCCGTGTGAGAACATACCAGAAGTGGTTTGAAATTTACCAAAAGTGAGCGGTGGTGAGCGCAATTGCGCAATGTTATGTCTCTCAATTTGTTGAGGAACTTGCAACCAAAATACAAGACCATGATTTTTAGACAATTTATTGGTGATGGGAACAATTGTTTTGACCCATTTCATCATTGAAGCAGCACCAGCAGTTTTATTCCCACTGATTACAATCCATCCATTGGGTTTAACGCATTCTAATAAATCAAGAAAACAATTTTGGTTCAAACCACGATATTTGCTCAAATGTAAAAATGCACCATCATAGCTGAAAGTTTTATCTATTTGAGGAGAGCAGTGAAATTGAGTATCGACAAATTTTAAAAAATCTGGTCGCCAAGGCGTAATAACTTTTAAATTTTGTGCCCATTCTGGAGCTGGGATTTGTGTTAAACCAAAACTTAGCCAACACTGGTTTGGATCAGGATACGGGAGTTCATGATTTTCAAAAGGCAAAAATAATAACACATATGACTCTTTCAAAGAAAAATGCCACTCCAATATTGGGATGGCATTTCATGATACGATAAGAGGAAAAACTTACTCTTCTTTTTTCTTTCGGCGGCGCTTATTTTCAGGTTGTTTTTTTTCATCCACGCACTTTTCTTCATTCATCGCTTTATCACCGGTGATTTCCTTTCCGGTTGTTTGATCAACGACCTTCATTGATAACCGAACTTTTCCACGCTCATCAAAGCCCATTAATTTAACCCAAACTTTGTCACCTTCTTTTACAATATCGGTTGTTTTGGTGACGCGTTCTGATGCAAGTTGAGAGATATGAACGAGTCCATCACGAGAACCAAAGAAGTTTATAAATGCACCAAATTCTGCAGTTTTTACAACTGTTCCTTGGTAGATAGCACCAACTTCAGGCTCATCGACAATAGAATGGATCCAACGTTTTGCTGCTTCAATGGTTTTAGCATCAGCAGAAGCAATTTTAATGGTACCATCATCTTCAATATTAATTTTTGCTCCAGTTTGTTCCACGATTTCCCGAATAACTTTACCACCAGAGCCGATAACATCACGGATTTTATCGACAGAAATATTCATAACTTCGATTCGTGGAGAAAATTCACTCAGCTCAGCACGTGCACTGGTTAAAGCTTTCGCCATCTCATTAAGGATATGGATTCGTCCACCTTTGGCTTGTTCAAGCGCGATTTTCATAATCTCTTCGGTAATACCATCAATTTTGATATCCATTTGCAAGGCAGTAATACCATTTTCTGTTCCTGCGACTTTAAAATCCATATCTCCAAGATGATCTTCATCCCCTAAAATATCAGAAAGAACAGCAAAGCGTTCTCCTTCTTTAATCAAGCCCATAGCAATACCAGCAACAGGGCGTGCTAGAGGAACACCAGCATCCATAAGAGCAAGTGAGGTTCCACAAACCGTTGCCATAGAAGAAGAGCCATTGGATTCAGTGATTTCTGAGACAGCACGAATGGTATAAGGAAAAGATTCTTTCGTTGGCAACATGGGGTGAATTGCCCGCCATGCCAATTTGCCATGTCCAATTTCACGACGACCTGGAGAACCAAGGCGTCCCGTTTCACCCACTGAAAATGGTGGAAAATTGTAATGGAGAAGGAATGTTTCCTTATACATACCCGTTAAAGAATCAACATATTGTTCATCTTCACCAGTTCCCAATGTTGCAACGACAATCGCTTGTGTTTCTCCGCGGGTAAAGAGTGCTGATCCATGTGTGCGGGGTAAAATACTTACTTCTGATTGGATAGGGCGTACGGTAGAAAGATTGCGTCCATCAATCCGCTTTTGGGTATCAAGAATGTTTCCGCGAACAATTTTTGCTTGCAACTGTTTAAATACGGTTGCAATTTGATCTGCACTAAATTGACAGTCTTTTTCTGGTTCTGGCATAAATTTATTGAGGATTTCTGTCTTTAGTGCATCAATTGCAGCATAACGTTCTTGCTTATCAGTAATTGTGTAAGCCTTTCGTATATCCTGTTCTGCCATTTTCTGCATCGCTTTTTCAAGCTCAGAAAGATCTTCAGGAACAAAATCACGAGGATCTTTTGCAGCAACTTCAGCAAGCTTTATAATGGCATCAAGGACAGGTTGAAGGCCTTTGTGACCAAACATTACGGCCCCCAACATGATATCTTCCGGTAATTCTTGTGCTTCTGATTCAACCATCAAAACAGCACTTTCTGTTCCAGCAACAACAAGATCAAGTTTTGATTCAGGCATTTCATCGATATGAGGATTAAGAACATATTGTCCATTACAATAGCCAACGCGGGCACCAGCTATAGGCCCCATGAAAGGAACACCTGACAGGGTCAATGCGGCAGAAGATGCAATCATCGCAAGGATATCGGGATTGTTTTCGAGATCATGCTGTATAACGGAAACAATAACTTGTGTATCATTTTTATATCCCTCAACGAAAAGGGGACGAATTGGGCGATCAATCAAACGTGAAACCAAAGTTTCATTTTCACTTGGTCGACTTTCACGTTTTAAATAGCCCCCAGGTATTCGACCAACAGCATAGGATTTTTCTTGATAATTAACGGTGAGTGGAAAAAAGTCCTGGTCTGGTTTTGGGATTTTGGCCGATACAACGGTAGCTAAGACAATCGTTTCTCCATAGGTAGCAATCACTGCACCATCAGCTTGACGCGCTATTTTCCCTGTTTCAAGGGTGAGCGGACGCCCGGCCCATTCAATTTCTATCTTGTGCGTTTTGAACATTTTTTATCCTTAATGACCAGTGTTTAAATCTTTGATTGCTCACATTCTGGTTTTGCGTAGCATACTTCCAAGATCTGGGGTGGACAACATACTTTTTATCTTTGTTGCGAGAAAAGAGAAGTAAACTGCTTAAATGCGAAACGATGAGCAGTTCTATCCCATAATAACTTATCAGTTTTTAAAATTTTTAATTAAAAGCAACACGTTGAAAAAATGGGTGTTTTTTTAAATACCACTTCTATTTTTCTTTTAGCGACGCAAACCTAACTTCTTTATAAGTGTCTGATAACGATTTTGGTCAACTCCTTTAAGATAATCAAGAAGACGCCGACGTTGAGATACCATCTTCAAAAGACCACGACGAGAATGATTATCTTTTTTGTGAGATTTAAAGTGGTTTGTTAAATTAGAAATACGTTCAGAAAGTACAGCAATTTGCACTTCTGGTGATCCTGTATCACCAACTTTGTTTGCGTATTCTGCGACAAGAGCTTTTTTACGTTCAGCTGTAATCGACATCGTATTATCCTTTCCAAAAACGAAGAAACATAAAGCCACCCATAGCCGAGATGTCGTTCAGCAAGGGTCTGTGAGAAAACAGGAAAAGTCGAAGACTCTTACCTATTTTCGTTCTTATATAGGAAAGAAGGTTAAAATACTAGTCCTTGACAGCATTTTGAAGTCTTTCTTTAAATAAAAGCTTTTGTTTTGAAATATTGATTTAAATAGAGTTTTATGAGAAGTGTTTTAAACAATTATGCATCCTTTTGATACAAAGATTATGAGTGTGTGTGAGTGGTAACAAAAGTGATAAATAGCGTTGGAGGGAAAAGATGCAGAGCATTTCAACATTAAAACTTTTTCGTAATTCGGTATTTCGAAATTTATGGTCATCTACTCTTATTTCTAATTTAGGGGGGCTGATACAAGCTGTTGGAGCAGGGTGGTTAATGGCGTTGATTAGTTCTTCGCATTCCATGGTTGGGCTAGTTCAAAGTGCCACAACATTACCACTTGTTATGTTTTCTTTGATGGCAGGGGCATTAGCTGATAATTTTAATCGGCGTCAAATTATGTTGTGTGTACAGATTATGATGATGGTCATATCGATGAGTTTATCTGTTTTAGCCTATATGGGATTTCTAACACCTTGGCTTTTGTTATGTTTTACGTTTTTGATTGGATGTGGCACAGCTTTTTATAATCCTTCTTGGCAAGCAACGATAGGAGATATTGTGAGCAGGGAAAATATTCCTGCTGCTGTTAGTTTGAATAGTGTCGGCTTTAATTTGATGCGGAGTGTTGGTCCTGCGATTGGTGGTGCCATCATTGCAACTTTGGGGGCATCGGCTGCTTTTTTGTTTAATGCTATAAGCTATATTCCTCTTATTGGTGCGTTGTTTTTCTGGAAGTCGAATTATGAAAACAACTCATTGCCACGAGAAAGGCTGTTAGGAGCTGTCTCAGATGGTTTGCGTTATGTTGCGATGTCACCTAATCTCTTAAGTATTATGGTTCGAGCGTTCCTTTTTGGTATAGGAGCAACTTCTATTTTAGCACTTTTGCCAATTGTTGCGCATAAAGTTCTTGGAGGAAGTGCCCTTCTTTATGGTACATTGCTCGGTTGTTTTGGGTTAGGAGCCATGACAGCAGGTATTATTAATGCAGTTGTACGGCATCATTTTCGTTCAGAAACAATTATTGCAAGTGCATTTATTGGTTTCGCCTTTTCTTGCTTTTTATTGGGAATCAGTCGTTCACTGATTATAAGCCATATTGCTTTATTTCCTGCAGGGTTATGTTGGGTTTTGGCCTTATCATTGTTTAATACATCTGTACAACTCTCTACACCACGCTGGGTTGTTGCACGTTCTTTAGCTCTTTATCAAACGGCATCTGCCGGGGGGATGGCTATTGGAAGTGCAATCTGGGGAGGTTTAGCTGATGGTTATTCTCCAACAATTGCTTTGAGCGTTTGTTCTTTATTCTTGATTTTTGGTGCTCTTGCAGGGGTAAAATTTAGAATTCAAGAAATTCCTCAGATAGATTTAAATCCTCTTGATCATTTTAGAGAGCCGGAATTATTACTCGACCTCAAAGCAAGAAGTGGCCCGATTATGATAATGATCGATTATAAAATTCATGAAAATGATCTTGAAGAGTTTCTCAAAGTGATGACGCGTCGACGCCATATTCGATTACGTGATGGTGCGCGTCAGTGGGTCCTTTTACGAGATCTTGAAAGACCTGAATATTGGACAGAGGCTTATCATATGCCAACATGGGTAGATTATTTACGCCATAATCATCGTCGTACAAAAGCAGATGCAGAAGTCAATAAGCGTCTACGTCATTTAAATTGTGCTCCTAACGGTATAAGAGTGCACCGCATGATTGAACGCCAAACAATACCTCAAGCCAATGAGATGCTTTTAAAAGTTTCCTCTGATCATCTTCCTTAGGGTTAAAACAGTTTTTGTAAATATTACATATATTAATATTATTTCGATCAATTTTTTAGCATAATCATAAAAAATTGCTATTTCAATATTTAATGAATTGATTTATAATGGTTATTTGTCATTTTTCATGTTGAGTGATAGTTCTGAAAATCTTAAGCTTTTCTCGTTTCAAATCTATTTAGAGTAAATCAGTCCATATCTTTGCTTGTACATTATAAACGAGGACTAAAGTATGAGTAAAAAACGATTGAAAAAGAAATAAAAAGCCTCTTACGAATCCTTTAAATGCAAGGATTGTTGCGACATTAAGAGGAAAAAGTGTGTGGTGGTGTTAGCTTATAGCACTGACTTAAATTTTGATATGAATACGGTAAATATAGACAATGAAAAGCACCATATTTTTCTTAATTGATAGAGAAAAATATCTTTCCGCAAAAGGTGGTTGGGAAAAGAATCGATTAAATTGTGAAAATCCGCTTTGGTTTAAATAGACCTTTGTCGAGAGTGCCAATAGCAAGAAGTTGTTCCTTATAGAGGACACAAATTTCCTCTTCATCAAGAGGTGCTTTGTGATGATTCAAGAGGATAGAATGACCCTTGATAATTCTCTGTGCTTGAGTTTCATTAAGGATATAGTGAGGGAGGCAATCCAATGCGGCGCTTGTGTCAATTAAGAGCCCATCGAGTGTTGAGAAGTTTTTTTCAAAAGAACGATTATTCTCATCTGTAGTGTTTTTATTTGGCGGAATGGCCGCTTTTAGTTCCTCCCATGTAATGAGATCTTCTTCATCAAAAGGTGCGACGGCAATACGTCTTAAATCAGCAATATGCCCATAGCAACCGAGATCACGTCCCATATCGCGTGCTAAAGAGCGCACATAAGTTCCTTTTCCGCAGGTTATTTCAAAGATAGAATGCTCTTTGGTAGGCATTTCTAATAACTTGAAAGTTTCTATTTCCACTTCACGGGGCGGAATGTCAACAACTTCCCCTTCACGCGCTAAATCATAGGCACGATTTCCAGCAATTTTGATTGCTGAAAATTGTGGAGGTGTTTGCAAAATAACACCTGTATATTGAGGAAGAAGAGCAAGTATTTCTTCTTGTGTTGGACGTATGAGAGAAGTTTTCGTTATTTCTCCTTCTAAATCATCTGTTGAGCGCTCTTGCCCCCAAGCAATATGAAAACGGTAAGTTTTTTTGCCTTGCATCACGTAAGGGACGGTTTTGGTTGCTTCGCCCAATGCAATGGGAAGGAGACCAGAAGCAAGAGGATCAAGTGTACCCGCATGTCCTGCCTTTTGAGCATGGAAGAGCCATTTGATTTGTGAGACAGCTTCTGTTGATTTCATTCCTTCTGGTTTATCAAATATGACCCAGCCAGAAACAGGACGCCCTTTTTTCTTGTGTTGCCGCGCCATATCTTTAATCCTCATCTGTATCACTATGGTGAAGATCGCGTGCAACCTCAGGCGAGCGAAGGAGGGCATCAATTTTTGAAAAATTATCAAAACTATTATCAAGTCGGAAACGCAGTTCTGGCATATATTTCATTTGTCGCAACGCATGACTGATTTCTCCACGGAGAAAACGACTATGTTTATTGAGGGTATCAACAACATCGGTATGAGAAGCATTTTTAAGAGTGCTGAGAGGTGATACAAAGCAAGTAGCAATTTTTAAATCTGGTGACATGCGTACTTCAGAGACAGAAATAACAATATCTTTTAAGATATCATCAAGCAAAATATCACGCTGTAATATATGCGCTATTGCATGACGTACTTGCTCTGCTACTCTAAGTTGCCGTTGTGATGGCCCTGCATTTTTCATCAAAGTTTTATCCTTGCTACAAGATCTCTTTTTTGACCATTTAGATAAGGAAAAAGAGATATTGTGTATAAAACCTAATAACTTTTCTCATTTCACAACAGAGTAAAGTTATTGGATTATTTTATAATGTGCGATTAATATGTTCGATACGGAAGGTCTCAATGATGTCTCCTGCACGCATGTCTTCATAATTTTCAAAGGCTATTCCACATTCTTGACCACTTTGCACTTCATTGACTTCATCCTTAAAGCGTTTGAGTGTTTTCAGCTTTCCTTCGTGAATAACGATATTATCGCGGATAAGGCGAACACCGGCTCCTCGTTCTATTTTACCTTCTGTAACACGACATCCTGCAACTTTTCCAATTTTTGTAATGTTAAAGACTTCTAGAATTTCAGCATTACCAAGGAAAGTTTCACGCTGTTCTGGTGAGAGTAATCCAGACATAGCAGCCTTGATATCGTCAACAAGATCATAAATGATGTTGTAATAACGAATTTCAATTCCTTGTGTTTTAGCAAAATCACGTGCCTGCTTATTGGCTCGAACATTAAAGCCAATTACAGCAGAGTTAGAAGCTTCTGCAAGAGAAATATCACTTTCGGTAATTCCTCCAGCACCAGAATGTACAATACGCGCACGAACCTCGTCATTTCCGAGTTTTTCCAATGCTGAAGCGATTGCTTCAATTGATCCTTGAACATCTCCTTTTATAATAAGAGAAAAATCCTTAACACCAGTCGTTTGCAATTTTGTCATCATCTGTTCAAGAGAACCACGCGAACCAGTTTGCCGCGCAACAGCTTTATCACGTGCTAATCGTTGCCGATATTCAGAAATTTCACGTGCTTTTGCTTCATGTGTGACAACAGCAAAACGGTCTCCGGCTTGTGGTGTTCCTTGCATGCCTAAAATTTCAATTGGTGTAGAGGGAACGGCCTCTTTGACATGGCGGCCATGGTCGTCAATCAAAGCACGTACACGACCCCATTCATTTCCAGCAACGATAATATCAGAAGGGTGTAATGTACCTTTTTGAACAAGAACTGTTGCAACAGAGCCACGTCCGCGATCCAATTTGGCTTCAATGATAACGCCCTCTGCAGTTCGTTGAGGATCTGCTTTCAGATCAAGCATTTCAGCTTGAAGAAGGATAGCTTCGAGAAGTTTATCAAGATTTTGACCAGTTTTAGCAGAAACTTCAACGTCCAAAGTTTCTCCACCCATAGTTTCAACAAACACTTCATGTTGTAGAAGTTCTGTACGCACTTTTTGTGCATTCGCAGCTGGTTTATCAATTTTGTTGATAGCAACAATGATAGGTACACCAGCAGCTTTCGCATGATTGATTGATTCAATCGTTTGAGGCATAACACTATCATCAGCGGCTACAACGAGAACAGCAATATCAGTAACACGAGCTCCGCGTGCACGCATAGCGGTAAATGCAGCATGACCTGGTGTATCAATAAAGGTAATTTTTTGACCATTTTGTTCTACTTGATAGGCACCAATATGCTGCGTAATACCTCCTGCTTCGCCAGAAACAACATTTGCTTTACGAATAGCATCCAAAAGCGAAGTTTTTCCGTGGTCAACATGGCCCATAATGGTTACAACAGGGGCGCGCTGCTGCATGTTTTGAGGATTATCTGTTATATTAAAGATACCTTCTTCTACGTCAGATTCTAAAACACGTTTAACAGTATGGCCAAATTCAACAGCGATGAGTTCGGCAACATCTGCATCAATAACATCGCCAGGTTTCATCATTTGTCCTTGTTTCATCAAGAATTTAATCACATCAACAGAACGCTCAGTCATACGTTGTGCGAGCTCTTGAATAGTAATCGTTTCAGGAAGAACAACTTCGCGAGAAATTTTTTCTCTTGGTTCTTGATTTTGTGCACGCTTAAACTTTTCCTGTCTACGCCGCATTGCAGCCATTGAGCGCCCACGTGCGCTTCCTTCTTCATCCAGTGCACTATTCAGAGTTAACTTTCCGCGTCTCCGCTCATCAGCTCCTTTGACAACTTTGGGTACACGTATTTCTGACTTAGCAGGATTAGCACGTCGACTATGCCGTTCTTCCTCTTTATTGTCATCTATTTTGCGTTTTTCAACCACGGTTGTCTGTTTAGGGGCAATAGGAATATCTGTCTGTTCAATGAGAGGGGGAACAGGTGGAGTCTGTACTGGCGATATTTCTTCTTCTTGTTGGAGATGTATTTCTTTTTCTTTAATTTCTTGCTGTAAAATTTCTTCACGCTCTTTAGCGCGTCTTGCTTCTTCTTCGGCTTGTTCTCGCGTTATTTTTTCTTGGATATGTGCTTCTTCTAACGCGCGAAGCCTCGCTTCCATTTCAGTTGATGAAAGATTGCTTTTGGTCACAGATTCTTGAGGCTTTTTCCCCTCAAAACGCGGTTTAGAACGCTGGGGGGCCACATGCGGCTTTGTAATGGGCTGTAGGGTTTCAGCTTTTTCATCAGGTCGCGTAATTTTACGCCGTTTGGTTTCGACAACGACAGCCTTCGTACGGCCATGACTAAAATTTTGTTTAACCGTACTCGTTTCCAAGACAGACCTCTTGAGAGTTAGTGTCTTCTTGACGGTTGTTTTGTCGTTGTTATTTTCACTCATTGTACTTCCTTCACGGCTTGGGCCGTCATCTCACTAGACTTACTATGCTTGTCGTCACGATAGCTGATCAATTTACATGTTGTTTTGAGAAATCCTTCAGCAGCTTTTGTGTCCAGTAAGGCCGCGTGCATTACAGGATTAGAGCCAAAAGCCACTCGCATTTCATTACTTGTAAATAAAGATATGGTTTTTATAGTCCGATTTGTTTGTTGTTGTATTGAATGGATGGCCTGTGCAATTTTTCGTTTCCCATCTTCTGTTGTTTCTTTAGCATGAAGTACAAGAATAACTTTACCAGAGCGGATAGCAGCGTCAACCTTTGTTGCTCCCATAACAATTGCTCCCGCTTTTCGTGCTATGGAAAGGCTTGAAAGAGCGGCTTTTAGTAAAAGCGTATCAACAACATGCACAAGATTTGGTGCAACCTCAACATCTGTTTTAAAATTTCTATGAAAAGCTTTCTGTTTGATTGCTTTCTCAATAACAGCGTGATGGGCAGAAATCCAAACGCCACGCCCTGGTAAATTCGCTTTAAGATCAGGAACAATTTGGTTATTGGGACCAATAACAAAACGGATCAGCGTTTGTGCTGAAGCATTTTTTCGGGTCACAATGCAAGTCCGTTCATTCATTTAAAGTGTATCCACATCCAAATCATCTGTTTTTTCATTTTCTGCAGAATTTTCATCTTCTACAGGATTTTCTGTAACAAGATCAGCTTGGTCTATCCAGCCTGCTTGTACACGTGCGGCTAAAACCATAGCTTCTGCATCTGCGCGTGTAATGTCAAAAGGGGTTAGAATACCAGAAAAATTCCGTGTTTGACCTTCTTTACGTTCTCTCCAACCAGCTAAATCATCAACGGCATAGCCAGCAAAGTCTTCTATTGTTTTTACACCATCTTCACCTACAGCAACCAACATAGCACTTGTCATTCCAGGAAGTGCTCGCAATTCGTCAGAAACTCCGAGCTTTTTGCGTTTTTCATCGAGTTCTTTTTCTTGATGATCAAGATATTCGCGGGCACGACTTTGGATTTCAGCGGCGGTATCATGGTCAAAACCATCAATAGAAGCGATTTCTTCAAGATCAATATAGGCGATTTCTTCAATAGAAGAAAAACCCTCTGATGCCATAACCTGTCCGATCATTTCGTCAACCTCTAAGGCTTCCATAAACAATTTACTTCGTTCAGTAAATTCTTTTTGACGATTTTCAGATTCTTCCTTTTCCGTTAAAATATCAATGTTCCATCCTGTTAGTTGCGAAGCCAAGCGAACATTTTGCCCACGTCGTCCAATAGCAAGGCTAAGTTGATCATCTGGCACAATAACTTCAATCCGTTCAGCATCTTCATCAAGGATGATTTTAGAAACTTCAGCAGGTTGCAGTGCATTAACGACAAATGTTGCCGCATCAGGCGACCAAGGAATAATATCAATTTTTTCGCCTTGTAATTCAGCAACAACAGCTTGTACACGACTTCCTCGCATTCCAACGCATGCTCCAACAGGATCAATGGAACCATCACGTGAAACAACGGCGATTTTAGCCCGTGAACCTGGATCACGAGCAACAGATTTGATTTCTATAATACCATCATAAATTTCTGGTACTTCCATAGTGAAAAGTTTTACCATAAATTGGGGATGTGTGCGTGAAAGGAAAATTTGCGGACCACGCGTTTCACGGTGTACATCATTGACAAAAGCACGAATGCGATCTCCATAGCGGAATGATTCACGAGGAATTAATTCATCACGGCGAACAATAGCTTCACCGCGCCCTAGATCAACGATGACGTTACCATATTCCACACGCTTAACTGTACCAGAAATAATTTCACCAACTTTATTTTTGAATTCTTCATATTGCTGATCGCGCTCTGCATCGCGTACTTTTTGTACAATAACCTGTTTAGCAGATTGTGCTGCGATACGTCCAAAATCCATAGGAGGTAAAAGATCAGCAAAAAAATCACCAATTTTTGCTTCTGCTTGACGTTTGAGAGCATCAGACAAAGTAATTTCCGTTGTATAGTCTTCAACGACATCAACGATTTTAAGCAGGCGCTGTAATTTAATTTCACCTGTTTTAGAATTGATTTCAGCACGAATATTGGTTTCTTGACCATAACGAGAACGTGCTGCTTTTTGAATAGCATCAGCCATCGCAGAAATGACAATTTCACGGTCGATTGACTTTTCACGTGCAACAGCATCTGCAATTTGCAGAATCTCAAGCCTGTTAGCGCTTGTAGCCATCAATTTTCTCCTTCTTTGTGCCACACGATGGGTATTTCCCAGTGATATTATTTTTTGAAATTGAGCGTCTGTATAGAGTCGTTAGCGTTCTCTTCGGCAATGAATTGTTGACTTAAATCTTTATTTTGTTTCAATGCATCGCGAATAAGCTCATCGGTAAGCACTAAATGCGCATTTATGATATCACAAAAGGAAATAGGGGTATACATGGCTTCTCCATAAGCAGCTTTATCAGTGTTTAAAATAAATCCATCTTGCGTGATATTTGTAAGTGTCCCACGAAATTTTCGGCGCCCATCAATTGTTATTTTGGTTTCAATTTTTGCAAGATGCCCCTGCCAATGAAAAAAATCAGATTTTCTTACCAATGGACGATCAATTCCAGGTGATGAGATTTCTAAATGATATTTGCGTTCAATAACATTTTGTACATCAAGGAGGGGAGAAACAGTTCGACTAACAGTTTCACAATCTTCTATGGTCATAGAACCATCGGCACGTTCAACCATAATTTGAAGTGTTAAACCATTTTGACCAAGAAGTTTTACACGAACCAAACGAAAACCTAAAGGTTTAAGTAGTGGTATGACAAGAGCAGCAACCTGTGCTTCGATACCATCTTCTTCAAACAGGCGCGGTTCGTCAAGATTGCTTATTTTTTCAGCTTCGTTCATACATTTTATCCAAGTTGGTTTCATCAGTTTTATGATATTAAAAAAGAGCGGGTCCAACGGCCCACTCTTCATCATAAGACCAAGAATTTAACTATTGATACTCTTAAATTCAAAATTTTTCAAGTTGTTTATGAGAAAAGCGCTTGATCATTTATTTCTTGATAAAGGTAAGATAGGCAGGCGTTCGTCCTTCGCGTAAAGCTTTTGCTTCATAGCGGGTTCCACTCCATAGTGGATAAGGGAGTTTCCAGTCTTGAGGGCTTTCTGCTTTCCATTCAAAGTGATCATGTTGTGCACAATGGTACAAAGTCCAGTTTACATAACTGTCTATATCGCTAGCAAAGCGAAAAAATTTTCCTATTTTAAGAACACGAGCAAAACGGTTAAGATTTTTTATATTGATGAAGCGTCGTTTCCAGTGTTTCTTTTTCGGCCAAGGATCAGGATAGAAGAGGTCTATTCCATCAAGCGAGTTATCAGGGAGCCAATCAAGAAGGCGTGTAGCATCATCATTATAGAGGCGAAGACGATTTTGATGGTTTTGATGCTGTTCAAGAGACGATAATATTTTTGCCATGCCATTGATAAAGGGCTCGACGCCGATAAAACCGGTTTTTGGAAAATATGCCATTTCATGAAGTAAATGTTCACCTCCACCAAAACCGATTTCAAGTCGAATTTCTCTTACTTTGCTTGAAAATAAGGATGTAAGGTTTAAGGGAGGAGGGACATTTAAATCAATATTCAAACTGGGGAGAAGCATTTGTATACGTGTAAGCTGACTGTCTCGAAGTTGTTTTCCTTGTCGGCGTCCAAAAAATGCTTCACTCTTACGTATATTATGTTTAATCATGGGATTTGGATCATTGTTTGAAGCGTTTTCACGAGATCAGTTTTTTCCCATGAAAACGAACCATCGTGTTTTGGTTTACGACCAAAGTGACCATAGGCAGCTGTTTTCGCATAAATAGGTTTATTGAGGTCAAGATGTTTTCGAATGCCGGTAGGTGAAAGGTCCATTATTTTGCGGATGGCTTCTTCAATAACCTTTTCATCGACTTTTCCTGTTCCATGAAGATTAAGATAAATAGATAAAGGTTGTGCAATACCAATTGCATAGGAGAGTTGAATGGTGCATCTCTCTGCTAAATGAGCAGCAACAATATTCTTAGCCAGATAGCGTGCCGCATAGGCAGCAGAACGATCAACTTTTGTTGTATCTTTTCCTGAAAAAGCACCGCCTCCATGGGGTGCTGCACCTCCGTAAGTATCCACAATAATTTTGCGTCCCGTTAATCCGGCATCGCTTTGAGGGCCTCCAATGACAAATTTTCCTGTTGGGTTAATATACCAACTGCATTGAGCTGCAATGGGAATGTCATGTAAAGCTTGGCGAATGTAAGGTTCAACCACTGTACGTACTTTATTGGAATCCCAGCTTTCATCAAGGTGCTGCGTTGAAAGAACAATGGATGTGACCTCTATCGGTTTTCCATTTTTATAACGTATGGTTATTTGGCTTTTAGCATCTGGTCCTAATTTTCCAGTTTCTCCCTCTCCTTTATGACGAGCTGCGGCAAGAAGTTTGAGAATTTTATGCGCATAATAAATTGGCGCAGGCATGAGATCAGGTGTTTCACGGCAAGCATATCCAAACATGATACCTTGATCACCCGCTCCTTCTTCACCATGCCGATCCGTAGCATTATCAACCCCTCTTGCTATATCAGCTGATTGTGGGCGCAAAAGAACATCAATTTTAACAGTTTTCCAATGGAAGCCTGCTTGTTCATAGCCAATGGTACGAATAGCACGGCGCGCTGCTGTACGAAAACGTGTAGGATTAATGAGTGGAAAGCTAGTTTCATCATAGATGAATTCTTTATTTTTATCTTTTTTTAATAGCGTATCGGGAACACGTACTTCACCAGCGATAACAACACGGTTGACACTGACGAGAGTTTCACAGGCAACGCGTACTAACCATGGATCAGTACCAGTCTTTTCAGCTTCTTTATAGATCATATCAACAATTTCATCGGAAATACGATCACAAATTTTATCAGGATGTCCTTCCGATACCGATTCGCTCGTAAAAAGATAATCTTGATGCGGCATAGGAACTCCTTCAAAAAAGAAAACCAACGATTTAATCAATTGCTTACTAAAGTCGTCACCATTTGCTAATTCTACAGCAAATAGTCAATGCAAATGTATATGAATAAAAGAGAAAAGATATAATTTTAAGTTATAACTTATTTGTCAAATCTTCCTCAGAAAGTGCTTTTGCCAAGTCAATAATTTTTCGACGCACTTTAGCATCAGATATATTTGTAAAAGCGCGCATGAGCTGAATCCCTTCGCTGCTAGAACAAAAGTCTATAAAATTGTGTTCACTTTCAGCAAAACCCTCTACTTGTTGGGAGGTAATACCTTTATCAAAAAAGTAAGAAACAGGAACATCCATAATTTCCGCTATCGCTTGAAGACGGCTGGCACCAATACGGTTTGTTCCTTTTTCATATTTTTGGATTTGCTGAAAAGTAATTCCTAATTTTTCACCTAGTTTCTCTTGAGTGAGTCCTAAAATATTACGACGTAAACGGATACGAGTTCCAACATAGATATCTATAGGGTCAGGTTTTTTTCTAGTTTCGGTCATAATGCAACTCTTTATTTCCAGCATTTTTCTTCTAAACCAACATCATATTTATGCGCAGTTGATTTATCATATAATTAAAACAATATGTAATATTTTTTCCCAATATCACTGGTACACGCAACACAATACCGTACAAAGGGCACTTGAATCATTTAAGCTGTTTTGTAAAACCAAAACCAATACGACACAATAGCATAAGGATGAATAAGATAAAAGTAGAGAAAGTTCTGTATTCATTGCTTCCTATAGGGGTAATGGATGATGGAACTTGTGAATCAATAATGCCTACAGCATTTTGTCGAAGAGCTACAACGATTCGTCCATAAGAATCAATAACAGCTGATATGCCATTATTGGCGGCCCGTATGAGGGGGATTCCCAGTTCAACGGCACGAAGCTGTGCTTGTTGAAGATGTTGATAGGGTCCAGGTGTTACACCAAACCATGCATCATTTGTAATATTAATAATTGCTTGAGGCGGGGAGCCTTTAAAAGTCATTTCATGGGGAAATATTGCTTCATAACAAATTAAGGGTAGATAAGAAAATCCGTTTGGCATTGTAACAATTTTGCGCACACTTGCAGCACTATATCCACCAATATTATCAGCAAGGGTACGCAATCCAATTTTTTTCAATAAATTCTGATAAGGAAGATACTCACCAAAAGGAACCAAATGAAGTTTATCGGAAGTATTTAAAATATTACCTTGAGCATTAATGACTGCAATTGTATTAAAATATTGTGTTTGGGAATGAGGTAGATCATTGCTGGCGCGTATTGCTCCAACAATAGCCCATTGTTTAGGTTTTAAAAGAGAGGCAATGCGCATTGTGATAGATGAATTATCATAGAGAAGGTAAGGAACGGAAGCTTCAGGCCATACGATAAAATCGGGTTCTGAATTTTGATCGGTTGTTGGCGTTGCACTTAGCTTCATATGCGCTTCCAACATAGATTCTCGTGTATTATCACGCAATTTTATATTTTGTTGGATGGACGGTTGAACAATGCGCACCCAATAAGCACTTTTTTGATCTTCAGTTGTGTTTTCTATAGTATGAAGACGATAAAACCCAAAACCACAGTGAATGAATATAAGTGATAAGCAAAGAGAAAGTGCCACTTTCTTTTTTTCATCCGTTAATAAAACAGTTGGCAAACTGTAGGCTAAGACAGCAAGAATATTCATTCCGTAAAGTCCTACGATTGCATCAGATTGCATGAATATTGGGGTTGGCATGGCTGTATAGCCAAGAGAATTCCATGGAAATCCTGTGAATAAAAACGCACGCAACCACTCGGATAATCCTAATGCAAAGGCTAAAACAAAAAAGCGTGCTATTCCTTTTGTCCATAATAAACCGACAATGAAACCAGAAAAAAACCAATAAAGAGAAAGGTAGAGTGGAGGGACTAAAATGGCTAATGGGACGGCCCAACCAAAAGAATCTGGATCTGTTAACAAAGCATTGCATAGCCACCAAAGGCCGCAAATAAAATAACTAAAACCAAAGGTTCCACAGCTTAAAGCGTAAGTAAAAAAATGTTTTTTATTGTTTTGGGTGGTCTGTATTGAGTCAAGTAAAACAATAAAGAGAGGGAAAGTTAAAAAGCAAAGAGGTGTTAAATAAAAGGGTGGAAGTGCAAAAGAAGTAAGAGCACCACACAGAAATATCCATGCTTGGCGCTTCCAGCCTGTAACAGAGAACAAAAAAACGATGAAATTGTTTAAAAATGCTGGACTATTCTTTAGGGATGGCATTGTTCTCAAGATTCTCATTTTTGGGAATGCGAAAAATGCGCAATCGTTTAATCCGGCGTTTATCAGCTTCTAAAATACGAAATCTATAGCCAGGTACAGCTTCGACAATTTCACCTTTAGCAGGAATGCGATCAAGAATTGAGACGATCAAACCACCAATAGTATCAACTTCATCACCATATTCCCCTACGATAAAATCAGGACCAAGAGCTTTCTCCACATCTTCTAGTTCAGTTCTTGCATCAACGAGCCATTTATTATTTGGTTCACGTACGATAGCATTGTCGACATTATCATGTTCATCTTCGATATCCCCAACGACTAACTCAACAATATCTTCCATTGAAACGAGACCATCTGTTCCTCCATGTTCATCAATAACTAAAGCCATTTGAGTTCGTGTAGTTTGCATCCGTGTTAATAATTTGCTTGCAAGCATAGAACTGGGAACAAAGAGAACTGTTCGGATCAAATCCAATTCACCGATTGGAGTATGCAAGTCTGTATGGTTTAATTGAAGCAAATCGGATTTTTGTTCGGTTTTTGTTGGGTTGATAATAAAGCGAGTCATGTAGTTAAGAATATCGCGGATATGGATCATGCCGCGCGGATCATCTAAAGTTTCAGCATAAACGGGGATACGAGAATGACCAATTTTTGCAAAACATTTAAGGGTTTCTCCAAGAGAGGTGTTTATTTCTAATGCTTCGATTTCAGAACGAGGTATCATAACATCATCCACGCGTGCTTCACGTAAGCGTAAAATGTTATGCAGCATAGTACGTTCTTCAGGTGAGAAGAGGGCGGTATCTTTTTCATTGTTAGTCGTGAGTGCAACGGTAAGATCATCGCGCAGTGACGTAGATGCACAATTACGACCCCGTAAGAATGAAAATAAATGATTCATCAGGGAATATTTCTCTGTATGATTCGTCTGTTGAGAGGGGTCTTTTTCATTATTAGAAGATGCTTGACTATTATTTTGTGCATTTATTTTGTTTGCCATGGTTTTGAAATCTTTTAGACTTTCTTTTTTATAATAGATAAATAAGAGGCTTTAAATGGTATGCTGGTAATATTGATTTTAAAAGTTAAATTTTATCATTGATAGACAATTATGCGTAAGGATCTTTTATGGAAAGCTTTTGAAGAATTTCTCTTTCGAGCTTTTCCATTTTATATGCTTCATCATCAGTTTCATGGTCATAACCAAGCAGATGCAAGATACCATGAACAATCATATGTGTTAAATGGTCTTGAAATGTTTTTCCTTCTTTCTCTGCTTCGAAAACAACAGTTTCTCGGGCAATAATAATATCACCGAGTATGGGACCAGGTCGATTTCCAGCTTTAAGTGGAAAAGCAGGAAAGGATAATACATTAGTAGATTTGTTTTTGTTGCGCCATTGTGCATTGATTTGTGCCATATGTTCATCATCCGTAAAAAGCAGGCTAATCTCGCTTACAACATTTGCCAATGAAACATGATGCATAGTTGTCATTAATGCTTTTTCAGTGATATTATAAAGCATTTTCTCATCATTCCACCCTGCGCTTTTAATCATTATATCAATAATAATCATGATGAATCAAATTCATTTTTTAATGCATCGCATGCGAATGATTTTTTTTTATTTTGTATTTCGGAATCAAGATCATAAGCACGAACAATAGCAGCAACAAGTGGATGGCGTACAACATCTTTTTCATCAAAATGCACAATTGCAATATTTTCTACATTTGAAAGAATGCGAATTGCTTCAATGAGACCTGATTTTTGCCCTGTAGGCAAATCAATTTGGCTTACGTCACCGGTAACGATCATACGCGTTCCTTCTCCAAGACGTGTGAGGAACATCTTCATTTGCATGGGGGTAGTATTTTGTGCCTCATCAAGAATAACAGCAGCATGGGCAAGTGTTCGTCCGCGCATAAAGGCGAGAGGAGCAATTTCTATGACACCAGAGGCTAAAATGCGTTCTATTTTTTCAGCGGGCATCATATCATAAAGAGCATCATAAAGTGGTCGTAAATATGGGTCGACTTTTTCTTTGAGATCACCGGGAAGAAAACCAAGATGTTCTCCAGCTTCAACAGCTGGACGTGAGAGAATAATTCGCTCAATGATACCACGTTCTAGAAGCATTGCAGCATGAGCAACAGCAAGATATGTTTTTCCTGTTCCTGCTGGTCCTACACCAAACACAAGTTCAGTATGCTCCATAGCACTTATGTAAGCGTCTTGTGTTGGAGTTCTTGCATGAATTATTTTTTTATGGGTACTCAACCGAGCTGGTATACGTTTCGTTGCAGATTTGTGTGTTATTGTGTCTTCTTTCTGCTTCTTTGGTATATTTGCCATAGCAATCGCTCCTTTTATATCTGATAAAGTGAGCTCTTGATGTGTTTTGGCACGTTCATAAAGCTGCTGCAATACATATTGCGCACGTTTTATAACAGAAACATTTCCACGGATTAAGACTTCATTACCACGCGGATGAATACTAAGTTCGAGTTTTTTTTCGATATAAGCGAGATTTTCGTCAAATTTACCAAAAACTGCTTTTGCATATTTATTATTTTCGAAAATCAAAACAACTTGGCTCACATCTGAAGCGCTTGTTTGTTTCAAGGTATCAGCCTTTTCAAGGGACGTATTTACTTTTTCTTTAATACGCTTTATTTTTTCGGTTGAAGCTTTCAGCCTATTCTCCATATCTACATAAATGTTGCACATTTTGTTAAGTAAATTTTATAAAAGACAATTTTTACAAAAAGTGCACGCTTTAGATGTAATCATTTGCTTTTAAAATAAAAGAGTTTTCCAAAATATTTATTTTTGAACAAGGTATTAGAGGCATGTTTATCTATTTGTCACTTCACCAACAAAACTGTTTGAGCTTGCATTTTTAATATGAATTTCTATCACGCTACCTGTAGAGGCTTCTGTATCGACAACAACAGGTAAAAGCCAAGGGGAACGCCCTACCATTTGCCCTGAGTGACGTCCAGGTTTTTCGATGAGAACGTCCGTTTTTTGATCAATTTTAGAACGCAAAAACGCATTTTGTTGCTCAAGGAGAAGGGCTTGTAAATGTTGAAGTCGGGCATCTTTTACAGATTCATCAACATGATTTTTCATTGTGGCTCCCACTGTTCCAGGACGGGGGGAATATTTAAAAGAATAAGCTGAACTGTACTGTACTTGTTGAATAAGTTTAATGGTTTCTTCAAAGTCTTCATCTGTTTCTCCTGGAAACCCTACAATAAAATCGCCTGAAAAGGCAATATCTGGCCGTACGGTTCGAATTTTTTCGATAAGATGAAGATAATGAGAGCTTTTGTGTTGTCGGTTCATGGCTTTTAAGATGCGATCTGAACCTGATTGAACAGGAAGATGGAGGTAAGGCATTAACATATCAAGATCTCGATGCGCGGCAATAAGGCTATCATCCATATCACGTGGGTGGCTGGTTGTGTAACGCAAACGCTTTAAACCATCGAGTTTTGCGAGATGATAAAGAAGATCGCCAAGACGCCAAGTTTTGCCATCAGCACTTTGTCCATGCCAACCATTGACATTTTGTCCAAGCAGCGTAATTTCTTTGACACCCGCTTCGATGAGTTGAAGGGCTTCTTCAGTAATTTGCTCAACGGATCGTGATATTTCAGCACCGCGTGTGTAAGGAACAACACAAAAAGTGCAAAATTTATCGCAACCTTCCTGTACTGTTAAAAATGCGCTAACACCTCGTTTTCTTACTGCATGTTTATTATGGGGCGGCAAATGAGCAAATTTATCTTCAACAGCATAGTCTGTTTCGATAATTTTTTTCCCTTGTTTGGCTTTTTCTAACAATTCTGGCAAGCGATGATACATTTGCGGACCAATAACAAGATCCACTGTTGGAGCACGGCGCAAGATTTCACTTCCCTCAGCTTGTGCAACACAACCTGTTACACCAACCATAAGGGGTTTATCAGGTGTGCGCTCTTGACGCATAACGCGCAAACGACCGAGATCAGAATAAAGTTTTTCTGCTGCTTTTTCACGAATATGACAGGTATTAACAAGAATAAGATCGGCATCATTGGGAATTTGTGTTGTCACATAGCCTTGCGAACTGAGGCTATCAGTCATCCGTTGGCTATCATAAACATTCATTTGACATCCATAGGTTTTGATAAAAACCTTTTTAGGAGCAACAGGAGGCGTATTTTTAGGATTTACTTTATTCATAGCGCATGTGTAAATGTTTTTTACACAAATCTCAATCTATTTGCTTAAAAGTTTTTTGCATGATAATTGCATCACCACGACCATTTTTTGACGCGTAGTAGGCAAGACGTTCAGAAATTTTTTGAAATTCAAAGCGTTGATAAAGGTTCAAAGCAGAAAGATTTGTGGCTTCTACTTCCAAGAATAATTTTATGGCGCCCTTGTCGTGAAGATAGTGAACTGTGCTTTCAATAAGAAAGGTACCAATTCCTTTTTGACGATAATGAGGGTGAACAGCAATTGTGATGATTTCTGCTTCATCAAGGATGAGACGGCATAGGCAAAAGCCTAAAATTTGATCAGAGTGATCAATGAGAAAAGCTTTGTATCCGAAGATAGAGTGATCTGTTAAGAAATTATCAAAAGCTTGTTTTTCCCAAGAAGGGGTAAAACAATGCTGATGAATTTGATGAAGAGAAGCACTATCATTAACTTGTAGCGGAGCAATTCCAAAATTCTTTTTTGTCAATGAAAATTTGGGCATTATTTTTTTTGTGGTAAAGCAAAATTGGTTTGTTGTTTTGCATCAGCGCTGCGTAGATAGAGTGGGCGAGGTGAATTTTTTGATTGTTTGTTTGCAGCAAGATAAGCATAGTTTACAATATCGGCCGCTTCGCAGGGAATTTTTTCTAGGACAATTTTTTCGTGTATTTTATGGTTTTTAACATGCTCCACAACGACATCAGCAGCTGGGCCAGTCAGTCGGGTTTTTTTTGGCAAATCTTCGAGGATATTTTCAATTGTTTTTAATCCCGGCGCTCCCAAAGGTGTGAGATCATTATGAAAATTTTGATGGTAGAACATCCCTCTCCCTGCTTCAATGACAACAGTAATTGCCGATACTGTACTTTTACTGTTTATGACTTGTGCTGCTAACGCTTCAAGAGCACTCACTCCAACAGCTGGTATTTCAAGTGCTAATGCCAAAGCGCGCGCTGTTGCAACACCGACACGTACACCAGTAAATGATCCTGGTCCAATATTGACAGCAATACGCTCAACTTGATCAAGCGTCATATTGGCTTGTTTCATTATTTGTGTAATCTGCCCAATAATTTTTTCGGCATGTCCTTTGTTCATGCGTTCATTGATACGCGCAATAACAGATTTATGACGAATAAGCGCAACAGCACAATAAATTGAAGCAGTATCTATAGCAAGGATAAGCATAAAAATATTTTAGTTGAATAAAACGATAAATAAAAGTCCTGCTGTATTTTTAATCTTTTCATTATCGTATATTTCATTTGTAAGAAAGTTACTAGTGCCAATAAGCAACAATATCTTTTTATGGGATAGAACGAGATGTTGATTTAATCCTTATTTTAAATCTACTTATGGTGAAACAATTAAAGTTATTAGCTTGTATATTACAAGCGGAGTTAGCGTATGAATCAAAACTCCTTTCACGAATCATTTAAATGTAAGGGTTGTCACAACTTTTAAGCTATCAAATAGTACGTTGATGCCACTTGTATTACATAGTAAGTAAAAGTAATTTAAAAGAGGAAAAGTTATGACCCCACATTTTTTCCAAATAAGAATATATTTTATCAGTCTTTGTATAAAAACCTCAGCGTAATGAGAGCAGATGAAAGAAATGGCATTATTTTGCATGAGTTACGTATTTTGATACTACCCTGTTGCAAATCATTATGGACTGAAAAGCACATTTGACAGTTTTCACTTAAATATCAGCTCTTTCAATTTTTTGTATAGAATAATGAGCAGTATTTTAGAACTTTTTCTGGTTTATGAAAGAACTGATTTTAATAATAATGAGGACTTTGGGTTGATTGCATACTACGTTGAAAAAATAATAATCAATGCACATTTAAAATGTTATATGATTTAAATCATTCAATTGTATCATGATAAGGCTACAAATACCGAGAATAATTATGGAGCAGGTTGAAGCCAAAATGACGCGCCATCCTGCTTTTTTTAGTGATCGGATATCAACACCTAATCCTAGTGCAGCCATTGAGATAACAGTAAACAACTGGGCAATAAATTTGATGGGATTGATAGCCTTTTCAGGGATAAGACCACTTGAGCGAACAAGCATCATGATAATAAAGCCAATGATAAACCATGGGACGAGGGTATGTAAACGCAAGCGTGTTTGTGCTGATCGGCGATAAATGATTGATAGAGTAAAAATAACAGGGCCTAACATGAGAACCCGTACTAATTTGACAATTGTTGCAATTTGAACACTCAGAAAAGAGATAGGTGCTGTTGCTGCTAAAACCTGTGGTACAGCATACACAACCATGCCAGCAAGCACACCATATTGGCTAAATGACAAATTCAGAGATGGATGTAAAAAGGGTAGAAATAAAATAATAAGAATTCCTAAAAGAGCAGTGAAGGCAATTGACGCGGCTACATCGTCATGTTTTGCTTTTATGACAGGTGCAACGGCGACAATAGCTGAATTGCCACAAATAGCATTCCCACAAGCGACCAGCATTGCTAAATGTGTAGAAAGCCCGAAAAGTCGGACGATGGCAAAGCTCAGGATAATCGTTACGAATATCACGAAAATGATACTAGCAAGCAAATTCCAACCAGCTGAAAGGACTGCGTTAATGCTAATGCTTGCTCCTAGAAGAACGATAGCAATTTCGAGAAGTGTTTTTGCAGAAAAGGTGATACCTTTTTGAAAATATGTTGGCAAAGGAAAACAACTACGGATAATCGATCCTAAAAGAATTGCCAAAACAAGGCTTTCAAGCCAAGCTTGTCCCAAAAGCTGTTTTTCTAAGACTTCTAAGCCATAAGCTAAGGCTGATATGAGTAAACATACTAGAATACCAGGACCAAAGTCGTTTAAAAGTGAGAGTTTTTTCTTTATCACTTGAATATTTTCCCCATACAAAGAAATAATAGTAAATAAAACGAGATAACAGGTAAGAGAAAGAAATTTTTAAAGATTTGTTCTTGCTTGTACAGCTGCTGCTAAAGTTCCGTCATCAAGATAATCAAGCTCGCCTCCTACAGGAACACCATGAGCAAGTCGCGTAATTTTAACTGGAAAATTGGAAAGCTGATCGGTGATATAGTGAGCAGTTGTTTGACCTTCGACAGTCGCATTGACAGCAAGAATAATTTCCGTAATAGGGTTTTGTACAACACGCTGTATTAAGGTGGCAATGTTGAGTTCGTCAGGACCTATTCCATCTAAGGGGGAGAGTCGTCCACCCAACACATGGTAACGTGCGGCTAAAGTTTTTGCGCGTTCAAGAGCCCACAGATCAGCAATATCCTCAACAACGATGATTGTTGTATCATCGCGGCGCAAATCTGTACAAATTGAACAAGGATCAATGGTATCGACATTTCCACAAACAGAACAAATGCCGACTTTTTCTATAGCTGCTTGTATAGCTGCTCCTAAAGGCTCCAGCAATGTCTCTTTTTTTTTGATAAGATGAAGTGCAGCACGACGCGCTGAACGTGGACCAAGACCTGGTAACCGTGATAAAATCTGAATGAGACGTTCAATCTCAGGTCCTGCAATGTATTTAGACATATTTTTGTCCCACGGAAAAAATCCGTTTCATTAAAATGGAAGCTTGAAACCTGATGGGAGTGGTAGTCCTGCCGTCATACTTTTGGTTTTTTCTTCTATTGCGATTTCGATTTTTGTTCTTGCTTCATTATAAGCTGCCATAATGAGATCTTCAAGAATTTCAGCTTCCTCAGGTTTGAGTAATGAAGGATCAATTTGAATTGCTGTTATAATATTTTTGCCATTTAAAGTGATATTGACGAGACCACCCCCTGCAGTGCCCACAGCTTGCAGATTAGCTATTTCTTCTTGAATCTTCTGCATTTTTTCTTGCATTTCTTTGGCTTTTTTCATCATGCTCATCATTTCACGCATAGGAATAGGTATCCTTATTCATCATTGATATCATTTTTATTTTTAAAAATATCAGCATTTTTAAAGGTATTGGGGAGTAAATCAAGATCATTTTCTTCTTTATTAAGTCGAATATCGACAATTTTTGCTTCTGGGAAATGATTGAGGATTTTCGCGATATCAGGATCTGTTTCTGCATTGGAAAAAAGAGTCTTTTGAATCGCTATACTTTCCTCCTGTAAGGTTGGGCCACCTCCTTCATTAACAAAAGTTATTGTCCAGCGTTTTTCTGTCCATTGAGATATCTTTTTTTCTATATCATGAGCAAGAAATTGTGGGGTATTTTCAGAAAGTCTTAAGGTAATATGCCCAGCTTCAAAAGAAACAGGATGAACAAATTCTTTAACAAGGAGTTTGAAGGGAACGTCATTATGCTGTTCGGCTAATTGAACAATATCGTGCAAAGAATTAATCACGAGAGTTTTAGGTTCAGTAATCTTTTCTGTTGTTTGCGTGACAGAATGCGATAAATTTGCAATCTTTTCAGAAAGATCAGTAGATTGAGAAGTTTCTAGAATTTCTGTTACTTCTTGGGCGCTGATTTTGTCATGGTTTTGATTTTTAACTAAATTTTCTGGTTGTAAGGAATGATCTAATTGGTTTTTCAAAGATGTTTTTAAATCTGATTGATCGGCTAATGTATTTGAAATGCTCGAGGAAGCATGGGCTCCGACCATTGTTTCTTTTGTTATATTATTTTCATTTGTAGATTCTTGATGAGAAGAGTTTTTAACCAGTGTGAGAGGCGTTTTTTCTTGCGTAAGCTTTTTTAAAGCCTCATCAAGAGTTGGTAAGTCAGCCGTGTGAGCAAGACGAATTAAAAGCATTTCAGCGGCTTGAAGAGGACGTGCAGTTTGATTAACTTCCTGTAAACCTTTGAGTAACATTTGCCAGTTTCGGGATAAAATAGGAACGGAAAGTTTTTTTGAAAAGTCTAAACTTCTTAAACGTTGTTCTTCAGTCAGAGAGAAATCTTCCACTATTTCTGGTGTAAAACGTAAACGTGTGACCAGATGATTAAAATCGGCTAGTTCTGTCAATATAGTAAGAGGATCAGCACCTGCTTCATATTGACTGCGTAATTCATGTAACGCATTGACAACATCGCCCTTCATGATAAATTCAAAAAGATCAATAATACGTGCTTGATCCGCTAATCCTAACATTGTACGCACCGCAATAGCATTAACATTGCCATTGCTATGGGCGATTGCTTGATCAAAAATGGATAATGCATCACGTGCAGATCCTTCTGCAGCACGGGCAATCATAGAGAGTGCTTGATCTTCTACTTCTACCTTTTCATATTTCGCAATTTGACGCAAATGTGCACTCAAAGCTTTTGAGTCAATACGTCGTAAATCAAAACGTTGGCAACGCGAAAGAATTGTAATAGGAACTTTGCGAATTTCTGTTGTGGCAAAAATAAATTTCACATGGGAAGGTGGTTCTTCAAGAGTTTTCAATAAACCATTAAAGGCTTGTGTTGAGAGCATATGTACTTCATCGATAATATAAACCTTATAGCGTGCAGAAACAGGACGATAGCGTATTTGTTCAATAATTTCACGAATATCATCAATGCCCGTATGAGAAGCGGCATCCATTTCTATAACATCAATATGGCGTCCTTCGATAATTTGTGTGCAATGTTCACCAAGAGAGTCCAATACAGTTGTTGGTTGGTCAATATCTTTTGTTTTATAATTAAGTGCACGTGCCAAAATACGTGCTGTTGTGGTTTTACCTACGCCACGAATCCCTGTTAACATCCACGCTTGTGCAATACGACCTTTTTCAAAGGCGTTGGTGAGAGTACGCACCATAGCTTCCTGACCAATGAGGTCAGAGAAGTTTTGGGGTCGATATTTACGAGCAAGAACACGATAGGCTGTTTCTACCGGTAAATTTTCCATGAGTATTTCCAACTTCGAAGTTCTTTATGCGTACATTTTGATAATACAAAAGCATAGATCAATACTGTAGTCTCATATAAAAGGATTTTTTCTTAATCAAATTATTTATGGGACAATTTGTTTAAAAATAACAAAACCCCTTTATTTGCTGCATACAAATGCCGCTCTGAAGATTAAAAATACCTCGCTAAAAGACAGCATAAAAAATAATTTCTTCAGCAAAATAGGAGGTTGGAACGATGACCCGTACCAGAACTCGTTGGGGCTGCTTCTTTCCAGACCTGACCCAGTTGGCGAGTAGTTCGTCCACCACCAACCTCCCAAGTCCATATTGTCGATTTGGAATGAAAAATCAAGCTCAGAAACGAAAAATATCCTAAGAAAGACGAAGAATTTTCCTTTGCATTTAATTTATTGATATATAAACAACAAAGAGATTGTGGATTTACCAGTTTTTATAGCAGTAGCTCTGCATATTTATTTGGTATGAAAATATTTTTTCGCTTAAGATAGTCTGAATGTATAATTATCTCATTCGCTGAAACATGTAAGAGTTTTAGGATAGATACATCTGTTCTAAAACTACGAAATTGAATCATCAAAAATTTACAACAGTCAAAGAAGCAAATAAAGCAGATAGATCATGTAATTGGCTAACATTCGAAAGTCAGGGGGAAGAGTGCTATTTAAAGAATTATAAAATATTGCTTTAATGGTGTTGCTCCTCTATACAAAACAGAACATCCCAAACAGAATACATTTAATGTTATACATTCACAGGCTTTTGAAAGAGCGATTGCTCAATACTCTTAACTATATTTCAAACTCCACTCATAAATAGTATACATGCTTCCCTTGAGTTATAAATCTATTGTTGCGCTACCCTCTTTATGCTTAATACAAAGTATAAATTTTAGCCCTCATACTACTTAACAACTCCCAATGTTGCGATCCCTTGCACTTGAGAGGCTTTATAAGAAGCATTTTTATTCCTTTTTTAATCGTTTTTACTCACACATCACTCCCATTTGTAACTTTCAAGGAAACGATTTTAATGGATTCAATATGAGATTTAAGATGGGAGGATCTTACTTTATTTGTGGTTGTAATTCAGTGTAAGAAAATCAAAGTCTTATAATGATAAGCCAGTATCTTATAAGAGTACCACCTCATTTCTATAGTGAATGAGAATATAAAATATGTAATGTTTTTTCTTTTAACATAATATAAATATATAAATACTGAGTAGATGTTATCGCTCTTTTTTTGCGTGCTTGTTCTTTTAATTAAAAAACATTGATGTTTATCACAAAATGGATCAATATATGAAGTTTCATTATTTGAGAAAAGATTTCATATATTTTTAAGGGGCTGTACTTATACAAGAGAAGATGCAACATTCAACGCTATAGAAATAAGGGGATACTGGTTTTATAAGCATAAAAATGGTTCTTATTCGATATAAGCGATATTTTATAGTTTCAAATAATTATATTCTTTAATAAGGAGGGAAAAGCGAGATGAATTTTTACAAAAGCTGAATGAGTATGATTTAAAATGCAGCGAGGAATGCATCTGTAGAGCAAATTTTACTTTTCTGTTTATCTAAGTGATTTGGGTACGATGTGCTTTATAGTACTTAAAATAAAGCAGTTGCAAAGATAGAAGTTATATTCTTATTAAAAAAATAGCTCTGATAGTAGAAAATACAGAACAATTTAATTTTAGTCATTTAGTTTTCGCAAAAGTTCTTTAATATCTAACCTTATAAGCAGCTTAAGGTTTGCCATATTAGGATAAAAATAAGCTTTTCAGCGATTAGTTTTAATGGCTCATTATGCCCTATTTTGAAAAAAATACCTGAAAAAAGAATAACTCTACTCAAATTTAGATGTTATAGAAATATTGTTAATCATAATCTCCTGTGTCACAATTTGTTCCAACAACTTTTTTCTTCGTAATATTTTTAAAAATATAATGTCCTGACGAAGGAAAACTTATATGAAGAGATTTTATATTTTTTAGGATAAAGATCTTCTTTTCTTTATCATGGGTTATTTTCTTTTCATCATCAACAGCAATTCTCAATTTGTTTAAATCAGAAGGAGTAGAGTATGATAAAGTAAAGGATACTTTCTTCGGTTTAAAGATACTACAAGAGTATTCAGCTCCTTGATGGATTGTATCGGATGGGATGATCACAACACTTTCATCCAGCCCAAAATTCCATTTTTTCTCACCAAAGCCAGCAAATGCAACACTAGAGTAGGCAAGAATATTTGCGGCTAATAATACTTGCATGAAGATTTTTTTCATTATCCTCTCCTTTTTCTAAAGTGAGGTGAATCATAAATCAATTTTTATAAAGATAAAAGCTCAAACTTAACGCTAAAATCAGGGTTGAGTTGCATTTTCTAGCTTTAAACCATGTTCAGACTGATATCAGTCTAAGAAATTTGAATGCTCTATCATGTATAATAATTTGAATTGTTTTGAGAGCTAATTTAGAAGTTCGTTATCTTTATTGGAATATTGTCAGAGGAAATGACTTTTCTCAAGAAGCTCTCTTTGAATATATAAAGGGAAATAGATGGTACAAGCGTTTTTATTTTTGGTTACTGTGTTTTTTTACACTGGTTTTTATACAAGTTGAAGTGCTTTTTATCATGATATAATTTGTGAAAAAATATTATGGAAATAATTTATATATTCTTTTATGAGCCGTTTTTTCTTCTTCAGTTTTTATGAAGGGTGTTGAGTAGAAAAAAACGAGCTCTTTCAAGATACGTTGCATTATGAAATTTTTACGATGCTTTTTGATATCAACAAAAAATGATAGCAGCTTAATTGCTTTTATATATACGATGTTCGATCGTTTTGTGCTGGATAAGTACCGATAATACGCAGTTCTGCAGAAAAGAAAGATAATTCTTCTAAGGCAAGTTTCATCATCGGGTCTTCAGGATGTCCTTCAATATCAACAAAGAACTGTGTTGCATTGAAATTTTCACCAATTTGATAGCTTTCTAATTTTGTCATATTGATACCATTCGTTGCAAATCCTCCCATAGCTTTATAGAGAGCAGCGGGGACATTGCGCACTCGAAAAAGAAGACTGGTGATGATTTTTTCGCCATTTTGAGGTTTGGGGACATGTCGTTTGGAGCGTGAAAGGATGACAAAACGGGTAATATTATGAGGGTTATCTTCAACATCTCTTTCAATAATATCAAGTCCATAGAGTTCTGCTGCGATTAAAGGTGCTAAGGCAGCCTGTGAACGTTTAGCATTTTTTTTAATAAATTTTGCAGCTCCAGCGGTGTCAGCAGAAACAACAGGTTTCCAACCGTTGTTTCGTATGATTTTTCGGCATTGTGCAAGGGCATGCGTATGGCTGTGGACGGTTTTAATTTCGTCATGTGTAACGCCGGGCAAAACCATGAGTTGAAAATGGATAGGTAAAAAATATTCATCAATAATATAAAGAGATGACTGTGGTAAAAGATGATGAATGTCTGCAACGCGTCCCGCAAGGGTATTTTCAATAGGGATCATAGCAAGATCAGCTTTCCCGCTTTCCACTAAATTAAGGGCGTCTTCGAAAGTAGCAGAGGGAACAGCATCCATATTGGGGAACATATTGGAGCAAGCAATATGGGAATTAGCGCCGTATTCTCCTTGGAAAGAAATTTTATTGGTTTTTTTAAGTATTTTCATGCTAAAATCTCACAAACTCTATCGAGATCATGTTGTGTGTCTACACCTAAGGGAATTGTATCGACTATTTCCACATCGATACGCATATTGTTTTCTAATGCACGTAATTGTTCAAGTTTTTCACGTTTCTCAAGTGGTGAGGGTTTGAATGATACAAATTTCTCAAGTGCTTCGCGCCTATAGGCGTATATTCCAATATGGTGATAAAGAGGACCCTCTCCATAAGGTGCTTTGGCGCGCGTAAAATAAAGAGCACGAAGGCGATTTTGAGAAAGCGGTGTACCAATGATTTTGACAACATTGGGATCTCTTGTTTCATTTTCTTCAATGATTTTGGCACCCAAGGTTGCAATATCAGTAAAGCTATTTTCTAAAGGGCGTAGCGCACGAATGATTTCACGAGGCATGATTGTTGGTAAGTCACCTTGTATATTTAAAATGGCGTTGTAGCGTTGTTCAGGATCAATACGCACTAAAGCTTCATAAATACGATCAGATCCAGACTTATGATCACCTCGTGTTATGATATATTCATGCCCATAATCTGCAACAGCTTTAGCGATATCATTATGATCTGTTGCAACGATTGTACGTCCTATTCCAGCTTTTTTGGCTTGTTCTACGACATGAACAATCATCGGTTTTCCGCCAATTTCAGCGAGAGCTTTTTGAGGAAGACGGGTTGAGCCCATACGGGCAGGAATAAGAATAATTGGTTCAAGAGCCATTGTAAGATTCCCAATGTCATCTGTGATGCATTTATGATATTGTGTGTTATAAAGAAAAAGCTTAGACTAAAAATGGTAATGAAACCGTGAACATTTGAGTTTTTATGAATCGCCGGAGATTTATTTATTTTATTTGTGCTTGTTTATGTGTGCTGGTCGCTGTTGTGGGGATTTCCACACTCAGCAATATAATTTACGATCATCCTACATCAGTCCAATATCATCATACAGTTGCCAAGAATGATATATTTCAAGAAAAACAAAAAGCACCTGATGTTTCCCTATCACTAAATAGCCGCCTTCAACAAGGCAATTTTGAAAATGGCCGTAAAGTTTTTCGCCAATGTGCCATATGCCACACATCTGGACGCAATGAAGCAGGGCGTGTTGGTCCAGTTCTCTGGGAGATTGTTAACCGCCCTTTGGCATCAGCAGCAGGTTTTGCTTATTCACGGGCATTACGTGCTCATTCTGATCAAAAATGGGATTTTGTAACGTTAGATCGTTATTTACATTCTCCACGTGAAGCTTTTCCTGGGACCATTATGTCTTTTCGTGGAATTAAAAATGACCAAGATCGTGCCGATCTTTTGCTTTATTTACGCAGTTTATCCGATCATCCTGTTCCTTTACCAATGGATAATAATAAAGCGAATGAGCCAAATTAACTTATACCATAGATGTTAATTTTAGAAAGAAGTCTGATTTTTTTTGTAATTTTAGTTTCACAGTTTTATAAAAAGAGCTCTTATTGATGTTTTGTTAGGGGGAACGCCCCTCACGCAAAACAGAACACATTTAACATTGCATATTTACTCGCTTATTTTAAAGAGATCTTTTATAAAAATGCACTCTTTACACTGTCGTCTGTGGATTGGTTTTCAAGATTTGTGTGCTTCACTTTTTCTACATATACTTGTCTGTGAAATTATTGCTGAAGGATTATCAATTCATGAGCCGCAGCTTTCTGCTTCTGAATGCAATAATTATGTAATTAAAGCTCTCCATGAGGTTTATCTCAATCCTTCTATACACATCAATCCCTATGTACTTTTACATCAAGTCCCATGTATTTTTCTTATGAACAGAGACAATTGATTGTTCTTATACGTGCAATAATTCCTAAGCTGCATTTTATGATGCTCGATGAATAGACGTTTTCTCTTGAGGTTAGAGATGTACGGACAGATCATTGACCTTTTATAGTATCGATCACTAAAATATGACTTAAATTATTTATTTATAGGTTATGGTTTGAAGGAAGCACTTTCATGTGAAACAATTTTTATGTGTGAATAGTAAAATAGTTGAATAGAGTTCTGCTGATTGTATTTTTATCTACGTCGAAAATTTTTTACACAAGAATACTGATAGCAGCTGCGTTCCCACGAGTCTCTGTCCATTTATAGACGATGACATGAAATTATGCTGATAATCCATTATAGAGAATTATTTTTTCACAAAAGGTTTGCCATATTTGTGATAAATTTAATAGGTTTCATTGGTTACAATGTTTCGATGACTTGCGATAAAATTAATTAGTATTTCAATACATATTGCGAGAGTGCTAAAAATTAGTGGAAGAGAGGACATAATCATGATTCTCCAAGCTTCTTAATAACTATGGTATTTTCTTTATAATTTGAGCGTTTATAAGTAATAATATTAAATTGCGCTAATAATCCATTATAGAGAAGAATCTTTCCTACTAATGGCTCTCCGATGTTTGTGATCATTTTAATAACTTCCATTGCTTGTAGGGTCCCAATAACGCCAGGTAAAACACCGATGATTCCAGTTTCAGCGCATGTTGGGATGGTCCCGTGAGCTGGAGGGGTGGGAAATAAATCGCGATAGTGAGGATTATTGTCTTTATACGGCATAAGGACCGTTAATGAGCCATTAAAACGTTCTACAGCACCGCTTATTAGAGGTTTTTTGCATTGGGCAGCGTGATCAGCGAGAAGATAGCGTGTGGTAAAATTATCACTTCCATCAACAATGATGTGGTAAGCATTGAGCAGTTTATCCACATTACTTTTATCTAAGCGTAGGGTGTGTTTTTCAACTACAACATGGGGATTTATTGCTTTTATAGTGGTTTCAGCACTGTCTGTTTTGCTTTTGTTGATTGCATTTGTTTTATGAATAACTTGGCGTTGTAAATTGGAAAGTGAAACGATGTCGTTATCGACAATTCCAAGGGTTCCAACACCTGCGGCAGCCAAATAGGTTAAGACAGGAGCACCAAGACCACCCGCGCCTACAACAAGAACACGTGCTGTTTTTAGCTTTTGTTGCCCTGCACCACCAATCTCAGGCAAAATGATGTGGCGTGCATAGCGTTCGATTTCTTTGTTGTTTAATTTTATATCTGTTTCTTGTGTCATAAATTTTCTCTTGTCATAGTTCTTTTATTGTTTACTAAGTTTATGATGCATAGACCAGTCTGCTTTTAGGATAGAGAGGATTTATTTATGAAAATTGCCATTCAGATGGATCATATTTCAACAGTTCGGATTCAAGGAGATACGACATTTGCACTCGCTTTAGCAGCCCAAGAACGTGGACACTCTCTCTTCCATTATACACCAGATCGTTTATCTCTATACGATGGTTGTGTGATTGCACGACTAGAGCCATTGATTGTACATGATAAAGAGGGAAGCCACTATCGATTAGAAAAGCCTGTTCGTACGGAATTAACAGATATGGATGTGGTTCTTTTACGCCAAGATCCACCTTTTAATCTCAATTATATCACAACAACTCATTTGTTAGAGCGTATTCATCCTAAAACACTCGTTGTGAATGATCCTGCATGGGTACGCAACAGTCCAGAAAAAATTTTTGTTACTGAATTTTCTGATCTGATGCCAGAAACATTAATTACCAAAGATATTGAAGAAATAACAGCTTTTAGAGAGACATTTGGCGATATTATTGTTAAACCACTTTATGGGAATGGGGGCGCTGGTATTTTTTATTTAAGACAAGATGATCGCAATTTAGCATCATTGTTAGAAATGTTTGCAGAAATTTATCACGAACCTTTTATTGTTCAGCGCTATTTAGAGGCAGTACGAAAAGGAGATAAAAGGATTATTTTGCTTGATGGTACACCTGTTGGAGCTATTAATCGAATTCCGACAGAAACAGATGTGCGCTCTAATATGCATGTTGGAGGTCGCGCGGAAAATGTGGAGTTAACAAAACGTGATTATGAAATTTGTGAACGCATTGGTCCAGCCTTAAAGGAACGCGGTCTTCTTTTTGTGGGGATTGATGTGATCGGAGATTATATAACAGAAATTAATGTGACGTCTCCTACGGGAATTCGTGAAATTAAACGCTTCTGCGGTACGGATGTTGCTCATTTGTTTTGGGATGTTATTGAGTTCAAGCGTTCAAATGAATTTATTTGACAGAGGACAAAAACATGGTTTTAAAAAAATGATCCATGTTGTTTTTTATATTTGTTATGTTGCAAATGTGAACTAGAATGACCGTATAATATAAATTAAGAGGCTTTGTTTTCAATTTTTAGGGAGTTTATAGATGAACAAAGTATTATCAATTGGAGTGGGATTGATTTTTGCGCTACTGCTGTCAGCAAATGGAGGCAATGCGCGCGATCAAATACAGATTACTGGTTCATCTACAGTTTTACCTTATCAAAAGATTGTTGCTGAAACATTTGGAGAAATTTATCCCCATTTTAAGGTTCCTGTTATCGAATCGGGAGGAACAGGAGCTGGTATTAAGGAATTCTGCCGTGGTATTGGGGAGAACACTGTTGATATTGTTAATGCTTCGCGAGCAATGAAACCGAGTGAATTACAGTCTTGTTTTGATGCTGGTGTAAAAGATGTTGAGGAAATACGTATTGGGTATGATGGCATTGTTTTTGCAACTGATATTAAGGGACCTGATTGGAAATTACAGCCAGTAGATGTTTATAAAGCCCTTGCTGCTCGAATTATTATAGACGGAAAGTTGCAACCGAATAATGTTTTGAAATGGAGTGCAGTCAATAGTGCTCTTCCTGATTGGACGATAGCAGCGTATATTCCTGGAGAGAAGCATGGGACACGTGAAGTTTTTGAGGAAAAATTACTTACTGAGGGGTGTAAAGAGAGTGGGGCAGTTGAGGTGATGAAGTCTTTAGGAATGGATGATAAGGAGATACACACTGCTTGTATTGCGGTACGTAAGGATGGAAAAGCGGTTGATATTGATGGTGATTATTCTGAAACATTTGCGCGTCTAATTTCTAATAAAACAGGGGTTGGTATTTTTGGTTTGTCTTTTTATCAAAATAATGCTGATAGGCTAAAGGTTGCCGATATTAACGGTTTTGCGCCAACAGTTGAGACGATTTCTAGTGGACAATATCCAGTTTCTCGTCCGCTTTTTTTCTATATTAAGAAAGCACATTTAGGTATTATTTCAGGTTTGCGAGAGTATGTTGATTTTTTTCTTTCTGACCAAATGATTGGTCCAGAGGGTCCTTTGGCTGAATATGGTTTGATTGTTTCTCCTGAAAAGGAACGTCAAGCACAGCGTTCTGATTTTTCTGCTGGTCGAGTAATGACATTGAAATAATTTGCAGGGAAAATTTGTTGGATTTCTGAGATAGGAAATTTGGGTGCTATTTTTTTATAAAAACTGAAAGATAAAATGCGCATTTCCTTCATTGTTTTGCTATTATTGATTTTTGGATTTTGTGGCTTTTGTATTTCTTATATGCGAGCACGCATTCTTGAATACAGACAACATAAAATGCATTCTCGTGCGTATTATTATGGCTGGTGGACATTTTTGATTACGGTTATTCCAGCTTTTATTTTTTTAATTGTTTGGGATGCTGGGAGTACAATTTATTTAGAGTATAATGCCTCTCGAGAGCTGGGGGCGTATAGTGCGCATGTAACAGAGCCTGTAAATCACGATCTACTTTGGGAGACACTTCGAAGTCTCGTCAAAAAGATTCATCGCTTTGAGGGGAATCTTTCTACCGCTTCCTATAAGGAAATGCAGGCACAATTACTCGCGAAGGGATTGATTTTATCCGATGAAGCATCGGATGATGTGTTCAAAATAGCACAGTCGTGGGTATTCTCTTCTGAAAAGCTTAAGTTTATAGGTTATGTTTTTCTTTTTGCTATTGCGTCCTTTGGTTTTATCTGTGGAATGATGCAAATTGCGCCTCATCAACGTGCCCGTAATAAGGTTGAATCTTTTATTATTATTGGATTGATTTGTGCATCTATTGTTGCAGTCTTGACAACAATAGCCATTGCGCTTTCTATGCTTTTTCAGACAGTAAGCTTTTTTCAGTCTGTATCCTTTTCAAATTTCTTTTTAGGAACAGTTTGGGATCCGCGTTTTTCCGCGAGCGGTTCCAGCGATGAAGTAGGACAATTTGGTTTAATACCGCTTCTTGCTGGTACGTTTTATATTGCATTTGTTGCCATGCTTTTTGCTGTACCTATAGGACTATTTTCAGCTCTTTATATGGCGGAGTATGCTTCTTCGCGATTGCGAGCAATTGTGAAGCCATTGTTAGAAGTTCTTGCTGGCATTCCAACGATTGTTTATGGCTTTTTTGCTTTGAAGGTTGTGGGACCATTTTTACGAGATCTCTCTGCTTCTCTCTCAGACGGGGTTAGTTTTATTATGGCACAAAGTGTTTTGACTGCTGGAGTTGTGATGGGAATTATGTTGATACCTTTTGTTTCCTCTTTATCGGATGATGTTATTACGGCTGTTCCACGCATTTTACGTGAAGGTTCTTATGGTTTAGGCGCAACGCAATCTGAAACAATTAAAAAAGTTGTTATACCAGCAGCGCTTCCAGGGATTATGGGGGCCATTTTGTTGACGGCATCGCGTGCAATTGGAGAAACAATGATTGTGGTTTTGGCGGCAGGTGTTGCAGCAAACTTAACACTCAATCCTTTCGAAGCAATGACTACGATGACTGTTAAGATTGTTAATCAATTGACCGGTGATTTTGAGTTTAATTCTCCACAAACTCTGGTGGCTTTTGCCTTAGGGATGACGCTCTTTGTTATGACACTTTTGATGAATATTCTAGCTCTTTATATTGTGCGTAAATATCGGGAACAATATGAATGAATGAAGATTTTTTTCCTCGTCGCAATATTAGTCTCAAGCGTCGGTATTGGGCTGAACGTCGTTTTCGTGCCTATGGTTTGATTGCCATTTTTATTGGTTTATTTTTTTTATTTACGCTTTTATGGTCTATCATTAGTCAGGGTTATACAGCTTTTTTTCAAAGTGAAATGACATTATCGATTTATTTGGATGAAAAGATCATTGATCCAAGTGGTCAACGTAAAACAAAACCACAAGTGCTCATGACGGCGAATTATCCACTTCTTGTACGCAATGCTTTAGCGAAGAAACTTAATATCAATCAAAATGATCGAGCCTCTCTTTTGGACGTTAACCGTATGTTTTCAAATGGTGTCCGTGTTCAACTGCGTGAAATGGTGACAAAAAATCCAAAACTGATTGGCACAATGCAAAAAGTTAAAGTTTTGGCATCTGCGGATATTGATTCTGCTTATAAGGGACAGATTGATCTGCGTGTAGCAGAAAAAAACCGTAAAGTTTCTAATCGACAGATAGAATGGATAAAGCGTTTAGCGCATGATGGTACGCTTTATAAAACATTTAATATTGGTTTTTTTACATTTGGCGCTTCAAGTCGTCCTGAGACTGCGGGATTAGGTGTTGCGATCATTGGTTCTCTTTATATGATAGGCATCGTTTTATTAGTTTCCCTTCCGATAGGCATAGCAACGGCTCTTTATTTAGAAGAATATGCACGCAAAAATAAATTTACAGATTTTATAGAGGTTAATATCAATAATCTTGCAGCTGTTCCTTCAATTGTGTTTGGTCTTTTAGGACTCTCTTTTTTTGTTAATTTTTTAGGATTACCACGTTCAGCCTCTTTTGTTGGTGGTCTTGTTTTAGCGCTCATGACTCTTCCCACGATCATTATTGCAACACGTTCTGCTCTGCGTGCTGTTCCTCTCTCTATTCGTTCTGCAGCTTTGGGGTTGGGAGCATCAAAAACACAAATGATTTTTCATCATGTTGTTCCTTTAGCTGCGCCTGGCATTTTAACAGGCACAATTATTGGAGTCGCTCAGGCTTTGGGTGAAACAGCTCCTTTGCTTTTGATTGGAATGGTTGCTTTTGTTGTTAATATTCCTACGACCCCCATGGATCCAGCAACGGCTTTGCCTGTTCAAATTTTTATGTGGGCGGGTGAAGCAGAGCGTGCTTTTGTTGAAAAGACATCAGGTGCTATTATTGTATTGATGATTTTTCTTGCGATCATGAATATTTCTGCGGTTTTTTTACGTCGACGATTTGAACGCCGCCAGTAATTTTAATAAAACAACAGCTTTGATAAGATTTTTGTAAGGTGAATTTTTGTAATGAAGATTAAAATGCGCGGTCAGGATGTGAAGGTTTCTTACGGAGATAAAGAAGCACTCCACGGTATTACACTTGATATTCCTGAACATCAAGTAACTGCTTTGATTGGTCCATCAGGATGCGGAAAGTCAACTTTTTTGCGTTGTTTTAACCGTATGAATGATACGATTGAAGGCGCTAAAACAACTGGTCTTATTACCTTAGATGGGGAGAATATTTATGACACACGGATTGATGTTGTAGAATTGCGCGCTCGTGTTGGAATGGTTTTTCAAAAGCCCAGCCCTTTTCCAAAATCTATATTTGAGAATGTTGCGTATGGTCCACGCATTCATGGTTTAGTTAAAACACGCTCTGAATTGCATGATGTAGTTGAAAAGAGTTTGAGGCAGGCAGGTTTGTTTGAAGAAGTAAAAGACCGCCTTCATGATCTTGGAACAAGTTTATCAGGGGGACAACAACAGCGTTTGTGTATTGCACGTGCTATTGCGGTTAGTCCTGAAGTTATTTTGATGGATGAGCCATGTTCAGCTCTTGATCCCATTGCGACAGCACGGATTGAAGAGCTTATCGATGCGTTACGGCAAAATTATACAATTGTTATCGTAACGCATTCCATGCAACAGGCCGCACGTGTTTCTCAACATACGGCTATGTTTCATTTAGGGCATTTGGTAGAAGTTGGTGCGACTGAAATGATCTTTACCTCACCAAAAGAGCAACGGACGCAAGATTATATTACGGGGCGTTTTGGATAGGTGAATTGAGGAGTGTAAGATATGTCTATGAAACATACTGTCCGTTCTTATGATGCAGAACTAAAATATTTAAGAGTAAGGATTACAGAAATGGGGAGCCATGCAGAAAGGATGATTGAACGTTCTGTCGCATCGGTTGTGAGTAGTGATCTTCAACTTGCAACGACAGTGATTGCCGATGATGTGTTTTTAGATGAAGCAGAACGTGACATTGATGAAAAAGCGGTTGCTATTATTTGCAAACGCCAACCGATGGCTGTCGATTTGCGTGAAATTATTGGAGCCATTCGTATTTCTTCTGATCTTGAACGGATTGGGGATATGGCAAAAAACATTGCTAAAAGGACTGTTGCACTTTCAGAAATACGTCAATCTGCTTCTGTTTATCATGGGCTTGAAACAATTACAGCTTTAGCACTCAATCAATTAAAAGAAGTCTTAAATGCTTATACGAGTCGCCTATTAGAGCGTGTTGACGCGGTGCGTGAGCGTGATGAGAAGATTGATGCTTTGTATACTTCTCTTTTTCGTGAACTTTTGACGTATATGATGGAAGATATGCGCAATATTACGGTTTGTACGCACTTACTGTTTTGTTTAAAGAATATTGAACGAATTGGTGATCATGTTACTAATATTGCTGAAATGCTGCATTATATCATAACGGGTTACCATATGTCCTCTGATCGTCCTCGCGATGACCTTACTTATAAAGTTGGGGTAGGTGAGAAGAAAATAGATTAAAATTTTTCTTATATGTATAAAATAAGTTTGTAGATATATGAGTATTTTCTTACAGTGCAGCTATAAGAAGAATAAGATAACCATTTTATGGCAAAGCACAAAGAAGCAACAAAGAGTTTTTTCAGAGAAGCATGGCAGATTGTTAACTCTTGGTTTGACATATTTGTATATTGGATGATATCATCACTCGTATTGTGGCAGGAGGGGAGTTTTCTAGGGGAATTTCCTTTCAGATCATTTTGTTAAAATTTTATATTAAAGGGGATATCTGTATTATTTTTTCGTATGTAGAAGAAGTGGATAGTGTTACTTTATTGTAATTGAAACGTGTGGGTTATTATAGCCTATATTGAACCATGAAGAATAACAATATCGATCTGTAAATTAAGAGTTTTTTATTTTTTATTTTGCATAGATACTTTTTGATTACCTCTTGTATTAAAATTTTACTGAGTGGTAACAATTAGCTATGTACTTTATTGAGAGATACATTTAAAGCTCATTTCAAGACTTGAATATCTCAGAGATTATAGGAATGTGTTGCATAAGATGAAAAAAAATCGTTGGAATGTTTTTGTTACCTGTTGTGTAGCGCCGTTAGTTGTTGTGGGATGTGCTTCAAGTCATTTAGATGCTGGAAAAATAAATAATAATAAGACAAAAGCGGTTACATATCCATTGACAGAGCGTCAATGTCTTATGCGAGCGATGTATTTTGAATCAAATCGCACAAGCCGTGAAGGAATGATTGCCGTTGGAACGGTTGTTATGAATCGTGTTAATTCAACCGCCTATCCTAAGACGATTTGTGGTGTTGTTGGTCAATATAGGCAATTTGCTCCTGGTGTTTTAACGCGTCCTATGACGGAGAAAGCATCTGTTGCTCGTGTAAGAGAGGCGGCTGATGCCGTTTTACGGGGTGAACGAGATAAGAAAGTTAAACACGCTAAGTTTTTTCATACCGCTGGTTTGTCTTTTCCGTATAAAAACATGCATTATGTTCAGGTTGCAGGGGGAAATGCTTTTTATGAAAAACGATCACGTGATGGAGAGCTTCAAGTTCCTACAAATAATCGCCCTTATGATGTTGCTTATGCTTTTGCTCAAGAACGTTCTGGTCATGCGCCAAGCTTTATAGATGAAGGCTTAGAGAGTAGGGGCGTAAAGGCAGAGAAAAGTACATCCCCTTCGACAGAAGTAGCACAGTCCAAGATGGCACATCCTGCGCCTTTTGCTATGGTACAGCTTGATAAAGTTCCTATCCCTGCCTATGCACCTCAACATCTAGCTAGGAAAGAGGAAAATAAAACGATTATGGTTTTACCTTCATCAGATCAGTTGAATGCAATTGTTGCAATGTTAGAAAAACGACACAGGAACTAGTAAGTTTTTCATGACCAAAGAAGGATGATATACCCATTGCGGTTTATGAATTAAGTGAATTTTAGCGATAATGATACGCATAAATATACGTAGAGAAAGCGAACTCAAAGGATCTGAAAAACAATTTATAATATGACGACATAAAGAACGCATTCTATTTAAAGAAGGGTATTGGTAATGTACTTTGATATTCATGAGACAATTTTGCCTGAAATGCTTAATCGTCTTGCAGAAATTACAGTGAAAGTGGGGTTGAATTTACAAGAGGGGCAGGATCTTGTTTTAACTGCTCCAGTTTCAGCGTTACCTTTTGTTCGGCGTATTGCATATCATGCTTATAAGGTTGGTGCTGGTGTCATTACACCAATTTTTAGTGATGATATGTTATCGCTTACACGGTTTGAAAATGCCCATACAGCTAGTTTTGATTGTGCCCCTTCTTGGCTTTATGAGGGAATGGCAAAGGCTTTTGAAAATGGGGCAGCGCGTTTAGCGATTGTTGGTGATAATCCTTTGCTCCTTTCCAATCAGGATTTTGATAAGGTTTCACGTTTAAATAAAGCCACTTCAATAGCTTACCAGCCGGCACTCAAGCAAATATCAAATTTTGCTATGAATTGGTCGATTGTTGCTTATCCAACAGCAGGATGGGCTGAGGCAATGTTTCCTTCTTTACCACTTAATGAGGCGATTAAAAAATTAGCCGATGCAATTTTTTCTGCTTCACGTGTTACAGGAGAAGATCCGGTGCAGGCGTGGACTGTTCATAATGCACATTTGAAGAAACGGTCATCTTGGCTTAATGAGCAGCGTTTTTCTGCCTTACACTTTACAGGGCCAGGGACTGATTTAACTGTTGGTTTGGCAGATGATCATGAATGGCATGGTGGTGCATCCGTTGCTCAAAATGGTGTTATTTGCAATCCGAATATTCCGACAGAAGAAGTTTTCACGACTCCTCATGCTCATAAGGTTGAAGGTTTCGTTCGCTCAACAAAGCCCCTTTCCTATCAAGGAACTCTGATTGATAATATTGAAGTACGTTTTGAAGCCGGGCGTATTGTTGAGGCTCGTGCATCAACAGGCCAAGAAGTTTTACAGCAGGTTTTGCAAAGTGATGAGGGTGCAAGCCGGTTGGGCGAAGTTGCCCTTGTGCCCCATTCTTCACCAATTTCTAAGAGTGGCCTCCTTTTTTATAATACCTTATTTGATGAAAATGCTGCATGTCATATTGCTTTAGGGCAGTGTTATTCCAAATGCTTTTTAGATGGGGCATCATTGACGTCAGAAGAGATTGCAGCACGTGGTGGGAATAAAAGTGTCATTCATATTGACTGGATGATTGGTTCTGGTGAAATTGACATAGATGGCATTACCCAAGATGGTGTAAGAGTTCCTGTATTTCGTAAGGGTGAATGGGCTTAATTTTGTTACCATAAAACACGGTCATTTGAGGAGGGGTGGGATGTAAGCTTTATTGATACGTTAAGTATTTTAGAGTGTGTGGTATATATTCAAGGCAGGGTTTGTCCATAAAGCCTTTAGTTAAATGATTCACATAAGTAGGAATCCAAGTAAAATCCACTCATCAAGAATTTGTTTAGTAGATGTAGAGGAAGTCTTCGTTTTTTGAGGGGGGAAGAAGTCAATTTATCAGTGATACGATTGGAAAGTGTATAATTATTAAAGAAGAGTAATGCCTGAGCTTCCTGAAGTAGAGACAGTTCGTCGTGGACTTGAGTCCGTTGTAACTGATGCAAAGATAGTATCTGTCAAACTTAATCGTAGAGATTTGCGCTTTCCTTTTCCTGAGGCTTTTTCTGAGCGCCTTATTGGCAGAACAATTATAGAACTTGGTCGGCGTGCGAAATATTTATTATTTCATCTTTCTCAGGATGAAACGATTTTAAGCCATTTAGGAATGTCTGGTTCATGGCGTATAGAGAATGATTTTTTAAGAAAAGCTTGTTCAGTGTCAAGTAAATTAGTTAAACATGATCATTTTGTCATGGATATTCAGACAAAGAATGGTGACGTTTATCGTCTTATTTATAATGATGTGCGTCGCTTTGGGTTTATGCTTTTAGTCGATACGGATAAGCTTTATGAACATCCACTTTTAAATAAGCTAGGTCTTGAACCTATAAGTAATTCGTTTTCTGGTCGTTATTTACAAAAGGCTTTTGTTAATAAAAAAATGTCTCTCAAGGGTGTTTTACTTGATCAGTCTATTGTTGCAGGTCTTGGGAATATTTATGTTTGTGAAGCACTTTGGCGGAGTCGTTTGTCTCCACAACGTGGTGCATTTACATTGGCATCAAAAACGGCACGTGCACGTGAATTTGCAGATTCTTTAGCACAAAATATACGCAATGTGATTTCTGAAGCCATTTTGTCTGGTGGCTCTTCTTTACGTGATTATATGCATATAGATGGTTCGCTTGGTTATTTTCAGCATGCTTTTTCAGTTTATGGACGAGAAGGCAAGCAATGTTTGGAATGTGGAGCGCCTATTATGCGCATTTTACAGGCTGGACGTTCAAGTTTTTACTGCTCACAATGTCAAAAATGAATAAGGTGTCTTGCAAAATCTTACAAGAGGCTTAAAGTCATCGCATCTATAATATAATTACACAAGGCTTGAAAGGTTTTTTTTATGCTGAATAAAGTACTAACACATCTTGATGGAAATATAGAGAAGAGCCTTGAACGCCTTTTTTCTCTTTTACGTTTTCAATCGATTTCTACAGACTCGGCTTACAAGGATGCATGTCGTAAAGCAGCTGATTGGTTAGTAGAGGGTTTAAAAAGCATTGGTTTTGAGGCTTCACGCCGTGATACGCCAGGGCATCCAATGGTTGTTGGGCATCATCCTGGACCTTCAGATGATTGTTTGCATGTGTTGTTTTACGGACATTATGATGTTCAACCTGTTGATCCATTGAGTTTATGGGAGGATGATCCATTTACACCTTCTTTAAAAGAGAGAGATGGAGAGAAAGTTATTTGTGCTCGTGGAGCTTCAGATGACAAAGGTCAGTTGATGACTTTTATTGAAGCATGTCGTGCATTTAAGAAAGAAACAGGGCAGCTTCCTATTAAAGTTACTGTTTTATTTGAGGGAGAAGAAGAATGTGCTTCTCCTTCCCTTATTCCTTTTTTAAAAGCAAATACAGATGAACTTAAGGCAGATTATGCATTGGTTTGTGACACGTCAATGTGGGATGCGGATACACCATCTATTGCTCTTTCTCTTCGGGGAATTATGGCAGAAGAGATTATTATCACAGCAGCGAATCGTGATTTACATTCTGGTTATTTTGGAGGAGTAGCAGCTAATCCCATTCGTATTTTAACGAAAATCTTAGCAGGACTTCACGATGAAAATAATAGGGCAACACTTCCTGGTTTTTATGATGGCGTAGAAGAAACACCTCCACAGATTTTACAATCATGGAATGCACTTAATTGTACTGCTGAAAATTTTCTTGGTCCTATAGGACTTTCCGTTCCAGCTGGTGAAAAAGGGCGGAGCATTTTAGAGCTTGTATGGGCACGTCCTACCATGGAAATTAATGGTATTAGTGGCGGCTATGAAGGGGAAGGGATGAAAACAGTTATTGCTTCTCAAGCGAGTGCAAAAGTATCGTGTCGTTTGGTGCATAAGCAAGATCCAGAGAAAATACGCCAAGCGTTGCGTGATTATGTACGTAGCTCAATTCCTGCTGATTGTAAGGTTGAATTTAAGAATCACGGTTCTTCTCCGGCACTTCAGATTTCTGATGATTCATCTTTTATCAAGGAGGCGAAGGATGCCTTATCACAAGAGTGGGAAGTGCCCGCTGTCTTGACAGCCATGGGGGGCTCGATCCCAATTGTAGCAGATTTTCGGTCAATTCTTGGTATGGAAACTCTTTTGGTTGGTTTTGGATTGGCTGATGACCGTATTCATTCTCCTAATGAAAAGTATAATTTAAAATCGTTTCATAAGGGGCAGCGGTCTTGGGCGCGTATTCTTGCTGCTTTAGCAAGTAGGAGGGTAAATGGCTGAGATTCGCGTTCATCAAGGTGATTTACCAAACTTAGACAATTATAAAACTGATGCCATTGCGATTGATACCGAGACTTTAGGATTACAACCCTATCGTGATCGTTTATGCGTTGTTCAGCTTTCTTCTGGAGATGGTACTGCTGACGTTATTCAGATTGCTAAAGAACAAAAGAGTGCACCAAATTTGATAAAATTGCTTGAGGATAACGCAATAACCAAAATATTTCATTTTGGGCGTTTTGATCTTGCTATTTTAGCGCATACATTTGGTGTTATGCCAGAGGCTATTTTTTGTACAAAGATTGCTTCGAAACTCACGCGCACTTATACGGATCGTCATGGCTTGAAAGAAATTTGTAATGAATTGCTGAATGTGAATATTTCTAAACAGCAACAATCTTCGGATTGGGCGGCAGAAACGTTATCACAGGCACAAATTGAATATGCTGCGTCGGATGTGTTATATTTACATCGTTTAAAGGTTATATTTGAAGAACGTTTAAGACGTGAAGAGCGAGAAAATGTTGCCAAGGCATGCTTTCAATTTTTGCCTATGAGAGCTAGGCTTGATCTTTTAGGATGGGCGGAAGTTGATATTTTTGCGCATAGCTAACTTTAAAATTGGCTTTTAAATAGAGTTAATTATTGATGTGAGAGGACAAAATGCTTGTACATTATGGGCGTTTTATCCTCTCATCTTTTCTGATAAGAATTATAATAAATTCTTAAGTGCTATTTCATTTGAAGTTTAGGCAATAAAAGTACTTTTGCGAATCCATATTTTTTATTTTTGTAACAGCTTTTATTTGAAACAAAGCAATTTTGAGGAGAGGCTGGAAACATACGGTAGGTTGGAAGACTTAAATCTCTGAAACCGGTATACAGCCTAATTGGGGGAGAATATGAATGTGTAAATGTAAAAACCAAATCTCATCTTTACCATCATTTTTAATTCTGCTTTACGACTTTCAAAAGTATTTAAAGCAATGTCTGTTAAATAATAGAGATTACGCATTGCCTCATGTTTTTAATGGATTTATGTTCTTCGTGTAAAATAGAACGCCCTAAACGGAATATATTTGTGTTGCTAATTCATGTGCTTTTTGTAAAGAAACCGACACCCAAGTTCATTTTACGGTGGCGCTCATAAAAGATATAACAATAAAGCTTCCAATACCAATATAAAATCTATTGAACACTACCATCTTTATGCTTATGGAGTAACAAGCCGCTACCATCCACACAACTGTGCCAATTCCCAATGTTGTGTAAGTCCTTAGCACTTGAGACGGTTCATAAGAGACATTTTTAGTCTTTTTAGTGTTTTTATCCACACAGCTCTTCCAACTTGTAACGTGCAAACAAATGGTTTTGATTGATTCAACATGAAAAAGATTTTGAAGGAGAGAATCTTATGGTATTTAGGGTTCTCAGTCAATATGAATAACGCTAAATTATCATTATAAATCAGTATATTGTATGAAGTTCATATAGTTTATTATTTTCAGACGATACTTCGTGCCTTTATTTATTACTCAATAAGTAATTTCTATGTTGGCAGAGCAGGGCAATTTTCTTTTATTTTAAAATTAAAATGCTTCAAAGCTTTGTTTTTTGAGGATTCTCACTTTTTATCTATAAACATGCTATTTTTCTCTAGAAATTTGCAATGAAGACACTAGATAAAATCCATTATGGATATTTCTACGAGGTTAAATTTATGAACATAAAATATTTTATTACGGCTTTCGCTACGTTTGCTTCAATCTCTGTAGCTCAGGGTGCTTCTTTCTTGTCTTCTCAAAAGTTAATAGAGGGTATACCTTCTCTTGTTCCTCCTAGATATCTTTTTTCTAGTGAACAGTTGAGCAAGATCTTCTCTGAAGTTGTTCAAATGGAACTTTCTTGCACGCATAACAACCAATGCATGACAGCAGCTAAGTTAGTACCTGTATCATATTCTGGTAAAAAAAGATTTAAAATGCCTAAAAAAGGATCAGGGAAAGGAAAACGACCAGACTTATTTGGTCGAAGTCCAATGAGTTATTAAAAAGTAAGAAAACAACATCAAGAGGTCTAACGTATGATCGGGAATTGAAGAGAGGAGATATTTTTTATCATTTGAAAAGTGGAGGAGCAGTTGTTCGCAAAGGGTATTATAATTGTGTACGGAGGTGGTGAAGAGTACTATTTGGAAAAGATATGGGGAGGTGGATTTCGGTGTAAGAATACTCTGTATAATGGCAATCGCTCTAAAAAATTCATGGGTTTGGATAAATATAACCTCCCGATTTTGGGTTACGCTGTTATACTGTAAATACTGTCATTTTAAGCGTAACTATACAGCGCATATAAAACTCCTTGATAAGTGTTTTTAGAGTAGGGCTTGTCCAGAGAGAGCCTTGAGTTAAGTGAATCACATAAGTAAGGAGTTAAGAAAATCCTCTCAACAAGAAACTAAGCTGTTTGCAGAGAGGATACTTCATCAAAATCGAGTGAAGCAACAAAAATGTTAAACTTTTGATCTTTCATGCTATGCTTCGACTACAGAATTTATAAAATATTCATTTGTCTATGATTCAAAATATCAGATATTTTTTCTGCCAAATTCATGATTTCTAAAGCAAGGTGTGGTGTGAAAACTTTAAGAAAGATTTCTCGTTTTTTCAGCTTTAAGGAGATTTCTATATAAGTTTTAATGTTTATCATACCGGTTGTCTGTCTTTAGGTATTTTTTTCAATTTAGCTAAAAAGAGTATGAAATGATAGCCTACAAATAGGGCTAAAGCTCTGGAAAAGATTTTCTAGAAAGTTAAGCAGAAGCGTAAATATGTCAAAAAGGAATAAATTCCTAAATTAAAAACAAAGAGCAAGCGTGATGAAATTACATGTAATTTTATTGCAGTTCATGGGGTAGTGAAGATCTTGTTCTGTCGGGTACAAGCATTCTTTACAATGATGAAAAAATAATCAAAGAGCTATTCACATTTGGTTATACGAAGGATGAAGCTAAAAACGTTGTTTGTATGAATTTAAATGGAACTGTTACATTTAGCTGCTCTCAATATTGTAACAGTCTTCATTGTTATAATATTGAGAATATTAATAGGAGCCATTCTAGCTTTTAAATAGTTTTATTTATTCACACACTTGCTCGTTTGTGAGGTGCTGGGGGGTTTTAGTATAAAAAGGCTTAAGATAAGAGCATCGTCAATATTGCAGACAAATTAATATAAAAGATATTTTTTCATTATAAATCAATATATTATATTTTTATGTCAATAGCACACGCTTTACACGGAGGGTACTGTGGCGCAGTTTTTTTTCAAAATAATAAAGGAGAGAAAACGTGAGGAAAAGAGATCATTTGTGCATGGGCATAGTTTTATTCTCATTATTACAGATCAAGCAATTAAGGGTACTTTGATTGGCTTTTTGTTTTTTTTATAAGTGTATCATTTTTGCTACAGATATCTGAAGATGGGGCTCTATATGAAACGGTGTGTTCAAATAAATATTCAGCTATGGAGAGAAAATATGAATATGAAATGGTTAATAACAGCTTCTGCTTTCACTTTTGTTTCAGCTTCAGCAGCACAAGCAGCAGATGTTATTGTTCCCCCAAGACCAACACCTGTTGCTCCCGTTATTGTTGCTCCAACTTTTTCTTGGACAGGTTTTTATGTTGGGGGCCAGATTGGTGGTTTTTCGGGTAAAACGAAAATGGATATTCTCAGTAATGGAAACAAGATTCCAGCGCCTGATGACCTTTTGCCTAAACTATCTGGTTTCATGGGTGGTCTTTATGCAGGTTCCAACGTTGATCTTGGTAATGGCCTTATTCTAGGTGTTGATACAGATATCATGTGGTCTAATAAAGATGACACGAAGACAGGAAAAACATATGTCATTGCCCCGGAACACATCAATTATATTAACAAGGTATTAAAAGACGCTGCAATTAATATTGGTAAAGATGCGCTTAAACCTGGTGCTAAACGAACCCACAGTTTCACTTTTAAAGAAAAGTGGGCTGGTGCAACGCGCGTGCGTATTGGTTTTGCAGCTGAACGCATTATGCCTTATGTTGCTGGTGGTATCGCTTATACACAGCTTCAAGATAGTGCGTTGATTTCAATAACAGATAAAGATTCAGACAAAGTAATCGCTTCTGGTACTCTGTCTGATGAAACAAAGACCCTTGTTGGTTACACCCTTGGTGCTGGTGTTGATTTAGCAATGACCAATAATATTATTGTACGTGCGGAATATCGTTACTCAGATTTTGGTAAAAAGAAATTCTCAAATGATAAATATGAGACATCTTACAAAACCAATGATTTCCGAGTTGGTGTTGCTTACAAATTTTAATAGATGGTAAGTTAAATAACGAAGAGGCTCTGTCTTTGACCGAGCCTCTGTTATTCTTTGTTGCTATATTATCACACAATACATAATTTATTGTGGATGTGAAAAGATATTATTCAGGTTTTCTTAAAAAAATCATAGACAATAAACAAGAATTACATTTAAAAACCAATAAGTTATTTATATATATATCTTTAGGTTTCTCGTACAAAATCAAGCTATGAAGCGATTTTGTCTGGGATGTGCCCTCCATTTTCTGTGACTGTATCATTTTTACTACAGCTTTTCTTCGTTTAATCTTGTAGCACTGTGCTCATAAATAAATTAGGAGCAAAGTTTATGAATATAAAATCTTTAGTAACAACTTCTGTTATCGCTATAGCGGCAGCTTCTGCAGCACAAGCTGCTGATGTTGTCATCCCTCGTGAAACAGCCCCAGCAGTCATCACAGCAGCCCCTGCCTATTCTTGGACAGGTTTTTATCTTGGTGCTCAGATTGGTGGTCGTTCAATGAAATCTGACAAAGGTTCTAGCACTTTAGGTTGGCACGATCTTAAGCTTTCCGGTATGCTCGGTGGCCTATACACAGGTTACAATGTTGATCTCGGCAATGGTGTGATCTTCGGCTTGGATACAGATGTCTCTTTTATTGGTAAAAAAGACACAATTGATGGTATAACAATGATTGTTGGACAGGGAACTGGTAAAAGTCTTGATAAAATTAATAAACTCCTCAATGATGCTAAGATCAAAAAGAACGATGGTCTAGAAGTTGCAGGCGGGGATGAATACATCGAAAGTATTACTATGAAAGAAAAGTGGTCTGGTGCTACACGCGTTCGTATAGGTTTTGCTACTGATCGTATCATGCCTTATATCGCTGGTGGTGTTGCTTATACGCAGATGCAGGGCATTTCCGCACTTGAAGTGAAAAAAGATGCTCATGCTGGTAAGGATGCTAATAAGGTTATTGCTTCTGGTAACGTATATGATGAAACAAAGACCCTTGTTGGTTTCACCCTTGGTGCTGGTGTTGACTTTGCAATGACAGACAATGTTCTGTTGCGTGCAGAATATCGTTACTCAGACTATGGTAAAAAGAAATACTTTAAAGACACAGCTGAACTTCAATACAGAGTCAATGATTTCCGTGTTGGCGTTGCATACAAATTCTAATTTCGTAAAAAACGAAATAAACTTCCAAGAGGCTCTGTCAAAGACAGAGCCTCTATTATTTTCTGTTGTTATATTATTACTCACTCCATATTTATTGGAGATATAAAAATATTTTCATAAACGACAGACAAGAATTACATTCAAAATCGATAAGTTAACTTACGAATTCTCGTACGGAGTGACGTTAATAGTGTTGTAAAGTCATGCAGCGATTTTATTTTGAGCGCATCCTCCATTTTCTATGACTGTATTATTTTTTACTACAGCTTTTCTTTATGTAATCTTGTAGCATTATCCTCTAAATAAATGAGGCGCAAAGTTTACGAATACAAAATCTTTAGTAACAACTTTTGTTATCGCTATGACTACAGCTTCTGCGGCACAAGCTGCTGATATTGTCATTCCTCGTAAAACAGCTCCAACAGTTATCATAGCTCTTTCGTTTTCTTAGACAGGTTTTTATCTTGGTAGTTAAGTTGGCAACTTTTCAAGTCAAAGTTTATGTATTTGATTTTGAGACAAAAGAAAAAACTTCAGATAAAGATGCACTACCTATGCCTTCCGGTTTCATAAGTGGTATTTATTTAGGTTCCAACGTAGATCTTGGAAATGTCCTCATTCTAGGTGTTGAAACTGATACAGTCTGGGCAGACTGAGGAGAGACGAAGACGGTCTCAAAGATTCTTACGATTGATGATTTTAATGATGAATTTGAAGATGCTGGTGTTACATTGGATGAAAATGAAAAGTTTCAAAAGGGTGACACAGCAGTTTATCGCATTGGTTTCAAAGAAAAAAGGTTTGGTGCAACACGGGTTCGTGTTGGTTTTTCCGTCGCTGATCGTATTATGCCTTATGTTGCCGATAGTATTGCTTATGCGTAAATACAGGGTGTTGGTAAAATTTCAGGAACAAAAAAATCGGCAAATGATAACCCAAGTAAAGCATTTTCTGCTACGGTATTTGATAAAACAAAAACGATGGTGGATTTCACTCTTGGTGGTGATATAGATTTCGCGATGACAAATTATATTCTGCTTCGTACGGAATACCGTTACTCAGACTTTGGTAAGAAGGAATTTAAAAAGGATTACCTTAAACTAGGCTACAGAAGCAATGACTTTCATGTAGATGTCGCTTACAAGTTCTAATTTCATCAAAAGTGCAATTATGAATAAAAAGTATTAATAAAAAATTAAATTTTTAAGAGATCTTGACTTTGATCAAACTACTGGTTTTCTGGGATTTTATTTGTACGACTGTGACATTTTTACTACAGCTTTTCTATTTATAATCTTGTAAGGTCGTTTTGTAGTTAATTTAGGAGCAAAATTATGAATACAAAATCTTTAATAGCAACTTCTATTGCCGCTTTAATTTCAGCTTCTGCAGCACAAGCTGCTGACGTGGTGATCCCTCGTGAAACAGCCCCAGCAGTTATCGCAGCAGCCCCTTCGTTTTCTTGGACAGGCTTTTATCTTGGTGGTCAAGTTGGTAACTTTTCGAGTAAAACTAAAGTAACTATTCCAGGAGAAGATAAAGAACTTGTCAAAAAAGATAACACACCTAGTCCTTCTGGTTTCATGGGTGGTATTTATGCCGGATCTAACGTAGACCTTGGAAATGGTCTCATTCTCGGTGTTGAAACCGATGCAGTTTGGGCAGACCGTGAAGAATCAAAAACAGCCCGTGAATTGACTCTTACTGAAAAAAATGCAGCAGATTTTAATGCTGCCCTTGAAAAAGCTAAGGTTGAATTAAAAGGTCAGCAACAGTTTGAAAAAGGCGACAAGGTAACGGAAAAGCACAGTTACAAAGAAAAATGGTCTGGTGCTACACGCGTTCGTATCGGTTTTGCTGCTGTTGACCGCATTATGCCTTATGTTGCTGGTGGTATTGCCTATGCGCAGGTACAGGGTATTCAATCAGTTACAGGAAAAGGAGAGAGAGTTAAAGTTGAACAGAAAGCTGATGTGGTTGAAAACCCATCAGTTAAGCAAAATGTAGATTTGACTGGTGGTACTTGGGCTGATGACACGAAGACAATGGTTGGTTTCACTATTGGCGGCGGTGTTGACTTTGCAATGACCGACAACGTTCTTTTACGTGCAGAATACCGTTACTCCGATTTTGGTAAAAAGAAATTCGCCAACGATACACGTGAATTCAACTACAAAACCAATGACTTCCGTGTAGGTGTCGCTTACAAATTCTAATTTCGTAAAAATGAAATTATCAGCACAAAAAATACTAAGGCCTCGTTTAACGGGGCCTTTATTTTATTATCTCTCTATTTTATTCCTCTTAATCTCTTCATTTTTAATGGGATCATACTCCTCATGCAAAACAGAACGCCCTAAACGGAATACACTTGTTGTTGTGTATTCACACATTTGTTTTAAAGAAATATTTTTCAAAGTATATCAAGCTCACTTATGTCCCTGGAAAAGATTTGAATATTCTAGGCTCTGATGTTCAAACAAAGGATAAACTTCTCTTGCAAGCTGAGAGGAATGTTTCGATTGATGCCACACGCAACAGTATGGACAATCAGAGTGGGAGTGAAACATCTCATGTTGCCTTGCACAATGGCTCTCATTTAAGTTCTGGAAAAGAGACCACTGTTCTATCGGGTGGCGATATCCATATGGCTGCTTCCGATATAGATGCCAAGGGCAATGTTGCTCTTGGCGCCCAAGGGGAGATAACAATAGGGGTGAGAAACGATGAGATGGAGTATCATCTTCGCGCCAAAAACACGAAAGTGGATATGCAAGCCTCTCATGCCGTTGGATCTTCGATAAAATCGGGAGGTGACACCACTGTC